>CAYILT010000445.1:0-1501 GCA_964364055.1 uncultured Nitrospiraceae bacterium | reverse complement strand
TCACCGTAGGTCAGGCCGAACTGCGCGTTCTCGTTGCCGCTGTTCCACGTCGTATCGTTGTCATGGATGGAGCTCTCGATCACGCCGATTACCCACTTCCCGACCAGGTCCGCAATGGAGAGAGTGGTTTGATCAGCTGTCCTGACAATGACGCCTGCCTGGAGATAATGCTGCGACCTCGTCACATCGGTCCAGCGCAGGTCCTCCTCCAGGATGCTTCCGGCGATGATCCCGTTCCCGCGATCATTGAATGCAATGAACGCATCGTTGGTCGTATCCGTCGGATTCGTCCAGAGGCCGTCCGTGCTGGTCACTGCCGAGGCAAACTGCGTACTTAACCCTGTGCTCCAATCTATCCGCTCTTCGGGGCCGTTCGATGTCCAGGACCCGCCTCCACCCCACGTCGTGCCAAGGGGATACATGGGCTTCCACCCGAACATCCCGCCGGCATTGCTGAACGCCGTGGTATCCAGATACATGGGGTTGGGCTGGAAGGACATCCATCCGGTCGGGTAAGCACTCCCTGACGGTGAAGACCAGAGTATTGTCCCGGTATTCTTACTATAGGTGATATCGAGAGCATTGCTGATCATCTGATATTGTCCACCAGGGAAGCCCGTGCCGGACATGTTGATCGAAGGCTTCTTTACGGCGAAGATGATGTCATTCTCGCTCGGCGTGGAGATGTTCGTGCCCACGAAGGTATTGCAGTCCATGCTGACCGCGCCTTCCGCATGTCCGCCTTGGGGGAAGTACATGATGAGCTTCTGGCCTGCCACCGTATACCTGCCGCCCATGCGGCCGAGTGCGCTCGCGTCAGTCGGGTCGTGCAACCCTTCATCCGGATTTGTCGGATCCCAGCCTCTGAGCCGATGCCGATGCTCGGTCATGCCGGCATTCGCGTAATCCGTGGCCTTGAACCGGGGTTCAACGGACCAGGTGCCGGAACCGCTCGAATCAAGCGCCTCGAAGGTTACGGTGCCCCAGCCCACGTTCACTCCGGAGTTCGAAAGCACCTGGTCCTGCGTGGGCTGCGCAGTGGGCGTTCCCATCGAGGTGAGGGTATCCTTCACCCAGTTGTTAAAATTATAATGTACGAACCAGTAGGTCTGGGTCCCGTTGAAATTGCAGCCCGCGGCCGCGACTGGCGGCGCTTCTACATAGGTCACCGTGCTCATGTCCGGAGGGAGAAGTTCCGCAATGGTCCCGCCCGTGCACTGCACAGTTCCCGCGGTCAGGAACATGAGCTTCACGACCGTGTTGGTGTTGGCCTCGACCGTGATGGGCGTCTGGAGAAGGAATGGATAGCCGGAAGTCCCGTTCGCTGTCCATCCCGATGAGCCGTTATCATCCGCCGTGGCGAAGTAGAGGTCTACGACGTCAGTCGCGAGCTTCGTGCCGTCTATCAAAAGGGTTTGGTTTGTGAGAGTTCCAGCAACGCAGGGATTCGGTCCGTCCCAGGTGATCTTGTTCTCAACCTTGAAATGTATCCGTTTGTAGG
>CAYILT010000444.1:0-1559 GCA_964364055.1 uncultured Nitrospiraceae bacterium | reverse complement strand
GGGATACACGTTGAGGCCATCGACGATGATCAGGTCCTTCTTCCGGTCGATGATCTTGATATATCCATCCTCATCGAGAGCGGCGATATCGCCGGTGAAGAGCCATCCGTCCTTGATGGTCTTGGCCGTGTCCTCGGGGCGGTTCAGATAGCCCTTCATCACATTTGGCCCCTTGACGATCAGTTCGCCGGGAGTCCCCACGGGAAGCGGTGCGCCTGCATCGTCCACCACCTTTACCTCGATCCCCGGGAGCGGTTTGCCGACGGTGCCGGGCTTGCTCATCCCCTTTTCCAGGGGATTGTTGGAAACAACGGGCGAGGCTTCGGTGAGCCCGTACCCTTCCAGGAGCGGCACCTTGAAGGCCGCCTCGAACTCCCGGATGACCTTTACCGGCAGAGGCGCGGCGCCGGAGACGCACAGTCTGAGGTTCAACAGCAGTTTTATGAAGAAGGGCATGTTTTTCTCAGCGAGGATCTTGTAGACCGTCGGAATGGCAACAAAGAGCGTGATCCGGTCCACGATAAGGCTCTTAACGACCCGCTGGAAAGGCCTCACGCCGGGCAGCAGCGAGATCATGGCGCCCCGCAGGAGCGGCAGTACGGCGCACACGGTAAAGGTAAAGGAATGGAACAGCGGCAGGAAAACCACGAACCGGTCCTTCGGCGAAATATGGATGACCTCGTTGGAGGCGAGCGCGTTGGAAATAATGTTCCGATGGGTCAGGAGCGCGCCCTTGGGTCTGCCCGTGGTGCCAGACGTGTACAGGATGGTCGAAACGTCATCGGGATTCGACCGGGGAAATTCCGGCAACGGACCGGAGGGGGAGAACTTCCGCACGGTCTCCGAAAGAGCGTGATACTGGCGGCTCTCGAGGTCCCGCTGCCGGAGTTTGTGCACCGTGTTCGAACATTCGGCGTCGTAGAATACGGTGGTCACGCCGGCATCCTGAAGAATAAAGTCCACCTCTTCGTGGGTCAGCATGTTGTTGACCGGCAGGACGCATCCCCCGGCCCTGATGATGCCGAAATAGGCCGCGAGGTACTCGTGGCAGTTGCAGCTCAGAAGGGCGACCCGGTCGCCGCGCCGAAGGCCGCGCTCCAGGAGAAAGACCGCGAACACCGAGGCGAGCCGGTCCATTTCCCGGTACGAGTACTTCTTGCCTTCAAATTTAACGAACGTCTTTCGGGAGATCTGACGGGCCTGCTCTCCCAGCATCTGGTCGAGGGGAAGGATCTCATTTTTCATAGGCGAAAGTATAGCATACTCTCCCGGGGGAGAAAAGCGGAAAAAAGGCACTAAAATATCGTGAGCAGACCGCCCTTTTGACGACCGCTGGCAGGGTTGGCCAATCCTTGCGAAGCGACAGCTGAACGGTTTTTTCTTGACAATATATGGGATATATATTATCCTCTATACAGTTTGGAGCTTGCATACAGTTGCAGAATATGACCGTTCGGGTCAGTATCGGCAGGCGCCACAGGGGATAGCACAAGGGCAGGGAGACAAACTCCCTGCCCGTTTTTTTTGGCGACCCCTCGGAGCGGAAAAGACCGGCGGGA
>CAYILT010000443.1:0-1579 GCA_964364055.1 uncultured Nitrospiraceae bacterium | reverse complement strand
AGCTGGTTAAATTCGGGACAGATTCAGGTTAAACGAACTTCAACGGACATTAGGCAAAGAATTGACATTACGGCAGGGCGCCAGGGGATGGCAGCAGGACCCGCGGGGGCCATAGTGAACGCGGGGTCTGCAACATTTTTTCCGGCAAGCAAGAGCAGCAACGACGGAAAGGAGTGGCTCACCGTGAGCGACAGAATGACGAAGTTGAACTGCTGGGAGTTCAAAAAGTGTGGAAGGCGGCCCCAGGGCATCCACGTTCACGACAAGGGACTGTGTCCGGCCGCCGCTGAAGATGCTCTGGACGGGATCCATGACGGCACGAACGCCGGCGGACCTGCTGGGTGGTGAGCGGAACGCTCTGCAAGGGCGCGGTGCAGGGGACCTTTGCACAGAAATTCAAAAACTGCGAGGCCTGCGATTTCTACCAGAAGGTGATGCAGGAGGAGTTTCCGGACTTCTACCTATCCGCGGTGCTGCTGGGAAGAATGCGCAAGAAGGCCGGATAGGAGCGGTCATGTCCCCGGCATACAGGACCCTCCGGGTATTCCCCGCGGTCCCTTGCTACAGCGCCATGCTCGCCCGCGGATTCAGGCCGAGGTCCGACCGTTCCCCTCGCTGGTAGTGGAGATATCCCGTAAGGGCCACCATGGCCGCGTTGTCGATGCAGAGACCCATGCCGGGCAGAAAGAGCGTCACGCCCGCCACGTCGCATGACCGCTGCATCTCATTTCTGAGCGCGCTGTTCGCCGCCACGCCTCCCGCCACGATAACCTTGCTCACTCCCTTTTCTTTTGCCGCCTTTAACGTCTTTTCCACCAGCGTCTCCACCACGGCCGCCTGAAAACTTGCAGCCACATCGTTGATGTTCAGTGACCGGTCCAAGTCCTTGTCTTTCGACCGGAAGAGCGAAACGTGGTTCCTGACCGCGGTCTTGAGCCCGCTGAAGCTGAAGTCATATCCTTCCCGCTGCCCCCGGGGAAAGGCGATCGCCCGCGGATTTCCTTTCTGCGCCAGGCGGTCGATGACCGGTCCGCCGGGATAGGGGAGGTCGAGCAGCTTCGCCACCTTGTCGAAGGCCGCGCCCGCGGCGTCGTCCCGCGTCTGTCCCAGCAGGGTGTACTTCCCGAACTCCTGTACCTGGTAGAGCGCGGTGTGCCCGCCCGAGGCGAGCAGGGCGACAGAGGGATAACCGATATCGGGATATTCGAGGTGCGCGGCAAGGATGTGGCCTTCGCCGTGGTGGACGCCGATGAACGGGATGCCGAGGCCATAGGCCATGGCCTTGGCCGCTGAGACGCCGACGAGGAGCGCGCCGATCAGCCCGGGCGCTGACGTTACGGCGATGAGGCCGAGGTCCTTCAGCGTGACCGATGCCGCCGACAGGGCCTCGCCGATGACGGGCATGAGGTTCTTCAAGTGCTCCCGTGAAGCGAGCTCGGGAACCACGCCGCCGTACTGTTCGTGCAATTTCACCTGCGACGATACGATGTTCGAAAGAACGGCCGTGTCCCTGAGCACCGCTGCAGCGGTCTCATCGCAGGAAGTTTCTATGCCGAGGGTTATCATGATCTACAAGGAA
>CAYILT010000442.1:0-1586 GCA_964364055.1 uncultured Nitrospiraceae bacterium | reverse complement strand
GATGGGCATATACAAGGCATGCCTGAACATCTTCCTTTTCCAGAAAAGGATACGCTTCCAGCAACTCTTCGACCGTTGACCCAGCGGCCATCATTCCGAGAATATGTTCGACGGCCATCCGCATTCCGCGAATTATCGGCTTCCCGCCGAAAATTGCTGTATTGAACGTGATACGCTGCAAAAGTTCATCTTCGTTCATTTAGGCCTCCTTTCCCGTCATTTTTTAAAGTATACAGTACACTCTTTGTCAGGCGCAAGTGTTTTTTAGTCTGTTTTTTGATCCTCATGTCCTCTGCTCTCATGCCATGCAGCATCAGTATTCATCATAAAATACGTTTGATTTGCCCGCTATGATCCGATAGAATACGCTGTCGATCGGTCAGAACAATGATCCGGTGCACGTTCAAGGCGGCCATGCCCTATCATCAGATCACCATCACCATCCCCGAACAATTCAAAGACCCTCTGTTGAGGAAACTGGCGGAGCTCGGTTCTCTCGGCTCTCTTGATCAGGAACATGCCATTACCGCCTATTTTCCCGCAACGGCGCCGCTGAACTCGATCATCGGGGAACTGCAGGTATTTCCCCTGCTCCTGAACGCGGCAGGACACGATATCCCCGTACGGATCGAGCACATTCTGCTCCCCGATGCCGACTGGAACGAGTCGTGGAAAAAGGGCTTTACCTCCCTCGATGTCGGTGAACGTTTTACGATCCTTCCCCCCTGGGAGCACTCTTTGGGAAGACGGATCCCCCTGATCATCGATCCCGGCATGGCCTTCGGCACCGGGCACCACGAGACAACGAGGTCCTGTCTTATCCTGATGGAACGGTATGCTGGTGCGGTCAACGCGGAAAGGTTCCTCGACCTCGGGACGGGGACAGGGCTTCTGGCGATAGCCGCTCTCGCCCTGGGTTTTCGATCGGTCGTCGGTGTTGACACCGATCCTCTGGCAATCGAGGCGTCGCGCAGAAATATCGCATTAAACAGGGCGGAAAGGATCGAACTGCTCGAAGGCGGGATCGACCAGTGTAAGGGCAACTTCGATATGATCGCGGCGAACCTCATATCAGGAACGCTGGTCCAGCTGGCCGGCGAGATCGCATCACGTCTCGTATCGGCAGGAATCGTCATCATGTCGGGAATTCTCAAGGGGCAGGACGATGAAGTAGTTGCGGCCGCGAAGAGCAGCGGGTTGACCTGTGTTGAACGTCTCGTAGACGGGAAATGGGTGTCGCTGGCGTGCTGGCGTTAGGCGTTAAGAATAATATTCTTCGGTTCGTTCGTAATAAAGTTGAAAAGGCAAGGTATTGACCATAACAACACAGACTCGGAGGAAAAACTTATCCGCAGATTTCGCAGATTAACGCAGATTTAGTCGTTAACCACAGTTCAGGACGGTTGTTGTTTAATCTGTGTCGCTTAGAAGCGCCTACTTTTGGAATCTGTGCAATCTGCGGACAAATCTTAGCCTTTCTCGATTTCTGGTTTGATTTACTCTGCGCCCGACCCGTGCTCCGCGAGAGACGCCTTTTGGTTCCGGCTTGCCCCGCTTTAGAGGCATCCGCCTCTAACGGGGCTTGT
>CAYILT010000441.1:0-1596 GCA_964364055.1 uncultured Nitrospiraceae bacterium | reverse complement strand
TATACTTAAATCGTAATATCGCGTTGGTGTGACATGACGACATCGTGGAGGGAAAAGAGATGGCAACAAGATCAGTAACTATAGACATACCGGATTCCATTGCGGCTGCCGTCACTGTGGAGCAACGAGAATTGCCTGAATTTTTAAAGAGAACCCTTGCAGTCGAATTATATCGGGAAGGCAAACTTTCACTGGGGAAGTCCGCGGAGCTGGCTGGTGTCTCTAATAAGTGGGAAATGCTTACCTTGTTGAATGAGCGCAATGTGCCCCTCCGGTATACAGCGGAGGACGCTGAAAACGACCTTAGATCCATCAAGGAGGCCGTCGTTCAGTGAACACCCGTGAGGTTGTTTCCAATTCCGATGCCTATCAATATGTTCCCGTTAAGCGCCCGCGAGGCGTCAAACCGCAAGACTTGGAGGGTCCGGCGACTCTACACCTTCACGACCTCGCCTTCCCGCCTTGCAATCTCGATTATAGCGCTGGAATCGTCCTCAAGCCACTGTTTTGCTCCGCAAGGAATAGGTTCAATCCGGCTGTCCGTTCTTGCGGCGAGATGCCACAGCAGGTTTATGTCCTTCCTTTCACGCCTTTCATCAAATCGAGGAGACACGACAAGGAGGTCTATATCACTTAGGGTGTTTGATCGCCCGGTTGCCTGAGAGCCGAATATGACCCCGTATCGCACAGAGACCCCGTTCTCGCTGACCTTTCTGAGAAAGGCTTCTACCGATGATCTAACTGATTTGTCAACCATTTGAACATCTCCTCCGCGCGAACCATGAAGTTGTTTACCTCTTCCCGCGTCGGAACAGGCAACAACAACCCGGGATAACGACCTTCGATATTGAACTCATTTGTTTCAGCCAGCAGGTTTTGTTGTTCTTCGGTAAGTCTCAGAACGGCTTTTTCGGCCAGTCTTACAAGGTTATGAATGGGCGGGGCAATATCAGCCGTAGTACGGCAAACATGGGCTTTAAGGAGTTTTTCAAGCGCAAGATGGAGAAAAAAAAGGCCGTGCCTGAAGCGATTCCCGCTGATCAGCTCCTTGCCGACCTCCCAATCTTCAAGAGCGCCGTTACGCCAGTATTCAACCTGTTTGTCGATGTTTAACACAAACACATATTAATTTTATCAGCGCCCTTTGTCAACTGGTTTAGGGGGACATAAAAACACCTCGGGTTCAGGCTTCCAGCCTGAACCCTCACGTTAATGCTTTGCTTCAATAACTTGATGAACTCGCATGAAGTCGGAATTCTCTTTATTTCGTCTTGCCGGCGAAAAGGGCCTGCCCCGGCATGATTGAAGCCGGGGGTATCCGGTCTTTTCATGGTTCGACGTTGCTCACCATCATGAGCATGTCGAATGATTGAGTTCAATGCTTACTGGACCCCGGTTGTCACCGGGGAGACGACTTTTTACGAGACCGTCAATCTTCAAGATTGAAGCAGCCATTAGCGCGGGGTCGGTTCTTGGCTGGGGGCAGCATGGGCATAGTACAACGCAATGTAAGCAACAACGTCCCCAAAATCGGTTTGTCAGTTATTCCTCCCGGAGATGATTTTTCCCTAATCTATTGCCGAGACGCTTTATTTT
>CAYILT010000440.1:0-1598 GCA_964364055.1 uncultured Nitrospiraceae bacterium | reverse complement strand
ATCTCCCACATGGCATAGAGGATGCGGCGGTGGACCGGCTTCAGGCCGTCGCGCACGTCGGGGAGTGACCGCGACACGATGGTCGAAAGCGCGTACGTGAGGAAGCGGTTCTCCACCTCCGAGTGGAGCGCCGTGGTCAGGATTGACTCTTCTTTCGTGGGCATATGTTACCTCGTTAACCGGGAGTAGGATCGTGCGGCAAAAAGGTGCAATATAATTCATCCTATGGCGCGGCATTCTACCACAAAGGGCATGCGTTTTTCAAAGTGAGTTTTTTAGAATGTGGTGTATAATAAATTCATGCTAACCATCAATGTCAACCAGGCGGAGGCATACAGCCAGGAAACCTTTCATTGCGGGACCTGCGACCGGGAATTCCAGGCAAAGGTTATTACCTGGGTCGACGTTTCGCGGACCCCGCAGGTGAAACAGCTCCTGCTCCGCTGGGAGTTCAACATCGTCCAGTGTGCTCATTGCGGATGCAGGAACTTCGCCGACACACCGTTCTTTTACGAGGATTTCCAAGAGGGATTCCTGGTCGCCGTTTTTCCCCGGATCCCGGAGTCTCGCGGCGTGGTGGAGGCGTCGATCAAGGAGAAATATGGATACTATCCCGTCCTCGAATGCTTTTATGACCTGACGCAGCTATGGACGCTCCTCTATCTGCAGGAACACTACAGGACCAATAAAAACCTCCTTTCGCTGTCGAGGATCGGCAGGGGAGAAGTGCGCACCCTGAAGTTTCTGAAGTTCCTGAAGGAAGACCCCATGATGATCGATATCCGGGAAAAACTGACGGAGTCCTTCTTCGGCGATGCGACCGAGGACGAGCTTATGGACCTTCTCTCCCGGGCCATCTATACTTTGGAGGAGATGCTTCCCTGGCCCATGGACCGGCTCTGTGTCTGCGGCGGGGACCTGACAAAGGAATTCAAGTGCTGCGGCAAGAGCGTTGTGCTCGACGATCACGACAGTCTCCTCTCACGGCATTACGTCATCTATTGTCCGAACTGCAGTGAGTCGCTTGCAGGCGCGTCCTGCGAGAGCTGCGGCAGGGTATATACCTGGAAGCTCGGCACCGTGGCCTCCCATAAACAGGAGAAGCGATCTGAAAAGAAGCAGCCGGAGCAACGGCCGGAAAGATTGTCTGAGATGAAGAGCGATCTTGCCGAGCGGTGAGCCCGGCAAGGACAGACCAAAGGCGGCGGGGATATTCCCCGCCGCCTTTGGTCTGTTGTCTGTCCTCTGGTTGTCTGGCGTCTGATTCCTACGCCTTCGCCGCAGCCCTTGCGTCCTTCATCACCTTCGGCACCGATACCACGTATCCCAGGACCGTCCCGATCAGGCCGCCCGTCACGATGCTCACCGTCGCCGAGGCCGCGATGCCCACCCCGATGCCGGCCACGATGGCCGCTCTGACGAAGAGGGTCGGCTCCACCGCCCCGCCCATCAGCTTCTGCAGGATGAACAGGGTCCCGTAGCTCCCGAAGTAGAAGCCCGCCATCACCCCGAATGCCAGGAACAGAATTCCACCTACCACCGCTCCGATCTTCATTCCCGTCTTTACTGTTTCGTTCTTCATGGCCATATCTCCTTTT
>CAYILT010000439.1:0-1612 GCA_964364055.1 uncultured Nitrospiraceae bacterium | reverse complement strand
ATCCGCGGATGGCCTTGAGGAAGTTCGTGCTCGCGCCGCTTGCCGAGCTCGCGCCCGACGCGATGCATCCGCGGTTGTGCAGGACGGCTTCGCAGCTGTACCGGGAACTGAAAGATCCCCATACGGTGATAAAATGCCGGCAGGAAACAAAGACACCATGAACCAGAAAGCCGCAAGTCGCCATGCCCGGTATATTGTGATCGACGGGCCCATCGGTGTGGGAAAGACCAGTCTCGCAACGCTCCTCGCGCCTGAGCTGAACGCGCGCATCATCTTCGAGCGCGCCGAGGAGAATCCCTTCCTCACGGATTTCTACCAGGACCCCGCCCGGTTCAGGTTCCAGACGCAGATATTCTTCCTTATGAGCCGGTACGCCCAGCAGGAGGAGTTCTCCCAGCACGACCTGTTCAATCAGGTCACCATAAGCGACTATCTCTTTGCCAAGGACAGCATCTTTGCCTATCTGAATTTGAGCGACCACGAGTTGTCCCTGTACGGTCAGATCTATAAGATGCTCGAGACCAAGATCGTCAGGCCCGATCTCGTCATCTTTCTCCAGGCTGACACGGAGACCATCCTCCGCCGCATCAAGCAGCGAGGCAGGCTGTTCGAAAAGGACGTAAGCCGCGACTACATCGAGGCCGTGAACGACGCCTATAACCATTATTTCTTTCGCTATTCCGAGACCCCCCTTCTCGTCATCAACACCTCCGAGATCGATTTTGTCCACAATCCCCAGGATATGGATGATCTTATCCGCCAGATCCTCAGCATGCGCCAGGGCACGCTGTACTACGTTCCAAAATCCCGGGGCAAATAAGAACAGCTCTCACAAGAGATCCGGCTGTCCAACATCCCTCCCCTTCAGAAACTCCCGCGGTAAAGACGTAGATAAACATTAAAAAACAATAGATTGAGACCACTCCGGAAAGAATTTTTTGGAACAGGAGCGGCTTTTTTTTCTTCTCGAATCTGACAACAGGACACTCAAGGGTGGATTACTAAGTTCTTGACATGATAATATCTACATGTTAAATTGTTAGCACTCTTAGGCTATGAGTGCTAAGGAGGGTTTTGGACCGATCATTGATCCATTGTCTATGGTGCCGTATGGATTTGAAATGGATTTGAACGAACGAACAAAAAAGGTCCTGCAGGCGGTCATTGACAGCTATATCCAGACCGGCTCCCCGATCGGGTCCACGGTCCTCGCGAAAAGCTACGATTTCAGTCTGAGTTCGGCGACCCTGCGCAACATCATGGCCGAGCTGGAGGAATTGGGGTTTCTCATGCACCCCCACACTTCGGCAGGCAGGGTTCCCACGGAAAAGGGCTACCGGTACTACATCGACTCGCTCATCAGCTTTGACCGGGATACGCAGGGGATTACGGAACAGCTTGACCAGGCGTCCTCGCTCCAGAGCGGTGACCTGCACCATATCATGGAGGAAGCGAGCCAGTTCCTGGCAAAGCTTTCCCGGCATACCGGCGTTGTGGTGGCGCCCGCGGAACCAGAGGGTACGTTCAAACACATTGAATTCGTCCGGCTCCGCGGCAACCAGGTGCTGATCATTTTCGTCGGCCTCCTGATGGCGGCCGGGGGCTACGTCAT
>CAYILT010000438.1:0-1629 GCA_964364055.1 uncultured Nitrospiraceae bacterium | reverse complement strand
TCAGCCGACGCTGGTATACGGCAAGTACTGCAGGGAGTGCGGGAAGGCGCAATGATCAGGAAGGACCGAAGCACAGTATGCCGGGTATTGCATTCGCTCTGTCCGACTAATACTGACCAGGGTTGAGGGGCGCAGACTTCGCTGCCCGCACCCGTGTCGTTATCTCGAGAGGAGACACATGATAAACGATCAGGATGCCGTCAAGAAGACATCGAATTATATCAAGAGATCCATTACGCTGAAAATAGTTTCCATCGGTATCTTGATCCTGCTGCTGCTCATCCCGGCCGCAATGATAAAAGAGCTGATACGCGAAAGACAGTCTCGACGGGATTCCGTGGTGAACGAGATCAGTCAAAAATGGGGAGACCGTCAGACGATAACCGGCCCGTTCATTACCGTCCCCTTCAAGACCTTTTTCAAGGACAATGAGGGGAAAACGCAATTTAATCTAAATTACCTGCATATCCTTCCCGAAACACTGGATGTAACCGGCGAGATAAAACCTGAAGTGCGTTATAGAAGCCTCTTTGAGGCGGTACTCTATAATATCAAGCTCCAGTTCAGCGGAAACTTCAGACTGCCGCCAATGAGCCGGTCGAACATCGATCAAAAGAATATCCTCTGGGACAAGGCCCATCTATCGGTCGGTATTACCGATATGCGCGGGATACAGGACAAGATCGTTATTAACTTCAACGGCTCCGCCTATCATGCCGACCCGGGGCTCAAGACGACCGACCTTGCCGACGCCGGCGTCGGCGCGTTGATCAGGTCCTTGACGCCGGACGAACCAAACAGGTTCTCCTTTGCTCTGAACCTGAACGGCAGCGAGCAGATAAGCCTGATACCCGTCGGCGAATCCAATACCGTCAAGATCAATTCGAGCTGGCCTTCGCCAAGCTTTAATGGCGCGTTCCTGCCGGCCACCCGCGAGGTGAAGAAAGACGGCTTTACCGCAAACTGGAAGATACTGCACCTGAACAGGAACTACCCGCAATTCTGGGAAGGTGCGCAACACAAGGTCACCCCATCGGCCTTCGGACTGCAGTTGATCCTGACGGCCGATATCTACCAGAAATCGACGCGGCTTGCAAAATACTCGATCATGTTCCTCGTGTTCACCTTTGCGGCGTTCTTCTTTTCGGAAATAATCAACCGGCGCAGGGTCCATCCCATACAGTACATCCTCATAGGCATGGCGATCCTGCTGTTTTACACCCTGGTCCTGTCATTGTCGGAGCATATGCATTTTAATTATGCCTACATCCTGTCAGCCGCAGCCGTTACGCTCATGATCTCGGGATACGCGAAGGCGATAGTATCCAATTCAAGATTCGCGCTCACGATCCTGGGGATACTGGCGGTCCTGTATTCCTACCTGTTCATAGTTCTGCAGCTCGAGGATTACGCGCTCATCATGGGCAGTATCGGGCTCTTGATCATCCTTGCCGTAGTGATGTATATGACGCGAAAGATCAACTGGTATGAGGTCGAGACGGAGCAGCAGGAAAATGAGAATTAACGAAAGCGACAACACCGACTGACGCTAAACCGGGCTTGGCTTGGGCGATCCCGGCCGCGCCAGCGGGCTACGCATTACAGTTAAAACACAATGGTGCTAATTAG
>CAYILT010000437.1:0-1649 GCA_964364055.1 uncultured Nitrospiraceae bacterium | reverse complement strand
GGGCGGTGTGTTCGCCGGAGCAGGCATCCTGTCTTTTCTCCGCGCCAGGACCACCTTGAACCCCATAGAACCCGGCAAGGCTGCATCGCTGGTGACGACCGGAGTTTACGCAGTAACCCGCAATCCCATGTATTTATCGCTCCTGTTCGTTCTCGCAGGGTGGGCGGTCTATTTGTCGAACCTCGCGACCTTTGTGTTGATCCCGTTTTTCATCGTCTATATCAACCGGTTCCAGATCATGCCGGAAGAAAGGGCCTTAGCTTCACTGTTCGGAAGCGAGTTCGAAGCGTACTGCGAACGGGTCCGGAGATGGCTTTAGGACCGATTCTGCCGGGAGGTCGGATAAGGCGCGAAATCCACAAGTTAAACGCCAATGAGCCGCTCCACGCCGGCTGTCTGGCGGCAGGCGAGCTCGGACGCATCAATCATAAGGAGAAACCATGGGCATGTTCGGAACGATGAAGGGCTTGTTTTCCAGGATAAAAACCAATCTCACCAGCCTCGGCAGTCAGCCGATCAGCAAGGCCTCGCTGATCATCATAATCTTCCTCGACCTCTTCATCCTCACCTCGATCTTCGACGGCCTTGATAAGCACACCCGGCAGCTTTCCTCTCCTGACGAATACATTCCCTATTCCTGCAGGGAGATCGTCATCAACAGGGACTGGAACCCCACGAACCGGACGGACAATCTCTCCGGCATCATCCTTTCATACAGCAACAGCTATTATCAGATCGAGGAGAAAAAGAAAGAACGTCACCCGGTCTGCGCGCCCTATCTTGACCTCCTTGACCAGATGAAGAACAACAAGGACTTGATCGCTCTTTTCGAAGACCGGGGCAGATTTGACCGTGAAGCAAAGGACCTTCAGCGGGAGATCAACAATCTGAAGGGGGCCTACGATACGTCCCTTCTGGAGACCATCGCCAGGCAGAAGGAAGGGCAGGCGAATGTAGACACGATAAAGACGGACGTTCAGGCGAAAACAAACGCCCTGAACACCCTGCGCGCTCAGATCGAGGCAGCGGAGCAGAAGATCAACGGGAACGGGACGGTCAAACTGCTCTGGGGAAAACTGGAGACCCTGCAGCCGGCTGACCGGGAAAAGCTGAGGTCCGATCTCCGCACCCTGTACTTCTGGCACCCGGTCAAGAGGCTGGGCATGGAGATGATCTTCCTGCTGCCGCTCCTGGCGATCTTCTCCCTCTGGAACAATGCGAGCATCAGGAAGAGCCGCGGCATCCAGACGCTGGTCTCCTCGCACCTCCTGGTCGTCTCGTTCATACCGATCTTCTTCAAGATCATCGAGACCGTCTACGACATCATCCCGAAGAAACTGCTGAAGAAGCTCATCGACCTGCTGGAGTCGCTGAAGCTCGTTGCGCTATGGCACTACCTGGTCATCGCTCTCGCGGTGGCGGCGGCTCTTTTCGTCATTTATATTTTCCAGAAGAAGCTCTTTTCAAGGGACAAACTGATGGAGCGGCGGATCGCAAAGGGCCTGTGCCAGCAGTGCGGGAAACACTTTCCCCCCGGCTCGCAGGCCTGCCCGTTCTGCGGCTTTGCGCAGTTCAAGACCTGCGGCGCCTGCAATCAGCCGACGCTGGTATACGGCAAGTACTGCAGGGAGTGCGGGAAGGCGCAATGA
>CAYILT010000436.1:0-1650 GCA_964364055.1 uncultured Nitrospiraceae bacterium | reverse complement strand
TGGAAATTGGCCTTCCCCGTTGTATCCAGGACCCTCTCATGCTATAGTTGGCGTACTAAGCCATCGGCCGGGAGGGGACATGGTCACGTTGATGAAGGGGACGGAACTCGCCGCGAAGATCATCGGGGCGGTGAAAGAGGAAACGGACCGGCTTGCGAAGCTCGGCATCCGGGCCGGGCTCGCGCTAGTCCTGGCAGGCGAGGACAGATCCTCCTTTATGTATAGTAAGGCCACCCAGGGCGCAGCGGTCCGGGCCGGGATCGACATCTACAATCACACCCTGCCGGCTTCGGTGTCGCTGAACGAGATCCTGAACCTCGTCAAAAGCCTGAATAACGACGAACGGGTCAACGGCATACTGGTGTTCCTGCCTCTTCCGCGGTATGTCGACACCCGGAAGGTCATGAACGCCATTGCGCCGGAGAAGGATGTAGACGGTCAGGGATCGATCTCGGTTGGACGGCTCTCAGCGGACGAATCAACGACCCAGCTCTTCGAGCCGGGATTCACGCTCGCGGCGAAGTCGACCTTCCTGCCCTGCACGCCCTACGGCGTCATGCGGCTGCTGGAACACTACGGGATTGATCCAAAGGGAAAAAAGGCCGTGGTTGTTGGCAAGAGCCTCGCCGTGGGCAAGCCGCTCTCCATGATGCTGCTTGTCAAAGAGGCGACGGTCACGGTCTGCCACCGGGAAACGAAGGACCTGGGGGCGGAAACGCGGCAGGCCGACATCCTCTGCACCGCGACCGGAAGGCCGGGTCTCATCACCGGGGACATGGTGAAGGTGGGGGCCGTGGTGGTGGACATCGGCATCAACGTTCTTCCGAACGGCCAAACCGTGGGCGACGTGGACTTCGACGCGGTCTCGAAAAAAGCCTCGCTCATAACGCCGGTGCCGGGCGGCGTCGGCCCGGTGACCATCGCCATCGTGCTCAAGAACACCGTCATCTCGGCCAAGCGCATGGTCGGCGTCGGATAGCTGACACCGGAGGGTTCTTCCCATGCCTGAGTCCTTAAAAACAAAACTGATGCGGTGGGGCTTCAACCTCTTTCCCGCCTACTGCTCGACCGGCGCGCGTATAACTTACGTGGCGAGCGACTTTCGCGAGGTCCGCATCAGGCTGCCGCTCTCCTGGCAGACGAGGAACTACGTGGGTACTATCTTCGGCGGAAGCATGTACGCGGCGGTGGACCCGGTGTATATGCTCATGCTGATCATGAACCTGGGAAAGGACTATGTTGTCTGGGACAAGTCTGCCTGCATCAATTTCAAGAAACCTGGCCGGACAGCCCTCATCGCGCGGTTCCTGATCGACGGGAACGAGCTTGACTTGATCAAGCGGGAGCTGGAGCACGCCCGGAATATCGACCGTACCTATCATGTGGACCTGACCGACGAGCAGGGCACGGTGCATGCTTCGGTGGAAAAGGTGGTGTATATCAAGAAGAAGGAGAAAAGCGGGATCGAATAAGTCCCGTGATCCTGTGTGGCCGAAATCAGAACGCAGGCTTGACAGCAGAGCCCGATGTAGTGTATTCGTAGTACAGGAGGTCAGCCATGAGATCAGTCCTGTCAATAAGTCTTCCTGACAAGGTTTGATGGTCTCGTAAAAAGTCGTCTCCCCGGTTCACCCCGTTAGACCTTCTTGC
>CAYILT010000435.1:0-1655 GCA_964364055.1 uncultured Nitrospiraceae bacterium | reverse complement strand
GTGTTGCGCTCCCAGGACTCGACCCAGCCTTTCAGCTTGATCTCGAGGGCGTCCAGCTCCTCATCGGACAAGGAGTAGGCGCGGATGCGCAGCGCCTTCTCCTGTCTCTCCTGCTCCCCTTGGACTTTGAGCGGGGGTTTCGCCAGCGTGATGTCCACGCGGCCTTAGTGTCCAGCGCTCTCGGCGTCCTTCGACTTGCGCAGGCCGCCCGCGCCGCCCATGGGTTTGCCGGGATTGCCCTTCTTCGCGCCTTCGAACTGGACCGCGGACGCGCCCTTCATGATGCTGGTGCCGGGGACTTCGAGCTCACCGGTGATCGGTGCACCGATGACCTGAGCGGCGGGCTTGAAATCGGGAGAGCTTGACTTGCCGCCTTCGGCCGACACCTTTTCCTTGCCGGTGCCATGGGCGCCCTGCTTGCCCTTCGAGCCGCCTTCCTTGTGGCTGGTGCGCTCGTTGCGCGCTTCGTTGTTGTACATGGGAGCCATGGGAAACCTCCTACGACATTTGCCCAGCTCTCGATGCGCTTGACCTATTGTAACCGACAAGTAAGTCCCCGTCAACGGGTCGTGAAGACAATGCGGCAGAAAATCAGTCCAGCGGTATAATCAGTCGCGCCGTATTGCCTCTGTTCGATGATTAATGCCGTGTTCGTGCCTGCTTTGAGAATCTGGACATTGTCGTACTGCGGCGACATGGTCATAATCGGATTCAAAGGCTGTGGTAGAACTGTGGCTGTTTCATCCGCGTTGACAAGGGCGACATATCTCGGGAGTTGAGCATCATGCTTGCCCTCGAACAGGACAGCAGTAGGGTTGATGCCGTAGGAAATATATGAAGGCGTTGAGACATTTGGCGTCTGTCGGCTATATATACTCGAATTGGAAGAACTGCCGTGAGTGACCTGCGTGGCCGTGTATATCCAGAACTGCATCGGCCCGCTGGTGACAGTCCCACTGGTGACGCTCATGAGATCAATTCTCTCGACGGATACGTCTACGTCGGCAGATGTGTTCTGGAAGGCGAAAGCCTTGGTCCCGGTGATAACGCCGCCGCCAGGCGTCCACGTCGAAGTCACAATATAGGTCTCCAGCTGGTTCTTCCGGTGATTATTCGTCACCATCACGGAAGTGGAATGAGACACCGAGCAGAGAAGGAACGCAGATATCCCAACGGCCGCGAGAATCTTGCCCCAAAATCCTTTTTTCTTCATCACGGGCTCCTTTCCATCGACAGGAACAAAGGTGATCTCGCCATCGGAGATGATGATCATGCTCCCGTCGGGATTTCGTATCGTCCTGTCCTTCATTTCAGATTTCCGATTGGCGTGAACTCGAAAGAACCATCAGCCGATGCTCCGATAATCGACACGGTCATCTTGCCGGTCATGGGCACGGAGGGCGAGAGGATGACCGTCGTATCCCCGGTAAGAATGTTCGGGCTCATGTAGTATTCGATCCCGGAAGGCCCCTTGATTGAGAACTTGTACGTCTCGGAAGCCGGAACGTTCCACAGGATGATGTCGAGATACCCGCTGACATTGATGATCTTGTTCCCGGCCCCGGAAGACACCTTGATTGCTTGCGCCGTGTATTCGCGCGGTTCAGGTGCGGTAATCATACTGTCCCCCTGGCGATATCGGCCCTCATGTCCTG
>CAYILT010000434.1:0-1662 GCA_964364055.1 uncultured Nitrospiraceae bacterium | reverse complement strand
GGCAAGCCGCGCTGTGGCGGCGGAGGTCTTGGCCATCTGCATGAGCGAGAGAATCCCCTCCTGCATCCGGGCGCCGCCCGAGGATGCTACCGAGATGAACGGGGTCTTCTTCTCAATGGACCGCTCAACTGCCCGGGCGATCTTTTCGCCCACGACGGAGCCCATGCTGCCGCCCATGAAGTTGAAGTCCATGACCACGAGCTGCACGGGACGGCCGCCGATCTTGGCCTCTCCGGATATGATGGCATCCTTGAGACCGGTCTTCTTACGGCTGCTCTTGAGCTTTTCCTTGTAGTCCTTGAAACCCAGGGCGTCCCGGGGGGAGAGCCCGTCCTCCACCTCAAGAAAGGTGCCTTCATCGACAAGGTAGGGAAGTCGCTCCGATGCCGTGATGCGGAAGTGGTAGTCGCACTTCGGGCATACCTTGAAGTTTTTCTCGACCTCTTTGCGGTAAATGATCTCCTTGCAGTTATCGCACTTGACCCAGAGACCTTCCGGGATCTTGACCTTCTTCGCCGGCGTCTCGGAGCTCAGCTTCTCCGGTCGTTCTTTTTTGAACCAGGCCATGTTTCTCCCGCAAATACGAAATCCGAAGCGTAAGATCCGAAACAATACAGATCGCCGACATTCAAAGCGGTGTCATTGAACGCGGCCATTGTCCAGGACTTCGAACTTCGGATCTATAATTTCCTAAAACGTATAGGTCTTCCCTTCCTGAAGGATCTTGACATTCTTTCTCCCCAGGGCGTGAAGTTCCTTGATCACCCGCTTCTTATGGACGGGTTTGATGTGGTAAACGAAGATCGGCACGCTGTTCGCCACTTTCGCCTTCGTGAGGTCCTCGTGGAGCTGGGCAGGGGTGAAGTGACCACTGGCGCCGGCGACAAAATCCATATTGTTCGGAAAGGACGTATCGACAATGATGCCCTTCAGGTTCTTTACTTTTTTCGCCTCGGCCCACAGGCCCTCGTTCGGCCCGGTGTCCGCGCTGTAGATGAAGGCAGACTTCCCGTCGCTCACCAGGAAGCCGACGGCGGGCACGGGATGGTTCATGGGGATCGCCTTGACCTTGAGGCCCGTCAGCTTGATGAACTTGCCGGCCGGGAACGGTTTGTAGGCAAGCACCGGGTTCTTCGGCGTGGGGATCTTCGTGAAGTCCGGCCAGATCAGTTCGTTCATCAGGTGTTTTTTGATGGCATCGATGACCTTCGGGATCGCCCGGATGTTTACGGGCTGCTTGATTCGGCCGATGATGTTGTCCGCCAGGAACAGGACCCCCTTGATGTGGTCCAGGTGGGTATGGCTGATGAAGACGTCGGTGATCCTGCTCTGCGCCTCGATACTGAGCGCCGCGCTGATGGTGCCCGCGTCCAGCATCACCCGGTCGTTCACCAGGAAGCCGGGAGGCATATGCCCGATCGTCTCTGACCCTGAGCACCCCAGTACTTTTACCTTCATTCAGCCTCCTCGGGGAAAGAAATTTCAAATCCCAAACGACAAATTCCAAATAATATCCAAAATTAAAATTCCAATGTCCGGAACGCTTGAAATTCGGTCCATTGGACTTTGGAATGTATGGGTGATTTGGATAGTGTGTTATTTCTCTTCAAAACTTGACATGCTCGCGCGAGTCTTTGAACGATTTTCAACGTTCGGTTACGG
>CAYILT010000433.1:0-1664 GCA_964364055.1 uncultured Nitrospiraceae bacterium | reverse complement strand
TGAGCATCCGGAGGTCGCTTTCCGGATCGAGCCCGGTCCTGGTAAGATAGTTTCCGATCATGAATCCGTCGGCCCCGGCCTGGAAGATCCGGGGATGGAGGCTGCCCAGGGCAGTCCCCCTGCCGCCGCAGACACGGAGCTCACGGTCCGGAAGGATCATTCTGAACAGGGCGATGGCATGGAGCGCGTCGAGAGGATCAAGAGGCGTCACCTTGTCCATCGGCGTCCCCGTGATGGGCATCAGGAAGTTCAGGGGGACCGATTCGACGTCCAGTTCCTTGAGTGAGAATGCCATGCTGACACGGTCCAGTACGGTTTCGCCCATGCCCAGGATCCCGCCACTGCAGGCCGAAAGGCCGATCGAGCGGGCATGACGCAGAAGGTCCGTTCGCTCATCAAAGGTATGGGTCGTGCAGATCTTCGGGAAGAACTCCCGGGAGGTCTCGATGTTGTGGTGATAGCGATGAAGACCGGCGTCCTTCAGATACCGGAGCTGGTCAAGGGTGAGCGTCCCCAGGGTGGCGCAGGGCGAAAGGCCGGCGGCACTGACCCGCTCAATGCCCCGGGCGATGTTCCGGAGGTCCGTGTCGTCGTCGATACCGTGTCCGCTGGTCACGATGCAGAACCGGCGGGCGCCGTTCTTTTTGGCTCCCCGGGCCGCTTCATCCATCCGGTCCACACCGATAAGCGGATAGACCGGCGAATCGGTGGAATAATGGGACGACTGCGCGCAGAAGCGGCAGTCCTCGCTGCAGGCGCCTGATTTCGCGTTGACAATGGAGCAAATGTCGACGGAGGTACCACGGAAGTGCTCCCTGACGCGGCCGGCCGCCGTAAAAAGATCGGTGAGGTCAGTACCGGTGGCTTCTGAAAGTGCAAGTGCCTCAGCAAGATCTATCCTGCCGCCACTGAGTATCTTGTCTGCCGCTGAATCGATCTTTGTGCGTATCGATGCGCTCATAGAGTATTGTTGTACCTGATGCAGACGTGATTGTCAACCATAAATGGAAAAGAGGTTGACATACGCCTCGTTTCTCGATTTGCGGGACAGCGGTATCCTGGGGCGGGAATCGTTTCAGGTGAGAAGCGTGAAAGATATTCGGGTCAGCTCAGGCCGGTGATGACCTTCCGGACCTGTTCTTCCATGAGGTCCCTGATGGCCTGGAGGGATGCCTGGTCAACAGCTTCAAAGCGCATGACCAGAACGGGCTGGGTATTGGACGCCCGTATGAGACCCCACCCTTTCTCAAAGACGGCCCGGATCCCGTCGACGGTAATTACTTCCCGGACCGGGAGGGATATCTTCTCGGGAGCTGCGTAGATATGCCGGACCTGTTCGACGACCTTGAACTTGAGCGCGTCGGTACAGTCGAAGCGTATCTCGGGAGTATTGAAGGTCTTTGGAAGATCAGCGATGAGGGCACTGAGAGGTTCCTTGACTTTCTTCTGTTGCCGGGTCTTCTTGAGCAGTTCCACGACCCGGCATGCCGCATAAATCGCGTCATCATACCCGAAATACCGGTCTGCAAAAAAGATGTGACCGCTCATTTCCCCCGCGAGGGCCGCACCGGTTTCTTTCATCTTCGCCTTGATGAGCGAATGGCCGGTCTTCCACATGATGGCCTTGCCGCCGTGTTTGCGTATGTCATCGTACATGGTCTGGG
>CAYILT010000432.1:0-1691 GCA_964364055.1 uncultured Nitrospiraceae bacterium | reverse complement strand
ATCATGAGCATGTCGAATGATTGAGTTCAATGCTTACTGGACCCCGGTTTTCACCCCGTTAGACCTATCAGGCTAATGGAACGAATCCACGGAAATCCAAGCCTCCTCGCTATGCAAGAAGGTCTAACGGGTGAACCGGGGAGACGACTTTTTACGAGACGATCATTAATTCGGTAAAGGAAAAGCTAACGTAATGCAGAAAAGGGACGACAGCGGAATAATGCGGGAGTTCAAGGCGCGTCAGAGTCGCCAGATCGTGGCGATCGCGGTTGCGATGTTCCTCATGCTCCTGGCAGCGGTGCTCTATAAACGCCCCGATCTTCTGGGCCCGCTCTCCGGGCGGACGCTGTTCGGGCTGCAGGCCATCAGCATCGCTGCGTTTCTGGGTTTCACTGTCTATAACTGGCGATGTCCATCGTGCGACAAGTATCTGGGCAGCAATGTTCACCGGCAGCGCTGCGGAAAGTGCGGGACCCGGCTGCAGTAGGGGTGTTTTCTATAAAGGGTCTTCCACTCTATTTTTGCACATCCCCTTCGCGTCCTGGATCCCTCCGCACCTCCCCTTGTTAAGGGGAGGCAGGGTGGGGTGGGCCACGTCCGCTCGCCCGGTAATTAAGCACCCTCTCCCTTTTTCCTTCTCCGAAGATGATGCCCCCTCTCCTCTTATCCTCTCCCTCAGAGGGGAGAGGAAGCAAAGGTGAGGGTGAGTCTTCATTAGGGCAGGGGTGAGGGGCATTCTTGATTCTGCGGCCTCAGACAGTGCGCGTTCGCCCCTGGGGGACGCTTCCTTAGGCCAAGACGGGTGCCCAATAATTTCGTAGGTCCACTCCGGGGAAGTGCGGGGGTTGGGTAAAGACTTAAGCCTTTGCTTTTCCAGAACCCCCTGCATCCCGTGAAACAAGCTGCCTTCTTTTACCCAGTCGCATTGGAGATGATCCTCTATAAAAAAAGGGCAGGCGGTCATTTCGACCTGCCTGCCCTTGCTGTTTGAACCCGCGGCATTTTCTCTTATAACAAGCCCCTTGTTTTATCCGTGTCCATCCGTAAAAAAGCCTTGATCAGACCTTCTCCAGCGCCTGCTTCAGGTCGGCGAGCAGGTCGTCCACATCCTCGAGGCCCATGGCGAGGCGCACGAGGTTGTCGGACATGCCGATCTTCTTCCGGTAGTCCTCGGGATAATCAAAGAACGACATCATCCACATCTGGGTCACCAGGCTCTCGCTGCCGCCGAGGCTCGGCGTGATCAGGAAGAGCTCCAGCGCGTCGATGAACCTCCGGGTCTTCGCGTCGTCGCCATTAAGCAGGAAGGTGACCACGCTGCCGAATCCCTTCATCTGCGCCTTCGCGATCTTCCGGTCCGGGTGCGAATCCAGGCCGGGATACCAGACCTTCTCGATCTTGGGGTGCGACTCGAGCATGCGCGCGACGGCGAGCCCCGCCTCGTTATGGTGCTTCATCCGGAGGCCGAAGGTCTTGAGGCCGCGCTCCAGCAGGAAGCAGGTGAGCGGGCCGGGTGTCGCCCCGATCATGCGCTGCATGCGATAGACGTCGTTCATGAGCTTGTCCGAACCGAGGGAGACCCCGGCGAGCAGGTCGTTGTGGCCGCCCAGGTACTTGGTGGCCGAGTGGATGACCACATCCACGCCGAGGTCCAGGGGCCGGATGTTGTAGGGCGTGGCGAGCGTGGCGTC
>CAYILT010000431.1:0-1708 GCA_964364055.1 uncultured Nitrospiraceae bacterium | reverse complement strand
GCGAGGTCGCGAAGGAAAAACAAGGCGTCTCACCGCAGAGGACGCAGAGGAAGAGCAGGGCGAGGAGGTCAAAGGATTTTGATTTATCTTAAACCTATAGAAAAGATTTTGACGTTGTCGTCCTCTGCGTCCTCTGCGGTTAAAAAAATTTTGATGTTGGTTCTTTTTGCGTACCTCGCGCATTCTTCTTTTTTTGTGAAAAAACAATTCTTTAGTAACTAAGAGCGGCAACAGGAGAAGAGCTGCATGATCACGGTAAAACTGTTTGCGATGCTGAGGGACAAGGCGGGCGTCTCCGAAGTGGTCCTTACGGAGCGTCCGGCGACGGTCAAGGACCTGATCGGGCGCGTCGGGGACCGCTGCCCTGCCATCAAGGACCTTCTGGCCTGCGGGAGGATCCTGGTCTCGGTGAACCAGGAGTTCGTGAAACAGGATGCCCCGCTCAAGGACGGCGACGAGGTGGGGCTCATGCCCCCCTTTTCCGGCGGACAGGAGCGGCAGGGCGTCGTTCGCATCCAGGAAGGTCCCTTTTCCCTTGATGCGGAGATAGCGCGGATAAAAAACACCTCGGCTGCCATCGGCGGCATCGTGACCTTCCTGGGGACGACCCGGGATGTATCACGGGGCGGCCGCGTTGCAAAGCTTGAGTTCGAACACTATGCGGGCATGGCGGAGAAAAAGCTCGCCGAGCTCCGGGAACGGGCCATCAACGACCTCGGGGTGATCGATGTGACGATCATCCACCGGGTCGGCACGATGCCCGTCGGGGAGAATATCGTCCTGATCGTCGTGGCGGCGGAGCACCGGGACGAGGCCTTCAAGGCCTGCCGCTTCTGCATTGATGAACTTAAGCGGATAACGCCGATATGGAAAAAAGAAACCACGCCGGACGGCGTGGTGTGGGTTGAGGAACATCCGTAGAAGTGCGGAGTGGCGAATGCGGAGTGCGGAATTGATGAATCACAAAATGCAATACTGATGATCTCGTAAGAAGTCTGTTTACGCCCTATTTCGTCATACCGGCGAAAGCCGGTATCCAGTCTTTTCAATGTGTTCGATGTTTACTGGACCCCGGTTTTCACCGGGGAGACGACTTTTTACGAATGCATCAATACTGGAATGATTTTTACTCCGCACTCCGAACGACTCGACTGAGCTCGTCGAAGTCTCCGCATTCCGCACTGAACTTTACTTCTTCGCCGCTTTCTTCCCGCTCCTGAGGAATACCACGCAGGTGGAACAATCCTCGTCCTTCCGGCACCGGGTGGTTTCCCAGCAGGGCTTGCTCTTGTTCGTGAACGCCGAGCAGGTGACCCGCCGGTCATC
Source organism: uncultured Nitrospiraceae bacterium (assembly GCA_964364055.1). Lineage (GTDB taxonomy): Bacteria > Nitrospirota > UBA9217 > UBA9217 > UBA9217 > JAAXXJ01. The sequence goes on along the minus strand of CAYILT010000431.1, from coordinate 382 downwards.
GGGGCACTCCTTGATCTCCCAGCAGGGCGCATAATCGAGAAGTTTCTTGATCCCTTCAATACTGATCTTCTTGGTATGGATCAGTTCCCGGATGCAGCGCAGCCACTTGATATCGTTCTCGGTATAGAGCCGGTTCCTCCGTTCCCGTTTAGGAAGGATCAACCCATGCTTCTCGTAGAGCCGCAGGGTCTGTGCCGTGGTCCCCACGAGGCGGGCGGCGACACCCATGGTATAGAGCGGTGCATCCTTGTCTTTCAAAATATCCAGGCTATCGGCTCCCATAATCGTTTCGCTCGCTCCCTTAGTCAGTTATAAATGAAATTCTATCCAAAATGGCGGAATTTTTGGTAACGTCTTATGGTTACGAAGCCCGTATCGTCAA
>CAYILT010000430.1:0-1712 GCA_964364055.1 uncultured Nitrospiraceae bacterium | reverse complement strand
GGGAGGTGCGGAGGGGTCCGTTCAGGACGCGAAGGGGATGTGCAAAAAATTGATCACAACAGGTAAGCGATGAGCCGTCCAAAAAAAACACGATCATGATCGAGCGGAAAGCTGATCCTCGCTGTTCGTAACCGGTTTAGAAATCGAGATTGCCGCGTCGCTCCTCTCCTCGCAATGACGGTACGTGGTATTTGTGCGCGACCATCAAGCATAGGTCGCCCACACAGAAAAGTATTAGTGCCCAGATTTTTTCTGAACTTATCCGTGCTCCAAATAACCACTCTTCCTTTCCGGCCTCTATCGTAAAATCTCACGCCTGAGACCGTCTTCGTGCAAGAATGAGACTCCCCGGCAGACCTTCGCGGCGACAACCCCCTGATAAGAAAACCATTTCCCTGCTCCCGCTATCTGGCACGCCCCTTGCTGTTAGAGGGGCAGAGGCCAAGTGTAATAAGGGGAGGAGCATCTATGCACCGTAATATCCTGATCGTCGATGATGAGGTCGCTTTTTTACACCCCATGAAAAAAATGCTGAATGGACCGGGGCTCCATGTGGACACCGCCGACACCTACGAGGAGGCGATGCTGCTGGTGAAGACCGTGAACTATGACGCGGTGATCGCCGATGTACGTCTGGGGGGGGCGCTGTCCCGGGAGGGGCTGGCGATCCTCGACTTTATCAAGGCCCGTGACAACGATACCAAGGTCATCATCATGACAGGCTATGGCGGGCCCGATGTGATGAAGGCCGCCTATCGTCTCCAGGCTGACTACTATTTTGAGAAGCCGGTCTCGTTCAGGACGCTTTCGGAAGCATTGAACGAGCTTGGGATATTGAGCCATGGACACACAGTCTGAGACCGTCAGCACTATCACGAGCCTGCTGTTCCGGGGTTTCTATTCCACGGTATTCCAGCCCATCGTGGACACCGGAACGCGCAAGTCCATCGGTTTCGAGTCCCTCCTCCGGGGGCCTGAGGGCACGCTGCTTGAGGACCCGGGGAGGCTTTTCAACGAGGCCGGGTATCTGCCGGAAGATACCCGGCTTACCCTGGACCGGGCCTGCATCGATTCGGCGGTCAGGACTGGAAAAAACCTGCCGGACAAGACCCTGATCTTCATCAACATCCTGGGTACGACGATGATCCGGATGACGTCAATGCTGAATGAATTTCTTTCCCTCCTCGGCGAGCTTCAGATCGATCCGGCCCGCATCGTGTTCGAGGTTTCGGAGACAACGAACCGTGAGCTGACGGAGCATATCTCAGCGGTCCTGCACCGTCTTCAGCGATCGGGGATCCGGGTGGCCCTGGATGACATCGGCGTCCGTTCGCCCTATCTGTATCACCTGCTGTACCTGGAGCCCGAGTTCATCAAGCTGGACCGGATCTTCGTCAAAGGCATCGACCGGGACAGCAGAAAACAGGACCTGGTGCACTGCATGACGGGCATGGCGAAGACGATGGGCGCCCGCCTTATCGCCGAGGGGATCGAGACGGCGCAGGAATTCGAAGTGATGAAGGCGCTCGGCGTCCCCCTGTCGCAGGGATATTACGTCGGGCGGCCCCAGCCGGCGAAACAGTGGCAACTCGACGGAGCGGCGCTTCGTACCGGCAGGGAGTCATAGCGGACGTTCCCTTTTCGGGTAGTGTCAAAAGTTCTATGAAAATACGAAAGATATTTTACCGCAGAGGTCGCAGAGAAATGCAGCT
>CAYILT010000429.1:0-1713 GCA_964364055.1 uncultured Nitrospiraceae bacterium | reverse complement strand
GTAAGCCTTCAGTTACGGGGGGGCCTCAAGGTGTACGTCATCATCATGAGGGCAACCCACGTCTATGCGAGTAAATCCGATAATTGGAAAGTATCAGGCTGTACAAATCCGTAAGAATCAGGGAGAATGTGCGACAGACATCATGTGGATAGAAACAGCGCATGCATATTCTGACGGCATCGATATGACGGATGGGTGAGGCGCAGGGGTGGGTATCTTTGTAGGCATACATGCGCGTGTGTTTTTTTCCGGCGTCACAGGCGCCGACGGAAACAAAAGCGGGAACGGGTCCTGGCGAAGGTCTTCGGCAAGTTTGTCCAGCACGGTCTTCAAATGGGCGGTTGCGTCAAAGCCTCGTTTCCTGAGCGTATAGAGCGTTGTCATCAGTATGCCCCTGGTCTCGGCTCCGGCGTCGGATTGTGAGCCGAAGCTCACCTTCCGGGCGACCACCGTGGGTCGTACATCCCGTTCAGCCAGATTGTTGTCGGCGGGCACGCGCCGGTCAACGGCCCAGTGATACATGCGATGCTCTTTTTCTCGAAATATGTCCTGCATGTGACGGATTCCAAGGTGCAGCGCGGGGAGCTTGACGGCGGCGATAATCTCGGACTTTGCCTGTTTTGCCTGTGCAGAGAACTCTTCATCCGATATCGGCTGCTTACGCAATTTGATCGCCAAGGCGAGAAGCGGCGCCATGACGGCTACGAAGGCCTTGACCTCGCTGTCCTCGGAAAAATCCTTTTCGAGTTTCGCCACATCGCGCAGCAGATGAGCGTAGCAATATTGGATGATGCACAGAGCCCAGTTATATCCGGAGTACCGGTCTACCACGAGATATCCGGGGAGCGGGTCCTCGCCTAATATCTCCTTGGCCACGCTTGCCGCCCTCGTCCTCCCAAACAGGAAGATGCTGATTTTGTCCGTGGCGAACAGCCACGCATAACCGTTATTCCCCTCCTTCCGCCAGCCCGTCTCGTCCGCATGCTTGACCCATGAGGCGCGATACTCCAGAACCAAGGCCTCCGGGACCTTCTTGAAAAGGCCCGCGAGACGATGGAAGATACCCATCAGACTCCCCGCTCCGATTCCCAGCTGCTCGCAGATACGTCCCATGGGAACGCCATGTACGTAATGCATGACCGCGGCGTTTGCGATCAACTGGTTGCCGTAGAGGCTTTTCGGAAGCACGGAGGGCGCCTTGGTCCTGGCGAAGCGTCCGCATTTGACACAGCGCCCGTGAGGGCAGCGGTACACCCGTCTTTTGGGACGGAGCGGTTCGCTTTCTATCACGGTCCGTTCCTTGGTCTCAAAGGTCACGATGTTCCCTTCGCAATGGGAACATATTTTGACAGGCTCAAGTTCGATTACTTCGGCGGCCTGTTCCGGGGGACAGGACGTTCTTCCTTTCCCGGCATGGCCAGTCTTTGCTCCTTTTTTACGGCGGCATTTATTTTTATCCGTATTGGCCTTGACGGGTATCTGCGAGGAAGGCGTGGAAGAACCGAAAAAGCCCTCCGCTTCCTTATTCTTCCGGTACTTGAGCTGCTCCTTCAGTCGCCGGACCTCTTCCTGAAGTTTGTCGATGGCGCGTTGTTTTTCAAAACAGGCTTCGCAGTAGTTACCCATGGAGCGCCTGCCTGAAAGCTTTTCCGAGGGAATAGCCGAAAACGTATTTCAGACTGCGATTCGCCTTGCCCGTCTGGTCGTTCTTTC
>CAYILT010000428.1:0-1714 GCA_964364055.1 uncultured Nitrospiraceae bacterium | reverse complement strand
GGCGTCACGCCGGTGGGCACGCCGTCGATCCTGAGCGTGGTCTCGAGCGGGCCGGGGTATGTCAGAAACAGACAGGGGCGACATCAGCTGATATCGCCCCCGCTGTGATGTGTCTTTCACTCCTCTGGACTCAGTTCAGTATCCCGATGCTCCCGATCGAATCGTTCGGATCGATCGGGCTCTGGAGCACGGTCCTGAGCGTGCCGTCGGCGTTGAACAGAAGCTGCTTGCGGCCGGTCCGTGCTGCCTCGTGGTCGGCGTTCTGGAGCTTGCTGGTCGGAATATCGTAGAACAGGATGTTGTCCGTGGCGCTCGTTGGCTGATACTTGAGCTCATGGACGATCCCTTCGCCGCTGTTGTACGCGTATTCGTCGAAGGCCACGAGGAAGTAGCGGCGGTCAAAGGTCTCGCTGATGAATATGCGGTCCGGGTGGAATCCCATGATGTCGTCGGCAAGGTCGAAGGTAAGATGGCGCACCGGCGAAAGTGTGTTCACGTCCAGGCCCTGTTCAAATCGCGGGGTGAGGTAATGGGACCGCACCGAGGTCGTGCCCGAAAGTGCATGGCTCACTCCGTTTATGTACACGGTATAGGTTGATGTGAAGTCCGTACGGCGGTCGATGATTCGGTCGCCGGTCAAGGTGAACCAGTAAGGCAGGTCGTCGTCCTGCTGGCTCGCAAAGATGGTCTTCCTGACCACAGCCGCGGGGCCATGGACCGCGAGGATCTGGTAATGGGTCTCAATGCGTGTTTGCGAGACCGGCGTGGTCTCGACAAGCGTGCCGTTGATGAACAGCTCCTCGAAGTACTGGCCGTTGTCGTTGTAATGCACCCGCACCTTGCTGTTGTCGTTCGACGGGATGTCGAAGACCGGGGCCACGGAAGACGGCCCCTGGCTGGGGTCAATGACCGCTCCGCAGTTGTTGTCCTCCTGGAGGCACTTGCTCACGTGTCCGTCCGGTACAGGAGGCGCGGAGATGGAGAACTGGTAGCTGTCGAGCCCGCTGCTTCCGAGGGCCGGCGATGGCCTTCTCGTGGGATGGGGCATGACATAGCTGTCAAAGACCGAAGGGACCGCGATCGCGACCTGGCCGGCTGCCTGCGGACGGTAGGCAGACACGATCGCAGGCATGGGCGCGTCGGGGTCCTTGGGTATCGCCTCTTCGCGGATCAGGCCGTCAAAGCCGTAGTAGCGGAAAAACGGCGTCTTGATGAACCGGTCGCTGAAATTGACAGCCAGGTAGCCCTCGAAGAACCGCTGGTTCCGGGGATCGGTGCCCGGAGGGGCCAGGACGGTCATGAGGCCGTTCACGGGGCTGCCGGCGTACTCCATCCAGCCGGCATTCTCGTTATACGTTGCGGCGCTCACCTCGGGGCTGCCGACATACAGCGCCTTATTGTAAGTGATCAGCAGGTCTCCGGTATAGGGGTCGTCGAACCTGACGCTGTAGGCCTGGTAGGCTTCTTTCTCATAGGAGAGATTGCTGACGAACCGGACGCGCTGGTTCGGCTCGTCCCAGTATTTTGCCAGGTATTGCGGGCCGCCGGAGCCCAAAGGCACGCCGAAGCCTCGTTGGTCGATCTTCTTCCATGTTGAGGTCGCATCATCCCACCCTGCGCCGTCGTCGAGGAGGCCGAAGGGGAGGCTGAGCTCGGACACCGGTTCCAAAATATTCCCCCGGATGCGGAAGTACATCTTTCCCCGGGATTCTCT
>CAYILT010000427.1:0-1715 GCA_964364055.1 uncultured Nitrospiraceae bacterium | reverse complement strand
CTTCGTGTCTTTGTGCCTTCGTGTGAAAAAGTGACTTCTTACGAGATCATCAATATCGGTTCTTGGTGCTTATTTGAAAATTGGGGTTTGCTATTTGGGACTTCTCCTTACTATCACTTCACTATTCTCATCGCGATCACGATCGGTACGGCGATATAGGCAAGGAACAGGATGACCGCCGCGAACGCGCCGGCCCTCTTGATGATCGGAAGGCTCTTTTCGCTGTTCAGCCCCCAGGTCTGGAAGGAGCTCTGGATGCCGTGGGAGAGGTGCAGCCACAGCGCGGTCAGGGACAGGAGATAGATGGAGGCAATGCCGAAATTCTGAAAGCTCTTTACGACCATCGTGAAGACATCGGGCCTGCCCAGGGAATCAAGGTGTCTTGCCGCGGCAAGGGCGGGATTCGTCACCTGAACGGTGAAATGGAGCAGATGATAGATAAGAAAGGCGCCGATAACAGCCCCGGTCCAGATCATGTTCCTTCCGGCAACGGTTGCGCTCAGGTCGTTCCTGAACACATAGGACTGGGGTTTCGACGCGTTGTTCTCCAGGGTCAAGGCAAAGCCGTAGAATATGTGGAAGGAGAACAGAAGGATGAGGCCAAGCCGGAAGGACCACAGCAGGGGCGGCAGGGCGTGAAGGTGCGCGGCATAAGCGTTGAGCCAGCCGAAATAGATGGTCGCATTCCCGAGGACGTGGAGGATGACGAACAGGACCATCAGCTGGCCCGTCGCGGCCATGACCAGTTTTCTGCCGACTGAGGATGTGGGGAGCATGGACAGGACCTCGCGGAAACAGTGAGGCATTATACCGGATGCATAAAAACATGACAAGAGCCATATTTCTACCGACAGACGTGCCCAAGATCGTAGTTGTGGAATCCTGACTTGACAGTGTAGACAACTCGCTATATAATTCACTACATTATCTGTACTCATTACGAAGGGAACGGTGAGCATATGACAATGGTAACGCGACAGGCGAATTTTCTCTTGCCCGATGACGTGCTGAACGAATTGAAGACATCGGTCCCCAGGCGGCAGCAGAGCAAGGTGGTTGCGGAGGCCCTGCGAAAAGAGCTGAAGCGGATCAAGCTGGCGAAGGCGCTCCAGACCAGCTTTGGCTCCTGGAAAGACAAGGACCATCCCGAGCTCAAGAAGGGAGCGGAGGCGTTTACCCGCGGCCTGCGTGCCAGTTCAAGGGATCGGCGGGTAAAATGAAAAGCATTCTCGTCGATACCGATGTCCTGATCAACTTTCTGCGGGGAAGGGAAAACGCGCGAGAGTTCCTCGCGTCTTCCATCGGGGATGCGGACCTCTGCTGCTCGGCGATAACCGTCGCCGAGATCCATGCAGGCATGAATGAGCATGAGCGGGAGCGGACGATGGAACTCCTGGACAGCCTCACGGTCGTGGAAGTGACGCGGGCGATCGCGGAGAAGGCGGGATCTTACAAGAGAACGAATCGAACCCATGGGCTGGCGCTCGACGACTGTATTATTGCTGCGACGGCGAACGTGAAGCATTCTGTGCTTGCGACCGGGAATGATAAACATTATCCGATGGCGGATGTTAAGAAGACGGTTGTGGGTGGATAACAGGCAAAGCAGCTGTCAGGGATGCGCCATTCCTCGTTTCCTATGTTCTCTTCAGTGTCAGTGTAAAGTATGTTAATATGGTTGCAAGACGCTGGCGTGTGTATTGCTGTTGAGACCT
>CAYILT010000426.1:0-1717 GCA_964364055.1 uncultured Nitrospiraceae bacterium | reverse complement strand
CTCGGCCACCACCGTGAGCCTGGTGATGACCTCGCGGCTCATGTTCTTCACCTTGGTAAGCGCATCGGACAGCTCCTGGGTCCTTTTCCGGACGGTCTCCTCCAGGTTCTTCTTGTAGTCGCGTTCCATCCGGATCAGTCCGGAATATTTCACCGCCTTTTCGATGGTATGGATCAGGTAATCGGCGTTGTAAGGCTTGGTGATGAAGTCAAAAGCCCCCTTCTTGATGGCGTCCACGGCGACATCGAGCTCTGCGTAGGCGGTCATCAGTATGACCGGGATCTGCGGGTCGAACTTGTGTATCATGCCGAGAAGGTCCACGCCCGTCAGGACGGGCATTTTGATGTCCGTCAGGACCACATCGACCGCGGTTCGCTGGATCTCCTGGATGGCGCTGTTGGCATTATCGCAGGTATTCACCGTGAAGCCAAAGGCCCTGAGCAGCGTCGCGATGGATTCGAGCACATAGGGGTCGTCATCGACCACAAGGATAGTACTGTGTCTGATGGTCATGTATCCAGCACCTCTCTGATCTTGCTGAGCAGATCCCCCGGAGAGCCCGGGAACGTTCAGCGGGGACCACCGGCCGTTACCGGATATACGCTTCCGTTACGTACCGTCTCATCATCCGATGGCTGTTAAAGTAATATGCGTTCTTGCTGATGGCGTTGTTCATCATCCTTGCCCAGGGGTCCTTGTCGGGACTATAGTATTTAGGGATAATGATGTTCTCCAGCTTGTTATAGAGATCTGCGGCGTCGTCGGCATCGGCGTCTCCCGGTTTCGAGAATTCCGTCGGCGGTCCGCCGATGGACCAGCCGGTGAACCCCTCGATGTGCCCCTCGATCCACCAGCCGTCAAGGACGCTGAAGTTCAGGACCCCGTTGTGCGCCGCCTTCATGCCGCTCGTGCCGGAGGCTTCCAGGGGCCGGAGCGGCGTGTTCAGCCAGATATCCACGCCGGACACGAGCTTGAGCGCCGTGTCCATGTTGTAGCCAGGCAGGAAAACGACGGGGATCTTGTCCCTGAGTTTCTCACTATATTCGTAGATCCCCTGGATCAGTTTTTTCCCGGAATCATCATGGGGGTGCGCCTTGCCGGCGTAGACGACCTGGAGCCTTCCTGTCTCCGCGATCTTCAGCAGCCGGTCGATGTCGCGAAAGAGCAGGTGGGGACGCTTGTAAGCCGTGGCGCGCCTGGCGAAGCCGAGGGTCAGGATGTTCAGATCCATGTCAACGCCCGTTGTCTGTTTTACAGTGGCGAACAGTTTCCGCTTGGCCTCCCGGTGGGCCTCCCAGAGTTCCAGCTTGGGAATATTGCCGCTCCGGACGAAGAGCTCCGGCTCGTTTGCCCACCCCGGGATATACTTGTTGAACAGCGCGGCCATATCTTCGCAGGTCCAGGTGAAGGTGTGAACTCCGTTCGTGATGGCATGGATGTGGTACCCGGGGAACATGTGCTGGGAGACCTCGCCGTGCTTCTTGGCCACGCCGTTGATGTACTTGCTCAGGTTAAGAGCGAGGAGCGTCATGTTGAGGCTGTCCTTCCCGGCGAGGTCCTTCAATATGTCGATGGGCAGGATGTCTCCCAGCACCTGCTTCACCAGGGAGTAGGGGAACTTGTCATGACCCGCCTCGACCGGCGTGTGGGTCGTGAACACGCAGAGGTCGCGCACCCGGGCCAGGTCCTAGACCGAGCGCTCGTCCCAGACGCTCTC
>CAYILT010000425.1:0-1717 GCA_964364055.1 uncultured Nitrospiraceae bacterium | reverse complement strand
TATAGGTTGTTTGGGTATAGAAGTGGAGACTTCGTCGAAGATGGGATTACTCATAGGTCAAGATATATGCGCCACAGAGGCACGGAGACACAGAGAACAGCTAAACCTTTTTTACCGCAGAGGACACAGAGGAAACTAATAATAGTTCATTGATTAGAGGCTGTGTCCCATCTTGCGACGGAGCGTCTTGTCCGGGTGGTTTGAGGGATTATCGGTGAGCAGGATCGTCCCATCTGCGCCGGCACCGATGTAGATGGTGTAACGGGGCGCGAAGGTCTTGCCGGTCCCGTTGTAGATCAGCAGGATCTTTCTCACATACTCCCGCGTCTCTTTAAAAGGCGGGATCGTACCCCATTTTTTTACCGCTGTTTCGCCGGCGTTGTAAGCAGCCAGGGCAAGCGATATGTTACCCTCGTACCGGTCAAGCAGGTAGCGGAGGTGTTTCACGCCGCCCTCGACGTTCTCATCGGGGCTGAAGGTGTTCCGGACGTTCATGGTATTGGCGGTCTGCGGCATGAGCTGCATGAGTCCCATGGCGCCCTTCCGCGATATCGCAAAGGGATTGAAGTCAGACTCTACCTTCACAATGGCATGCACCAATGAGGGGTCAACACCGAACCGGCTGCAGGCAGCATTGATGATGTTCAGATAGGAGACGGGGATTGTATCATTCAAATATGCTCTGCTTTTTTCACCTGATGTTCGAGGTGCGCTTTCTTCTGGCCGGGGTGACGATCTTTTTTGTTCCGCATGGACCTTCATAGTCCTTTTTGTACCACTACTGGGGACGTTGGTGAAATGGACGACGCCTTTGTCATCCACGTACTGGTAGATGTCAGCATGCGTTATATTCACCAAGCACGATAGCGCTATGCCGACCAGTAAGGATGTTTTTATCATAAGCTCTGCCATAATAATCAGTTACTCTAACTAACCAGTTGATTTTCCTAAAAAATACCAGAAATAACACCTCTTGTCAACAGGAATGCACGGTCACGTGTCACGTCAAAGTCGACCATAAACCCCTATAACGTCATTCCCGCAAGCGAAGCGCGTCGGGAATCCTTCTGAAAATACAGGAAAGATTCCGGACAAGCCGGAATGACGGCAAAAGACGTGAATGTGCGGGGAAAAGCTTATGTTATTGCACCATTGCATTAAACAATGACACGACCCTGACAGGAATGGTCTTTCCCGCGTACTTATGTATTCCAGAGTGACCATGTCTCCCACAAGAAAATCAACCTTCCTCTATTGACTGTTCAGTCGGGATAGATTATCATTGTCAAACAATCAGTTACCGCGAGTTGTTCTCATTCTCCCCATGAATAAACTACTGATAATTGTCCCTGCGTACAATGAGGAGGAGAGTCTGCACGGAGTTATCCGGGACCTCCGCGGTCATGTTCCGCAAGCGGATATCCTCGTTGTGGATGACGGCTCCTGCGACCGGACCGCGACCGTGGCGCGGCAGTCCGGTGTGAAACTGGCGAGCCTGCCGTTCAACCTGGGTATTGGGGGGGCCATGCAGACCGGTTTCCAGTACGCGCGGACGAAGGGCTACGATATAGCGATCCAGTTCGATGGCGACGGCCAGCACCTCGCTGCCGAGATCGGGATTCTTCTGGATACGCTTCAGAAGGGCAGGGCGGATATTGTCATCGGCTCTCGCTGTCTGAAGCGGGGAGATTACCGGCCTTCGTTTTTCCGGAGGATA
>CAYILT010000424.1:0-1726 GCA_964364055.1 uncultured Nitrospiraceae bacterium | reverse complement strand
TTTAATGGCAGGTTACCATCTTAAACTATTGTCCGAAAATAGGGGTCCACTATAAACAGCATGGTAACAGGCGCAGCGATAGAGGCGAGTCCGCCGGTCAAGAGGATTTTCTTCCAATCTACGTTATTATGCATGGTAGTCCTTTTTGCCGGCCGGATAGAAGCGAACCGCACAGGTGCTGATGCTGGTTCAGCTGAACATCCCCACAAGCACCGCCGTCACGATTATTTGCAATCCAACCACAGACGTGATCCACATGGGTCTATGCGCCAGGTACTTCTCCGGCCCATGAAGTGATTTCAGGAACAGCGACGCATTTGCCAGATTGAAGAGAACAATAATCCCCAGAAGGGCCATGCTGCCCCCGTAGACCCACCAACAGAAAATTCCATACGACCCAGACGATTTCGATGAGTTGGACGGAGACCAGCAGAACGGCGAGCGGCGCCTCGGGATATGCTTTCTTGACGATAAGCGCTGTGGTTGCGTGGTTGATTGCGAACAAGGTGATATACTTCCCTCTCGGTGTGCGCTATTTCCTGCGTCCGGGCTTTGGATATCCCGTCACTTTCTTTCCGCTCCGTCCCTGACCGCCGCCTGATACCGGCCAAGCAGTGCGGGGTCTTCGATCGATCCGTGATGATGGACCTGTTGCCATCGACCATCCATCAATCGGTAAATTCTCGTTGTTCGGATCGCAAGGGGAATGACGGCATCGCCGATGCGAAACTCGCCGCGCTCCCTGCCGACCGCATAGAACATCTCGCCCGTTTCATGGATGGTGTAATCGTAGAATTCGACGTACACGCGGGCAGGGCCGCTGAAGATGCGTTGATAGACAGCTTTGATCTCTTCCCAGCCGCGTTTGATTCCGCCGAGAGGGTTGTCCATTGCAATGTCCCCGGTCTGAGCCCAGTTCTGCGACATCTTCTCCATATTTCGGCTGTTGAAGGCATCGTAGAATTCGCTCAAGGCCAGACGAGACGCAGTCAGGCCTCTTTTCTCTTCCTGCCCGGTAACGGGTTTTTGTTCAGGCACCACGTTATCCTCCCCTATACCTGCTTCGACAAAAAGCAGAACAGCTGATTGGTCCAACACGTTCCGGACGGCAATGCGGTTCTCGGGAAAATCTCAGGAGATATCACCGTTGTGCATTTTAATTCCGGATGTATTCTCGCAGGAGTGATCCATGGAGCGCGGGATTGAACAGGATGTTCATCATCATATAGCACTCATGGGTGCAATGGCAGCCGCTCTGTTGTACCGCGCGGAGCGCCGCCTGCGCATCGCTGCCTGTCAAAAGCTTCTTCACATCAAATCCCCATTCACGCACGTTCCCCATTCTCCCGGTAAACGATTCACAGGGGTAGAGGTCTCCCGTTTCCGTAAGGACCAGCGTCAGCTTCCCCGCATAGCAGGGGATCAGCCGTTTATTCTTCGTTGCCGTATCATGGATCAGGCGCCGCTGGAGGATATCCTGGGCAGCCTTGAGCCGCGCGCCCCAAAACCGGTACCGGCCGGAGGGGTCATTTTTCAAGTTCGCTTCTAGCTTTTCAATGGTCCGCTGGTATGCCTTGATGTCGATCTCCTTCGGACCTTTCTGCGCAACTTCCCCCCGTACGAGCGAGATTGTGTGGGTCCCTATCCCCTCGAGACCCCGGACGAACGTCATCAGTTCATCCATGCGTCCCTGGTTCGCGGAGCAGAAGACCGTATTGATCCCTAA
>CAYILT010000423.1:0-1736 GCA_964364055.1 uncultured Nitrospiraceae bacterium | reverse complement strand
GCGTCGTCACCGTTACCGTAACCTGTTGGTTCCGGCTTGTCCGGGTTAGGTAAGGGAGGCCGCCCGAATGAGGGCAACCACCCCGTATTAATAATTTACGGGGTAAACTCCGGGTTGCCCCTACGTTATTCCGCATTCAGCATGGTGCGACTCCGCTCACCATCATGAGCCTGTCGAATGACTCCGCACTTGAACGACAAGAACCTTCTTTGTCCCCGGTCCCGGCAGGAACCGGCCATCGGTCCGCATACCCGCGATCCAGACCACGTCCTGTTCGGTTGCCAGGAGTGGAGCGGCGTTCCGCCGCATCCGAGGGACCTTCTCGTCCACAAAGTAGTCCTGGAGCTTCTTGCTCCTGCCGCCCATCCCGGCAGGGCAGAACCGGTCGCCCGGCCGTCTGTTCCGCAGGTATAAAGGCAGCGGTATCTTATCATAATCAAATACGGCCCGCCAGAGATAATTTTCCCCGTCGGCGCCGGGATCGGGGAGATCATCCAGGAGGACGGTTTCTATTGCCAGGCGGGCAGCGGGGACCACGGTCTCTCCAGGGATGGCAAGAGGGACGCAGAAGACCGTTTCCCGCTCCCGCGCACGAATGACAAGGTCGTCATATTCCCGCTCCAGGAGCAGGCCTCCGGGAACCTCCATGCTCCTGCCGCTCTGGGCCTCCGCCATGAAGCCAAGGGCCTCCTCGGTCCTGATCCAGGAATGATCGATGGCGTCATCACCGGCAGCCAGTTCAATGGCTTTTCTCAGGACCCTTCGCCGGAGCGCGGGCAGGAGACGGCTGAACTCTTCACGCCGGATGCGCACGGCCCCTCCTTCCGCGTAGAGGACCTTTAACATGATACCCGGGAGCATTGCCTCAATGGCATCGTTCTCGTCCCGGAGCAGGTCAGCCGCCGTAGCGAGGGATTCTATGATGCGCGGGTTGAACCGCTCGAGGACCGGGAGCACTTCATGACGGACGCGGTTCCGGGTGTACACCGGTCTACGGTTGGAAGGATCGGTCCGAAAATCGATCCCCTGTCCCTGCAGATATGCCAGGACCTCGTGACGGGTTATGCCGATGAGCGGCCTGATGATGTTTTCCCGCACCGGCGGGATGGCGGAAAGCCCCGAAATGCCCGCCCCGCGGACAAGCCTCATGAGAAGCGTCTCGGCCTGATCGTTCGCCGTATGACCGAGCGCAATGCGCCGGGCGCCGGTGGCCTTTGCACACTGCTGGAGAAACGCGTATCGCACCTCCCGCGCCCCTGCCTGTGCCGACAGGCCCCGCTCGGCGCAGTAAGCGGGGACATCGCGGCCCTCGCCGGTCGCGTCAATCCCCAGATCCTTTGCCAGCCCTTCAACGAACCGCGCTTCCGCGGCGGATTCCGCCCCCCTGAACCGATGGTCCAGATGGGCCACGTGGAGTGTCAGCTCGAGGTCTTTCGCCAAAGCATGGAGGACGCTCAGGAGGCAGACCGAGTCCGGCCCGCCCGAGACCGCGACGACAACCTTGTCGCTACGGTCCAGCATGCGATATTTCCTGATCGTTTCTTTGACCTTCGCGATAAGCATAATTGCTGTGCCTCGTGTCTCCGTGGTGAGGCCGCCGGCGTTCTTCTACTATACAGGTATACAGGAATAATCCGATTAGTCAGTTATAAATGAAATTCTTGCCGAAATGGCGGAATTCTTGGTAACGTCTTATGGTTACGAAGCCCGTATCGTCAAACGTCTTTCGGGTAACG
>CAYILT010000422.1:0-1749 GCA_964364055.1 uncultured Nitrospiraceae bacterium | reverse complement strand
CCGGTTCGGGGATAAGTAGTCGAGTGCGGAGTGCGGAATTCGGAGTGCGGAATAGAACCCACAATCCCGATAGTAAAGAGCAAGACATCACCGATCACCCGGAAGAAGCGCATGACAGGCTGCTGAAGCGGGCCAAGAACACGGCCTACCGGTATCTCACCATCCGTCCCCGCAGCCGCAAGGAGCTTGCGGACAAGCTTCAGGACAAGGAATTCACCGACCACATCATCGAAGCCGTGCTGGAGCAAGTTACCCGGCTCGGGTATCTTGACGACGGGAAGTTCGCCGCCCAGTGGGCCGCGAGCAGGGTCAGAAGCCGGGGATTCGGCAGGCGGCGTCTCGAACAAGAGCTCCGGATAAAAGGCATCAGCAGAGAGATCATCAAAGAGACCCTCGGCACGCTCTTCGAAGAGGCTCCCGAGGAAGAGACGGCCCGCAAAGAAGCGGACAAGAAGCTCAGGACCCTGACCCGGTTCGAACCGGAGGTCCGCCGCAGACGCCTGGCGGGCTTCCTGGAACGCAAAGGGTTCTCGTCCGAGGTCATTAGAACCATCTTGAGGACGATGCGATAGCCGCCCCGGGAGAACGTCTGATACAATGATCGCCAAGACCGTGATAAAAGCGAACCTGCGGGATCATTCCGAGATCCGTCAGAACCTTCAGTTCTGGCTGTCGAAATCACCAGAGGACCGTATTGCCGCCGTTGAACGGTTGCGGAGAGAGCGCCATGGAAGCTCAGAACGACTACAGAGAACTGCTCGCGTTATTCAACGCTCATGACGTCGACTATATCATCGTCGGCGCATATGCGCTTGCACATCATGGCGCGCCCCGGTATACGGGAGACCTGGACATATCCTCGTGCGGCCTGACGCGGAGAACGGGCGTCACATTGTAGCCGCGCTCAAGGAGTTCGGTTTCGGTTCTCTCGGCCTGTCTGTTGAGGATTTCACGGCAACGGACAAGGTCGTGCAGCTCGGTGTCCCCCCGGTCCGCGTCGACATCGTGACATCACTTACCAGCGTGACCTGGCAGGAGGCCGCAGCGGGGCGCGTCAGGGGTTCCTTCGGGGCCGTCCCGGTGTATTATCTCGGGAAAAAGGAATTCATCCGGAACAAACGGGCGTTGGGGAGGATGAAGGACTTGGCCGATGTCGAGGCCATCGAGGGAGGATAGGAGCACGCCGCATTCTTGATATTCTAACAGTTTGCTGAAAAAGTCCCGAAATGTCATTGCGAGGAGCGTTTTCTGCGACGAAGCAATCTCTAACGTATTGATATTTCAAACACCGAGATTGCTTCGCTTCGCTCGCAAAGACGGCAAAAAGACTTTTTCAGTGGCCTGCTAAAGCACAACATTGCATACTTCCGAGATCACTCGAAATATCCCCCCGGCTGTCCTCTACCTGATATGTACGAGTCTGTTTTGACCGAGTAAACCCGCAAGCCGCAGCCTGTTCGAGAGGCCGATCAAAGAGAATCATGACGATGCCTGAACGATTGATCAGCGAGGCGCTCACCCCCGTGGTCGCCACGAGCGATACGTCTCGCATGGCTGTCGGGGAGCCCGGCCTCCCGCGGGAGTTTCTATGGCGGGGCCGGACCTTCCGCATCTAAACCTATAGCATAAACCTATAGGGTCAGGTCTTTTGTGTTGACATTTCGAAACAGCTATGCTATGTTCGCACCATGACTCGACCTCTGCGCATAGAATACCCCGGCGCCGTCTACCACATTACCTCTCGCGGCA
>CAYILT010000421.1:0-1751 GCA_964364055.1 uncultured Nitrospiraceae bacterium | reverse complement strand
CCGGCTTCTTGTCCTTGGCCGCAGCCTTGAAGAGCCTGGTCTCGAACTTTATGCGGCGGTCCGATGCAAGTCGTATCTGGACTCCGGAGAGGGGCTTTTCCTTATAATGACGGGGATGGATATCATCACCACCGGTAAAAAGGAACCCGTCCAGCCGTTTCACCAGGTCGGGAATGGACTGGTTGATGCCGAGGAGCGGGACCGGGATGCCGCCGGCCTGCAATACTGCTTTTCCATAGTCCTGATCGAGGATGTTCAGGCTTCGCGACGCCTGCTCATCAAGATTCATGGTGATGCCGATCAATGGTTTCATGCGCACACCTCCCCGTGTGTCCATGGCACATTTACTAAGCATATATATCACATTTTTTAGGGATTGTCAGCGTGATATTTAAATTTGAGATTTATTATTCGGCAAAGAATTGCCGTCTTCGAGCTGCTGCTTTAAAGGGACCATGCAGTTGAGATGAAAAATGGTATCGCGTGGTCATCCCATCAGGAGTTCCATGATGGCCTTCTGGGTGTGAAGGCGGTTCTCGGCCTGGTCGAAGACCACGGACTGGGGCCCGTCGATCACGCCTGCGCTGATCTCTTCGCCGCGGTGGGCGGGCAGACAGTGCATGACGATGGCCTTCGGGCCGGCAAGTTTCACGAGCTTTTCATCGACCTCGTATCCCTTGAACGCCTGAACGCGCAGATCATGTTCTTTTTCCTGCCCCATGCTCGCCCAGACGTCGGTATAGACGACATCGGCGCCCTTTACCGCCTTCTTGGGATCATCGGTCAGCGAAAGCTCAGCGCCCGATCGAACGGCAACCTGCCTGGCCTCGCGCATGATGGCCGCGTCCGGCGCATAGCCGGCAGGGCAGGCGAGGGAGACGCGCATGCCTGCCTTGACACAGGCCTCGATGAGGGAATGGGCCATATTGTTTCCGTCCCCCACGTACGCGAACGCAAGACCTTTCAGGGTCCCGCGCTTTTCCCGGATCGTGAACAGATCCGCCAGCGCCTGGCAGGGATGGTGCATATCGGTGAGACCGTTGATCACCGGTATCGTCGCGTACTTCGCCAGTTCTTCCACCATCGATTGCGCGAAGGTGCGGATCATGATGCCGTCGAGATAGCGGGAGAGCGTTCTTGCCGTGTCGGCAACGGGCTCGCCGCGGCCCATCTGGAGATCGGCGGGCGACAGGAAAAGGGCCTGCCCCCCCAGCTGATACATGCCGACCTCGAACGATACTCTCGTGCGCGTCGAAGACTTCTCGAAGATCATGCCGAGGGACTTGCCCTTGAGCGGGTGGTGCGTGACGCCGTCCTTTAAAGCCTTCTTGAGCCAGGCGGAGCGTTCGAGGATTTTGTCTATGTCCCCGGTGGTGAGGTCATTGATGGTGAGCAGGTCTTTTTTCATAGTTTCTCCAGATTTTACATTTTTACCACGGAGTCACGGAGGCACAGAGAAAGGCTTTCACGCCATCAGGCGGGCAAACATGGTAGTCTATTTCTCAGTTACCTCTGCGTCCTCGCTTAGAAGCGCCTACTTTTGGCTGCGTTGAAAAGATCCGACTGTTGTCTAGCGCATCTAAAAAGTATAGGCGGCTTTTTGAAAAGCCGCCCTGAAAAATAGTGCCGACGAAACAAGCCGTCAGCGCTTATTGAATATCCCGTCCAGCGCGTTTACGAGCCTGTCGATCTCTTCCACGCTGATGATGAGCGGAGGAATGAACCGCAGGACCGTGTTCATGGTGCAGTTG
>CAYILT010000420.1:0-1755 GCA_964364055.1 uncultured Nitrospiraceae bacterium | reverse complement strand
CAAGGGGGGAACGAAGGGGGGTGGATGTTGCCGCAAGGGCAATCCGCATCCATTCTCGACTATCGGCATCCATGATCCCGGCAGTCTTCGTGCCTTTGTGTCTCTGTTGTGGGAAATCTTTCTCGAACTCATCTTTTCTCAGCCTCGGCGCCCGTTCCTTCCCCTTCACCATCCTATGCGGCAGTTTGTTCGGATCCAGCGGCACATGTTTTGAGGGCGTCTTTGTCCTTTCGAGGTGCAGTTTCGCTTTTCTGATCGCATCCTTTCCCTGTTTACTGTCTGCCGTATACTGTCCTACTGCATCCAGGTTGGTCTTCAGTTCTTTGAGATTGTCCTCATAATGCTTCACGAACTTATAATGTCGGTCGAGGATTTCCTTCGGAAGCTTGGCATCCTTCAACTTCTTTTCCGTTGCGGCGAACTCTCTCCTGAATTCACCATCCGCTGATTCGATCTCGGCCTGCTTGGTGTTGATGACTTCCCGCTCTTTGGCGTCATCCTCGCCCTTATCCGCCCCTTCGGCTTTGCTCAGGGCATGCTTTTTCTCCAATCTATCTACATTCTCCCGGATCGCCTCAAGCGCTTTCTCGAACCGTTCGCCGGTGGTAGCACCCACCCCCCTTCCTCCCCCCTTGCCAAGGGGGGACTGAGAGGGGTCCGCGGACCCTGAGCCCTTCGCCCCGATCTTATCGGGACGGCTACCAGCCCCCTGCTTCTCCGCCGCATAGGCGACCGCAGCATAGAGCGGCAGGAACGACCAGCAGAAGAAGAACAGGGTAATAACTGAGAAGATTCTCAAAACCCGATTAAAAGTCCGCATACGAAGTTCTCCTGTCTGTTCGGAAAAAAGATGAAAAGGCGTTCCAAAAACATGGCCATTTGTATCATAGAAGGCATACGAACGCAATACCCCGAAAATACCCCTACCGGCTGATAATAATCACAAGTTGCGATTACCGCAAATGATAAGATCGCATCTTCAACGGCTTTAAATACCCGTCTTGGTCTAAAATAACGATTTTTTCATGTACGCGGATGCCGATCACCGGCTGTCCTTCCTTATCTATATCGGTCGTGACGGCGGCGCTTTCATACGACGTGGCCGGGGTTTCCGGCATAAGTTCATACAGATACACCGGTCCCCATTCGATGTTGCCGTCGCGTTCAATCTGATAAATTCTTCCGGCCAAACTCGTATCTGGCGAGTATTCACGGGTAATCATGAGTATGGTGACGGGCAATGGTTCGTCTCCAAAATTCGCGGTCGCTGTTATGCCTGTGGCAAGCATGCTGTCCACGCCCGGAGTGTATTTTCCGTCGTTGTCCTTGTCCTCGAACACCGTGACATTGAAGGGCGCGGTGATCTTGTCGTCGCCCTTGTTCTGGAAGGTTACGAGGGCGTTGCCGCTTATTGCCAGGGTCTGTGCGTTAGTCGTTGCGTCTGAAAGATCGAATTTGAACGGGACAAGGTCCGGGCCAAGGGTATCGCCGGGCGATTTGATCTTGAGCGACCGGACAGCAAGGTTGTTGTCCTCATACATTTCGGCAACGACGTTCTCTGCGTCCGCAACAATATAGAACCGATAGGTCTTCGGCATAGCAGTGAAACCGTAACTGACTGCTATATTGGAGTCAGCCGCTATATTGCCGATCGGGAAGGTCTGGAGCAGAACACCGCCCGCAGCCGGGTCTCCGTCGTATAGCGCGAGGTTGAAGGAACCGGTGGCCATTATGCCTGTGTTGTGCGCCGTGATC
>CAYILT010000419.1:0-1777 GCA_964364055.1 uncultured Nitrospiraceae bacterium | reverse complement strand
TGCTTTCCTCTCCGACCGCGACAATAAACTCAGGCACGATCATCAACGCCAGGGTAACGGAGCGCTTCGACCTCCTGTCCGGCGAAGTGGTCCTGCCGACGGACTACATTCAGGACCTGGTGATGTACAAGTATCCCTGCATCACCGGTCTTACTCTGAACTCTGAACTCGGCACTCAGAACTCCGGAAAAGTCGGATCGACGTTCCCGATTACTCCATCAAGGGAGTACACCATCGTCGACCTGATGAAGGGCAAGGTGGGCGTTGAGATAAGCCTCAGCCAGGGCGCCGAAGGCTCGGGCGCCATGGTCGGTGCAGAAGGGGCGAGACTCCTGGACAAGGACGGCAACGTGCTGTCGATACCCCAAGGCGCTCTCACGAGCACAATACCCGTAGAGACAAAGACCGTTCCCGCCTCGACCCTCACCGGCGTTGTCGGGAATGATTTTACCCTTTTGCGCGCAGTAGAGGTAACCTTGACAGGAAGAACCTTATCAGGGTCAGCGGAACTTTCCATCCCGGCGTCTGCCAATGTCAACTCCGCCCTCCCCATCGTCGTGGCAAGGGCTATTGAGATAAAAGGGGTCAGGAAACTCAAGCTCGTCGCTCTGGCAAAGCTCTCCGGCTCTTTGATTATTTCCTCGGTGGCAAACAGCCTGTCCGGCATTTCGGTTTCCGGCACTTACGTTTTCCTGCAGGCGAAAGCCCAGCTTGGTTTCGCAACAGGCACGGTTAAAGATGGATCTGCCAAGCCATATCCCTCCGCTCAGGTAAGCACGAACACCTGTTCGCTCGTTGACCTCACGTCAGTAGACGGAAAATATCTCGTGGCCTCGACCCTTGCGAATTTCACTGTTACGGCAGCGGACATCTATAAGAACGATAAGGGCATCAGAATCGATACGATCACAGCCGCGAACCAGGTAAAAACACTGGATATAACCATCAATGTGACACCGCCCCATGTGGTCTCGGTCGCGCCGGAGGATAATGCACTCGGCATCGATCCGAAGACCCAGGTGGTCATCACGATGAGCGAGGCGGTAAAGCCTGAGAGCGTCACCACCCAGACGATTACGCTTATCGACGCCTCGGGGACCAAGGTTGAAGGCGTTTTCTCCCTGAGCCCTGATGGGACAGTGATTACGCTTTATCCGTCATCAAACCTGAAGTCCGAGACGCGATATACTCTGACCGTCACGCATTCCGTTCAGGACATGCAAGGCTACTTCATGGGCCAGGATTTCGTCTCCCATTTCACGATTAAAGACACCACGCCGCCTCCCATGCCCGCGGCCGGCAGCATCACCGCGAGTTTCCCGGATGCCGAAGGGTATGTGACCATCACGGCAACACAGGGATCAGCCGAAGCCACGGGAGCTGTCCTGATCATTAACGATACTTCCGGCGAGATACTGACAGTCTCGCCAGCGTCGAACGGTTCCTTCACCGGCAGAATCATGGCTCAACTGGGCGATGAGATAAAGATTGTGTCCATGGATTCGTCCGGCAACCAGACGCTCATCACGTATATCACTTTCAAGAGCGACGACGGCAGGTACATGGTTACCGCGAAGGGTGGAATTGTGGAAGGCGAGGGCGGGCTGAAACTCGAAATCCCCGAAGGGGCTCTCATGGGGCCCACAGTCGTCAAGATCACGCCGGTGCTCGAACAGAATCTGCCGCACGCCGTACCATCCGGCGGGAACTTTCTGGCCGCAGCCAATATCGATGCGAGCGGAGCAACGTTCCTGAAAGAAGTGAAACTTTCTGTTCC
>CAYILT010000418.1:0-1786 GCA_964364055.1 uncultured Nitrospiraceae bacterium | reverse complement strand
ACCGACGTTTCCCGCACGCGGACGTAGTTCAGACCATTATAGAGCGTAACGAGGAACGTTGCCTGACGGTTGCTGAACGACAGCGGTCCGGTCTGTCGAGCGCCATAATACGACCACCATGTCCCGTTCGTAACCTGGTCATTCGGCGTAAAGACCGTAATATGCGCCTGGAAAGCGCTGCCTACTTCATAACCCCGGAGCGCCGGAATAAACTTTGCAGGCGTATTCGTACCGCTGGCGCCGGCCCGCACCTCCACGAATAGATCCTTGTACAGACCGGCGATGCTGAAACGGCGGATCCTGCTCGCGGCGGCGATGTCAGCGAGCAGCGACGTCGTCTTTGCGTTCAGAATGAACTTCGGATCATTCGGATTATTGGGGTCAAAGGTCGTTGTCGTCGTAGCCAGACCGATGATCTCCCAGTAATACCGCCCTCCTTCCTGGTACTGGAACGAGGCGGCAGCGCCCGTCGAAAAACCGAACTGCGCCGAAACGTCAACCCCGCCGAGGTCCGCAATCGGGTCTTTGGACGTATCCAGGCTGGTCACGGTCGCGGGGAACGCGATCGCCATCCCGCTATACGGGTTACGCTCGTTCGCCAGGAGAAAGACGTTCGAGGTCACGCCGGTGACCGGGTCCCATGCGAACTTGATCCGCAAGTTTGAGGTCGTCGGCATCGTCGTCAACATGCCGCCGTCGGCGATCTCGGTCTGGAACAAAAAGGGCCAGATAATCTGATAGGTCGTCGTATTCACGAGCGTGTACTTCTTGATCGTGGTCACATCCGCGAACGTCGTTCTGCGGGAATCGATCCCCGTCGACCCTCCGATGATCTTCCAGTTCCCGTTCTTACGCTTCAAAACCAGATAGAACGATTCCCTCGGCGTCGTTTCGCTGCACATCAGCGGATTGATCGCATTGCTCGAAGTGAGCTTGAACTCGAAGTTGGCGGTGTCGTTGATCGGATCATAGATGATGGAATCCCCGGGCGTAGGTGAAATGATGCCTGTTACCGTTGTTCCGCAATACTGCCACTGCGGGAACAACGTCCTGAGCAGGAAATTACTGAACTCTCCATAGCTGTAGCGGCCATCGTGGTTCAGGTCCATGGAATTGTCAATGCCCTGCGTCGCGTCGTATTCCAGGAAGAACTCACCTGATGTTACGCTTTGCCACTGCGCCAGGTTCCGGTCGTTCATGGCGCGGACCCACTTGCCAAACGCAGCCTTGACCTGCGCCTGGACGGCCTGATAGTCCGCGGCAGCCGCCGGATCGATGCCGGGAGTGTTCGCGGCGTCCTTCGTGGTTATGGATCCGGTCAGCGTATTGATCGCGTGGCCGGAAAGGTCTTTTCCGCCGGACACGAAGAGCGTATAGGTCGTATCGAGCAGCAGCGTCTCTCCTAACAGGAACTCATAGACGAACAGACCGCGGCTGTTCTTTCCAAGATACAGCACGCCGGGCTTGACGCCGATGCTCGGTGAACCACGAAGCGTCATCCCATTGACATCCAGCAGTTCGTTCGACTCGATACGGAACGATTGGGAAACATCCACTTTGCCGCCCATTTCGATCACGGACGGGCTGTTCCATTGCACCGTCGGCGCAATCGTGTCACTGGCCCCAGCAGTAAATGTGCCGACAGCAGTGTTGATGATCGGGTTCCCGTAGACATTGGTAGAGCGCGGAAGGTTCGGGTCCGAGTCAGCGCCATAGACCGTAACTGTATATTGCTGAACGGGAGTCATGGTCTGCGATCCATCAAGATAATAGGTCGCGGTCATCC
>CAYILT010000417.1:0-1799 GCA_964364055.1 uncultured Nitrospiraceae bacterium | reverse complement strand
GTGATAAGCGTACGCAGTCGCGGGATATTGAAAAAGCGCAGGAGTACGCGCGAATGCTGTAGGGAGGAACTATGAAAAAAGAGAAGCTCAAAACAACGAAGTGGGATGTCGTGGATTACCTGAAGACGGACAATGACATGGCGGATTATCTTGAAGCAGCCATGGAGGATGGTCATCCGGCTGTCATTGCCACGGCCATCGGGAACATCGCACGTGCAAAGGGGATGACGCAAGTAGCCCGCAAGGCCGGGATCGGCCGCGTAAGTCTTTACAAAGCGCTGTCCCCGAACGGCAACCCCGAGTTCGCCACAGTGCTTAAGGTCGTAAAGGCGTTAGGTTTACGACTGCATGCTACGACATCATAAGCCCATCAGGTTTTTTCTGAACTGCGCAAGAGTTGCATGTTTGAGAAATTGTAGAGTGCATGCATAAACTGTCAGAAAGAATCGTGCTGGATAAAGTGCGCTGGAGTTGGAGGGACTGTCAAAAGCTAATGAAAAAGGCATATAAAAAAGGCATATATATGTAGATGCTTCTTGATATTCTGAATAATGGGAAAAGCATCTGCCTGTAGGTGCAAGACCCCGTCCCTATAATAACTGGTTGGATTTCCATGTATCTTTGCCAGGAGCGAAATGATGTCAATTCTACAAACTCCGGATGAACGTTTTGTCAATCTACCCGAGTTTCCTTACGAGCCACATTATATCGAAGTTAATGGATTGCGAGTGCACTATCTGGACGAAGGAAAGGGGGATATCATTCTTTGCCTACACGGCGAGCCCACATGGTCATTCTTATACCGCAAGATGTTTCCCGTCCTCTCCGCCAACCATCGAGTCCTGGCCATGGATTTTGTCGGCTTCGGACGTTCGGACAAGCTCACCGATATAGCTGATTACTCGTTCAAGCTTCATTACGATACCTTGGCTGGCTTCATCCAAAAATTGGCTCTTGATCGAATTACTCTTGTTGTGCAGGATTGGGGCGGTTTGATCGGACTCACCGTGACAACCGATATGCCGGAGCGCTTTTCCCGCATAGTAGTCATGAACACGAGTTTACCGAACGGTGACGAGCCGCTGCCGGCGCCATTTCTCGCGTGGCGCCAATTTACCGAACGATTTACCGACCTGCCCATCGGGCGAGTGATTCGGATGGGGCTGACATATGGCAATGGGATTGCACCAGAAGTCATCGCCGCTTATGAAGCGCCGTTTCCTGATGCAACGTATAAGGCCGGCGCATCAGCGTGGCCGCTGCTTGTTCCCCTTCGACCCGGCGACCCCGGGGCCTCCGAACTACGAAAAACACGTGCTCTTCTCTCGAAATGGAAGAAACCGGCACTGGTAATGTTCTCAGATGGAGACCCGATTACGCGCGGGGGCGACGTTTTCTTTCGGCAGTTGATACCGACAGCAATGAACCAACCTCAAATTTGTATTCATGATGCGGGTCACTTCCTTCAGGAAGAGAAGGGCGATGAAATCGCACGGCATATTCTGGGATTCATTGACCGCACTCCTGTTGACTAAAGGGAGAAAATAGTTCCAACAAATCGCTCAACACGTGCCGCCATAAAGCAGGCGGCCGGTTAGCTTCGCGTTCAT
Organism: uncultured Nitrospiraceae bacterium; assembly: GCA_964364055.1. Taxonomy (GTDB): domain Bacteria; phylum Nitrospirota; class UBA9217; order UBA9217; family UBA9217; genus JAAXXJ01. The sequence continues at coordinate 189 of CAYILT010000417.1, read as the reverse complement.
ATGCAAGCTACAATCCATATTCGATAGAGTTTCCGGCGATTGGAACTTGTTTGATGGTAGGTGTACTCATCAAGTCTACTTAAGGTTATCAACATGAATTTTATGCTAGTAAACATATGCCTTTAATTCCCGGTTCCTCCTACCGGGCCCCCTTTGGGGTCAGGAACCGGTGCCTGCAGACCGGGTTTT
>CAYILT010000416.1:0-1804 GCA_964364055.1 uncultured Nitrospiraceae bacterium | reverse complement strand
GCGATGCCGTCGATATGCCCTGGCGTCACCGTGCTCCTGCTGACCGGCAGGAACAAATGGTCGCCGCTGCCGCCGGGGCGGGACATATGACAACCGACGCAAGGACCATTCGAGCCCGAGAACGGCAGCGATGCGGTGCCGATCTGGTCGTGTCGATAACTGGAAAGGTTCTCATAGTTCAAGCTCGTGAACTCGAAGCCCGTGGCGGTAAAGACAGTCCCCCCCGCGGTCAGGTAATGGGAGTTAATGAACGAGAGGTTCGCGAACGTCGTGATGCTTGGCGCGGAGGTAAGCACAAGGTTCTTGACCGTTTCACCGCTCTCCCGGCCGGTATGGCAGGCCATGCAGACGTTCGAAGCGTTAACGTCGGGATAGGCGTACGACGCATCGGACACAACATACGTGATGTTGTTGGTCGTGGTCGGGTAGCTGTAGTCCGCCGTTATCGGGCCAGGGTTTCTGACCGTGCCCTTATTGTCCGTATGACATCCGTTGCACTTAAGCATCTCCGGCTTAAAGCTCGGCGTGGCCTGGAAGGAGAGAATGGTGATCGTCCCTTCTCTGATCCCGCGCGCGCGTGCACTGTCGCCGGTCCGGAGCGCATCGGCATAGGCGGCAAACGTTGTCGTGGTATGGCACCGCTGGCAGACATTTCTGCTGGCCGTGGTCCAGTCATAATGCGCCCAGGCGGTGCTGAAGTATTCAAGAGGATCAACGCCTGCATTCTTGGCAGCATGGGCAGATTGCGCCCATTCCCGGTTGATGTCCGCATTCTTATGGGGATTGTGGCAATCCGTGCAGACTGTTTCGCTGCTGAAATCCATGGCATAACCCGTGACGTCTTTAATATTGGCTCCGCCCGACCCGGTGAAGGAGCCCGGTGTCGCAAAGTGCGTATCGGTTATAACATAGGCATTCCCTGTTGGACCAAGCGTTGAATGTGTAGCCGTTGTCGCTACCGTGCCTGCGGGATCGCTGGGGTCCAGAAGTTCATGGCATCCCGTGCAGGTCCTGAACTGCGCTGAGGCCTGGACCGTAGAGGTCGTGCCGATGACCATCGCCGTTGTGGTCGCTAAACCGATGAGTCCTGAACCGCCCCGGTCGGCATGGAGCTGGCCGCCGCTGTGACAGGACTCGCAGCCGACCACCGGGCGAGCAACATTCCCGGTGATACCGGCGGTGAGCGAGTTTCCAGCCCCGTCGCCGGTTGAATCGTGACAGTTCGTAGCACAACCGGCGATCTGCCCGAGCGTAGGATTCCCCGCGCTGTACAGGTTGCCGAGCGGCTCCACATTAGCATGCTTCGTCAGCATCCAGTCAGCCGTCGTCACGGGATGGCACGACACACAGGTCTTCAGACCCGCTGTCGGTGTTCCCACGGTCACAAAGCCGCTCGCGGTGTTCACCGTCGTCCCGCCCGGGTTTTCGGCGCCACAGGCGCCGAGCAGTGCGCCGAGAACGAGGACGATCAACAGCATCGATTCCGGGTGTCTCTTCCTGTGCACGTTCATCATGTACCTCCTGTCAATTCGAATTCTTTTCGTGATCTCTCGTTATGAATGATTCCCGTATCCCCTATGTTATTTCTTTTCACCTGTAAATGCACCCCACCTAACCTCCCCTTGGCAAGGGGAGGAATAATATGTAGCCCCTCCTTTCCAAGGAGGGGTTGGGGAGGTAATTTTCATGCTCCGTTATGCGCCGAAGGCTCATGAAAGTTTCATAACTTGACATGGCCGCGCGAATGTCAGCGTTCCTCGTCGTTCGGTTACGGTAACGAGGCCCGTTTCGTCCATACAGGTTA
>CAYILT010000415.1:0-1804 GCA_964364055.1 uncultured Nitrospiraceae bacterium | reverse complement strand
GGTTCGCGGACCCTACACGAGGCAGCGCCTCCTGACCGCGCTTGGTATCCCGTCCGTGATGAAACTCACCCTGCTCGGAGGCGGGAAGCATGGAGGCTACGTCACGATCCAAGAACGCCGGCGCCGCAAGCTCCCGAAGATGCTGAAGCACACCTCATCCACCAGGAAGCTGAAGCCGCTTGAGGAACCGGGACCCGAGGGCTGACATGCGTCTGGATAAGTTCGCGCGGCAAGCCGTGACCTGGCAACAGAACCAGCCGGAGAAGCGGCAGGACAGGGTGACTGGGGAATGGGAAATCGTAGTCACCCACTGCAACCGTTTTGTCTCTCTATGCGCGAATGAGGTGGGATGTAAGGACCTCGGCGCACCGGACGAATGGTTGGCAAACCAGATAATCTCTCGGCTGGATCAGATGGTTGAACGCCATTTCCTCTGGCGGTCCTGCTCCGCGGAGCACGCCCAGTCGGAGGCGAACCGCTTCAAGCTCGTGGTCGCCGGCCGGAAGAACACCCCCCACGGGCACGTCTGCCTGGTCGTGGCCGGCGAGCTAGGCTGGTCGAAGAAGCACGGGATCGACCTTCCGACCGTGGCAAACGTGGGGGCGGACAACTTCTACGGACGCCTTGCATCCTTCGCTTTCTCGTATAAGGCTGAGAATCCCATCAAATTCTGGGTGTGGGACGGTCCGTACAAGCCAGAAGCCGAAGTGAAATAACGCATTAAATGCATCTTTTCACAAGAAACGCTCGACGTTGCCCCAGGTTGAATCAAGGAGCATCTTGACGTCCCTGCCTTATTGGGCTATCTTTCGTCTGACGCTTGCCAGGCTGCGCCTGGCGTGGAGGCGGCTATGGAATGGCTGACTGGCGTGGCCGGAACCCTCGGATTGAAGGTCCTGGGCTCGTCCCTGGTGATCGGACTGGCTTGGAAGTTCGCCGGTCCCAAGATCCAGGCGTGGGTGGTCTCCTACGCGATAAAGCAGATCAGCCTGGCGATGGCAGGGGGCGGGCTGAACGATCCGGACTACAAGGAGTTCGTGGCGGCGGTGGCGAAGGCAGTAATCCACCTGGCGGAGCACAAGATTCCGGCCTCAGGGGCCGGGGCCGAGCGCAAGAAATGGGTCTCCGGGCTGCTTTCCAGGTGGTTCCCGGCCAAGACAGCGGATGAGGTGTCCGATCTGATCGAGAATATACTGGTCGAGATCGCGGCGAAGGCGCCGAAGGTCTGACCGAAGCAGGGAGGCCGGGTATCCCGCCGGCCCCCCTGCAAAGCGACTAAAGGTCGCAGGATTGCAGCGTCTTGCGACCGTTTTTCTTTGCGCGATTCATGGCGCGGCAGAGCACCCCGGTAGCCACGGTCTCGAATGCCACGTAAGTGTCTGCCGCTACGCGGAGTCCGTTGTCTTTCGCGATCTGCTGCAACGAATCCTTCACCAGTCTGATGTACAGCATTTTCTCCTCCTATCTCCCGGAAGTTCCCGGGTTGTTGTCCGGTGTGTAGCCCGGTGGCAAATTGTTCAGGTCTTCCGCGGTCAAGTTCTCGGAAGGACGTCCGCCGATCGCGCTGCCGATTGCCTTCATGTCGCCCTTGAGTTGATTCTCCCGCCAATTCCCGGGCCTGCATGAGGTGCCGGAGGCCGCGGCATACGCTTCGCGCAGCCTTCTCCCCTCGGTCTGCTTCCACTTAAAGTCTGCCTCCGACTTCACCGGCTGGCGCTCGAGTTCAAGAATCTTGGACCAAAGCCTTTCTGCTTCCCTTCGATCAGCCATGCTGCCTCCTAAATTGGTTCAATATATCAAATCG
>CAYILT010000414.1:0-1810 GCA_964364055.1 uncultured Nitrospiraceae bacterium | reverse complement strand
TGTTAATACCTGAATCTTGCACGAAAACGTAGTTTTCCCGCTTCGTTGGCGTTCGTCTGATATTTCGCCCTTCGCTCGCCTCGCATCACCGCTCTTCGCAGCCCGTCAACCGTTTTTTACCGCAGGAAGACCGAAAAGACATTCTCTCATGCGTATCGGTCTGCCTTGTGCAAGAAATTTCCTGCACCGTTCTATCACGAAGAGTTTTCAATGGGTTGCGCCCTAAAAACCTCCATGTGCCGGCACTGCCACAGGCTGCCGTCAAACCACGGGCGTGCCCGCTTGCGTATCCCGTCAAGATGCTCCATGAAGCTGAAGAGCCCGGCCGCCCTGCTGTCGTGCTCGGAGTATTTCACTTTCGTCGTGTTCCCCGTCGTGACCAGCTTCGCCGCGATCAAGAGCAGCTTGAGCCGGGCGATCCGAATGGTGTTGTCTTGAATGCCGCTCAAGGCGCTGACTGCCGTTTTCTCCTGCGCTCTTTTCTGTTTCTCACTGTGTTCCGCGAGCATCTTGAACGACCGCCAGATATTGTAGGCCAAAAGAACAATCTGAAAATATGCGTAGTTGTTCATGAACCGCCGCGTGGGTATTGCCGACAGCCCCTCCCGCTTTACCTCGCCGATCTGGTTCTCGCAGTCCGCGCGTTTGTCATAGTCGATGATCGCCTGGTGCGGCCTGCCCGGATGGTTGGTGACGAATTCGCGGTGCACATAGCCGCCGTCTTTCAAAAGCTCAAGCTGTGTATTTCCCGTGGTTGCCTTCTTTCCCGGAACGCGCATGGAAACGAAACGGCACTCTTTCGGCCATCCCGTGGGCTTATACCAGCATTCGTTGTATTCCACGCTGTCATTCTGGCGCGCCTTGTACCACGTATTGGGATCAAAAGGCGGCTTGCATGCCTTGTTGCCGAAGATGTACACATGCCCTTCGTCTTCGGCGGCCTTTACCGCATCCCAACTGATGAACTCGCCATCTCCCCGAAGAATCACCTTCTTGACGCAGGCGGGGAGGTACTTTTTGATGCTCCTGATCACCTCCGCGACCTCTTTGCCGGATATGGTCGCGCCCTTCCGGAGTTTTCCGACAAGATACTCCCGCGTTTCCTCGATGAAACCCATAACTGGCCGGAAGCCCATCTTGCCCCGGTTTTTCGGGTTGTGCCCCTTGCGGCCTCCCTCTTGATCGCCGAACAGGGTCTCGACCGTGGTGTCAAGGTTGACGTGGATCACGGGGTATGTGATCCCGCACAACTGCCAGACTCGCTCCCGAAGCGCCGCCATGACTAACAGCAGCGACTTCCCCTGATTGATGCCCAGGGACGCGACGCATCGCCAGTACGTCGTCATGTGCGGCAACCGGGCAACGCCGAACAGGGCGCACACCAGGGGGTCCGTTTGTATGTACTGAAAATGCCACAGCCGCGTGAATCCGATGAAAAGCAGCACGAGAATACCGTACACCGCCCGATAATGCCCCTGGTCCGGTGTGCGGCCGGGAGGCAGGTAGAATTCCGCGAAGACCTCCCGGAACTTCACTGCGTCCATGAATTTCTCCAGCGCCAGCAAGCCGCCGAAGGGGGAGAGCCGCTCGCTGCAATACTCGTAGCGCGTATTCGGGCTGATTTTAGCCGCTTGTTCAGGGCCTTCATTTTGCCCTTGATTCACGCCCCTTTTCGCGCTATGCTTCTTTTGTCGTTTAACCATATGGGTTACCTCCTGATAGGATGGGTTGTCCGCGAAATAACCGCATTATATCAGTGTAACCCGTATGGTTTTATCGTTTTATGGTCATCGCAATGCAGGATTCAGGT
>CAYILT010000413.1:0-1830 GCA_964364055.1 uncultured Nitrospiraceae bacterium | reverse complement strand
GAGCTCAAGAAGGCGATCGAAACGATCGATCTGCCTTCGCGTGCGAAACTGCTGGGGGGGCGGAGTGACGGCGAGACGCTGGTAATCAGGTGCCTCGGCAAGGACTTCGAGATCGACCGATACGGCAATGTCCTGTCGCAATGCCATACCCATGCATGGTTCTCGATCCCGCTGCTGGATTATGTCCTTCACAGCAGAGGAGAGGAGTGTGCCGGCCGGTGGGTCCCCTTCAGGGAGCTGGAGAACGGAGGGACCTGGAACCCTCTTTTCGAACAGCGATGCGAAAAACCGCTGAAGCAGATCGCCGACGCCTATAACGACCTTTTTGAGGACCTGGTGCGCATGTTCAGCGGCGCGTCATCGTTCAATAATTTTAACTCCGATATCTCCGTTGTTCTCTACCCCCTGCCGAAAGTGCCGGTCCTGATCTGCTACTGGAAGCCGGAGGAGGATATCGGGTCCAAGCTTCATGTCTTCTTTGACGATACCGCGGAGAAGAACCTGCATGTTGAGTCGCTCTTTACACTCGGGACCGGGCTCGTTCGCATGTTCGAAAAGATCATGCATAGACATACAGACGGGAAGAGCGAACTTTCGTAATAATACGAACGCAATTAATCTCTTGATGCAGTCATAAGAACTAACATTTTCACACGAAGCCACAAAGGCACGAAGAAAGGCACATTGAAAATATTCAAGATTCTCTTTGTGATCTCCGTGGCTTCGTGTGAGACAGGACTTTATTTCGAGATCATCGATCTTATGTCATTGCGAGGAGCGTAGCGACGAACCAAAATTTAAGTTTACAGCGAGATTGCCGCGCTCCGTTCGGTCGCTCGCAATGACAACGTAACAATAAAACCAAAGTCACTGGATTCCGGCTTCAAGCATACCGGAATGACGGATACCTGAGGAAAGAACCCCATGGCGTTGAAATCGACGATCTTCAAGGCGGACCTGCAGATCTCCGATCTGGGCCGCAACTATTACCACGACCACAGCCTTATAATTGCACGCCATCCCTCGGAGACCGATGAGCGCCTGATGGTCCGGCTGCTGGCCTTTGCCCTGCACGCTCATGAATCACTGGTCTTTGCCAACGGGATGGGGACCGATGACGAGCCTGCTCTCTGGAAGAAAGACCTCACCGGCGCTATCGAGCTCTGGATCGAGGTGGGGCAGCCTGATGAAAAGCGCGTCCGCAGGGCCTGCGGCCGCGCAGGACAAGTGTTCATCTACAGCTACGGAGGCCATGGCTCAGACGTGTGGCGGGACCAGATGAACGGCGGCTTCGATCGGATCAGGAACCTGACGGTGGTACGGCTGCCGGTGTCCACCACCAGGGCCTTGGCAGCGCTGGCCCGGCGCAGCATGCGGCTGCAGATCACCATCCAGGACGGACAGGTATGGATGGGCGACGGCAAGGACACCGTGCATTTTGAAATGCCCGCTGCAATGGTACCGCGAGACTATTGCAAACGCACTTAATATTGTGTCATTGCGAGGAGCGTAGCGACGAAGCAATCTTTTACTTTACAACGAGATTGCCGCGCTCCCTTCGGTCGCTCGCAAAGACAACGTAACAAAACTTTATGCGTTTGCATTAACTGCACCTTTACGGGAAGATCGCTTTTCCTGATTCCACAATGATATCCTATTGCCCAAAAGCCCGATCTCCTGTATAGTTTTGAATGAAAGGGGCTTGCGGAACCGTCCGGAATCGCCGCTTTTTGACTCGAACCTCTTCCGCGATACAAGACACGCCCCTCGTACAACGCTCATTGCAATCATAAAACAGCAGGATGGATCATTTGAAATCCCATAGCCGTG
>CAYILT010000412.1:0-1846 GCA_964364055.1 uncultured Nitrospiraceae bacterium | reverse complement strand
AAGGTCACGCTCTCCTGGAGCGCGGTGAGCTCGTCCTACATGAAGCAGTACAATATCTACCGCAAGACAACGGCAGCACAGCAGACGGATATAAGCACGATGATCCTGATCGGGACCGTTGCGAAGACCGTGACGACCTACAACGACACGGGGCTTACGAACGATACTGCCTATCAATATGCTGTCACGGCACTGAACATATCTGGTGCAGAGCGGACCGAGGTCCAGAGCGTGAGCGCCACACCCCGGTCGGATTCAACCGGCCCGGTGATCGATACGTTCAACATTATTGCGGGCCAGGTTGTCACAGGTCCGATAACGATATCCGCAACCGCCCACGACGCCGAGAGCTCGATGGGTTCGATGGAGCTTTCCGTGGACGGGATGGTTGTCGCGACCCAGACCGGCAGCAGCCTTTCTTATTTCTGGAACGTTGTCGCTTCGACCGACGGCAACCACACGATCAGGCTCAAGGCCATGGACAGTCTGGGGAACCCGACCGAAGACCCGCGCCAGGTGATCGTGAGCCTCGCGCCTCCGGCCGCGCCCGCGATCACGTCCCATGTCGAGAGCCAGACAACGCCAACCTACCTGGTCAATGTTTCGGGCACGGCTCCGCTCTTTACCACGGTTATCCTGAAAGTGAACAATGTCGTTGTCGGTACGACGCAGACAACGGGGACATCGGGCACAGGTGCTTTCAGCTTCCCGAACGTGGCGCTTGTTGAAGGGAATAATGCGCTCGCGGTAAAAGCCGGCCATCGCGGCGGCGAGAGCGCCTATGCACCGGACTACGGGATCGCTGTTGACACCGGCGCGCCTCCGGCGCCTCAGAACCTTGCCGGACAGGTCCTTGCCGGCGGTCTCATCCGCTTTACCTGGACGAAAGGTGCAGGAGAGGTTCCCACAGGCTACAACCTGTATATGGGGACGTCCGCCTTCACCACAATTGCGGGAGCGACAAAGACCAATACCACGCCGATCGCCTATCCGTATACGGAACACAATCCCGGCGACGACGGCCTCAAGTACTATGCCGTGACTGCCCTGGACAGCGCAGGAAACGAAAGCCCGATATCCGGCCTGGTGTCCCTATCTTCGGACCGGGCAAATCCGTCTGTCGTCACTATCCAATACACACAGAACTCAGAAGTTTTAGCTTCGAACTCGGCTGCCGGTCCGGGCAGCGTGGAGGTTGCGGTCACGGTGAGCGAGAAGCTCAAGGAACTGCCGTTCTTCAGCCTGGAACCGCAGGAAGGATCGCCCATCGTGGTCACGATGAATAAGGTGGACGACACCCACTACGCCGGCACGTTTGCGGTCACTGCGCAGAGCCCTCAGGGTCCGACGATCTACAAGTTCTCGGGCAAAGACATGGTTGGGAACAGGGGCAATGCCCAGGGTACGGGCATCACCATCGATGTACAGGGACCTGTTGCGGCGATCCAGTCGCCGCGCACTACGCTCCAGATCAATCCCGATCCCGTCACCGTGACGCTCGCATTGAACGAGGCTTCTGTGACGACGCCGGCATTGACGCTGAAAGCATCGGACAATTCGACCTCGCTCGTGAGCGGCATGACATCAACGGACAGCGGCATTCATTGGTCCGGTACCGTGGGGATCTCCGGTTTGTCCGAGGGCAAGGCTGAGTTCATCCTGAGCGAAGCAACGGATGCGCTGGGGAACATCGGGACGACCCTGTCGAGCGGAAGGTACCTGCTTCTGTACCGCAACGGCGTGCCGCCTCCCGGTATTCCCGAAGGTCTCGTCGCGAAGCCGGAGAAAGCAGGTGCGATCACGCTGACCTGGTACCCGGTCGCGAATCCAAACCCGGATCTCTCGA
>CAYILT010000411.1:0-1852 GCA_964364055.1 uncultured Nitrospiraceae bacterium | reverse complement strand
GATCACAGCAACCTTCCCGGCCAGCATGGGATTGACCGCAAAAGTGGCGGCGGCTCTCGCCGCGGAGAACGTGAACATCCTTGCCGGGACCGGTTACTCGGCCAGCGGCATGCGCCGCAAGGCGACCTTTACCCTGATCGTGGACGACCTGGAAAAGGCGGAGAGGGCACTCGAAAGGATCGGCGCTGACGAAATACAGGATTCCATGATCATCCTGGTCGAGACGGAGAACAAGGTGGGGGCGCTGGAAAAGATATCCAAGGCCATTTCCAATGCCGGCATCAACATCTACTACTTCTACTCCACGACCAGCTCCGGCAAGACGGCCACCTGCGTGTTCAAAACGGCCGACGACCAGAAGGCGATCAGGGTCCTTCGCAGCGCGTAAACGACACGGGGCCTGGTATGAAGAGTTTCAGGCCGGAACTGACCTGCCGCCCGATCGTCATCCACAATAGCTTATATCGGGGGGCCAGAACTATTTCCATGAACGCTGGATCCCCGTTCCCCGATTATTTGCTATAATAATGTCAATTGACTCGGTCCCCGAAACGAAATAGAATACCAAGTCCTTCGAGGACAAATTCATGATTGAAACCTTCAAAATAATTGAAACAATCTACTACGTTTTAAACCGCCTTGGCCATACAGCCGACAAAATAACCCTCATCAAGCTCATTTACCTGGCCGATAAGTATCACCTCATCCGATATGGCCGCACCATCACCAACGACGAATACTTTGCCATGCAACACGGTCCAGTGGGCTCCACAGTCAAGGACCTGCTGAGTTGCGATGACGATTATCTTACATCAAAAGAACTTACTTATTTTAACAGACTCATCAAAAAATTCGGCGCCCTTAACTACCGCGCCAACAAGCTCGCGCGAAAACCGGCACTGGACATGCTCTCCGATACCGACAAAGAAGCCCTCGAATTCGTCGTCAGGACCTTTGGCGAATACTCCAGTTGGAAACTAAGGGACTACACCCACAGATACCCCGAGTGGCTTCAATGTCGCGATTTATTCCAGGCCAAACGGGCAAAAAGAGAGCGCATCGAAACTAAGGAACGGCTTTCCACCGTGGATGACATTTTCGGCCTGTCCGCAGACCACGTTACGGACTCGAAACACCTGGTCGCGGGCCTCATCTAATGCAGTTTCCAGAAGCATTTCTTAACGACCACATACAAAAACTCACCGGTTGCAGCATTATCTACTTCAAAGACTCCTCCCACGATGAAGGCGTTAATCCGCACTATCATTTCGTGATAGCGCCGTCCGATCCAGTCGATTTCGTTCTCTGCCTCATCACGTCCAAGGTTGAAAAACGGGAAACGTATTATGGCAGGGTAAGCAAAAAAGCGGCGGAGTGTTTAGTCAAGGTTGACAGTTCGATCCTGCCCTTCCTCACAAAACCCAGCATTATAGACTGCAACCAGGCGGAACTCATCAGGCGGGCTGATCTCACCAAGCGCGTTGACCATGATTACGAATTCAAAATAGAAGTTCGGGACGCTGAAATCCCTGAAATGCTCAAAACCGAGTAAGAGCCGCCATCAAAAACAGCCCGTTAATCAGCGCCTACATTAAAAAGCTGATCTAACGGTGACATGCCATCGCATTGTTTCCGCTTCGTCCTTCTCGGGTCAAATTACTCAACGAGTCAAGCTGACCCTCAGGTTCCCTAGCCTTTTCGTACAGGATTTATCTTGTTTACTTTTCTTTCTTGCTCAATCGGATTGGTACCGCACCTAATTTTACCGCCTTCAAGTAGGGTGCATTCATCCAGAGCACGAACATCTTGGGGAGGAACATCTTGGGGACGTTGATACCTAGAAAACATTTTA
>CAYILT010000410.1:0-1853 GCA_964364055.1 uncultured Nitrospiraceae bacterium | reverse complement strand
GTGCGCTCGCGGTTGATTAGCTTTTTTAAACTTTATGACACGCAGGACACAACGTTATATATCATTAAGCGAATAGACCAAACGAGTAGTATAGCCGAAAGAAAATTATCTTATAAGCTACCAAAAAGAGAAACCTCCTGCTAAGAATAAGTTCATGCTGGAACTAAATTCTAGAACAGGAGGCCTCTCATGAATGATTCAGATGGTATCAGGCTGCGGGAATTTTGTCAATTCAAGAAAGAGATTCGCGGTTCGACGCAGTATTTGATCGTAGGACTTGATATCGCCAAGGAACGGCATAATGCCTTCTTCGGCACGGCGACCGGCAAGACGCTGCACAAGGGAATGTTCTTTGATAATACATACGATGGTTTCCAGAAGCTTCTGATCCAGACGGACGCGCTCAAGGTGCAGCATGGCCTTCGGAAGGTGGTTTTCGGCATGGAACCTACGGCCAATTACCATAAGCCCCTGGGAGAGTATCTTATCAAGGGCGGACACCTGGTTGTTCTGGTCTCTGCTGCGGCCACGTCAAAGAACCGTGAGCTTATGGATGGCCGATGGGATAAGCACGACACCAAGGATGCCGCGAACGTTGCCGACCTGATCTCCCTGGGGAAATGCCTGTACTATGACTGTCCGGGAGAGGATCTGCGATCCCTGCGGGGTTTGCTGTCCTTAAAGAAACGGCTCAAGAAAGAGGAGCACGGACTCCGGGTCCGCATCCGGAACCAGCTTCTGGCCCAGTATTTCCCGGAGATGGACCAGCACTTCGGCTCTGCGGCGAGTCTGGGCGTGGTAGGGCGCTGTCTGGACCCCTCGCTGATCTCCATCATGGAGTACGACGAATTCTGCCGCACCGCAGCGCCCGGAAAGGTGAACACGGCGCAGCAGCGCCGGCTCATGCAAATATGGCGGGTTGCAAAGCAATCCATAGGCTGTAGCGTCGGAGAAGCGGTATCCGTCGAGGCACAGATCATGGTTGCCGGCCTTAACCGCGTTCGGGAGACGATCAAGACCCTTGAGGACAAGATCGAGGACATCTGCCTGGGGTTCCCTGAGTATTCATTTCTTCTCACAATCCCCGGGTTCGGGCCGGACGTGTCGGCCAAGGTCCTTGCCGCCATCGGCGATCCTGGTCGCTTCACGAGCGGCAAGCAGGTCTTGAAAATGTCCGGCTTCGATCTGTGTGCGAGTAGGAGCGGAAAGACGTCACAGAGCGCCACACCGGTCATCTCGAAGCATGGGAAGGGTGCTCTCCGCTATGCCCTGTATCAGGCGGCACTGATCAGCTCGTTGAACGACAAAGACTTTATCGTCTATCACACGAACAAGATAAAAGGACGGGAGCGGGAGAAAGGGATCGGCACCAAGATGCGGGTGAAACTGGCGGCGAAACTCCTGATCATTGCCTGGACGCTGATGAAAAAGAAAGAACCGTTCGACCCGAAATACCTCAACCAGGGGGATGGTAAGGTATAGGCCGGACTGGACGAACGCAATCACGGGCTTCCTGCGTATCCGTTTTCCGAGCACGAAGCCTGATTTAACCGATTTCGACGTAGAGAGCCCGAGAACACAACGTTGAGGCGCATGACCTCGTGAGGGACAATACAGGGCCTCTCATAGAGCTTGAGAATCTGGATAAAGGATGCTTGGCGGCAACGGCACGCCGGATAATTATAACGCTCAGATAGCAAGTTCGCTTTATGTGAGAACCGTCGAAGAAAAACGCGAATGCCTGCTGAAGGCGATGGACGAAATGCGTCTTGAATATTGTGTATCAGGTATCGTGCTGAAACTTCTCTGAAAGCAAATTGCACTTGACAGGGGGACTATAGGATGTCCCCAAA
>CAYILT010000409.1:0-1856 GCA_964364055.1 uncultured Nitrospiraceae bacterium | reverse complement strand
CCGCGAGCTCGCGGACCTGCTGCCCCAGCCGGTCTTTGAAACAAACCTGCACGGGGTCCTCACCTTCGCGAGCCGGAGCGCCTTCGATCATTTCGGCTATGGTCGCGAGGATTTTGCCGCGGGCCTGCATATGCTGCATATGGTCTCCCCGGCTGAGCGGGAACAGGCGCTCAATGATATCCAGCGGATATTGCGGGGCGAGACCGTCGGCGCCCGCGAATATACCGCCATCCGCAAAGACGGCGAGGAATTCCCCGCCATTTTCTTCTCTTCGCTGGTCGTCCGGGACGGCAAACCCGCCGGCCTGCGGGGCATCGTTCTGGACATTACGGAGCGAAAGCGCGCGGAGGAGGAGGTGCGCCAGAGCCGAGGGCGTCTCCAGCTCCTGATCGACCGGATGCCCCTCGGTTTTATCCTGTGGACCAGGGATTTTCGCGTCGAGCTCTGGAATCCCACGGCGGAGATGGTCTTCGGCTATTCGGCGCAGGAGGCTGTCGGCAGGCATGCCGAGGAGCTGATCGTTCCGCCGGAAGCGCGGGACTACGTGGCCGGGGTCTGGCAGCGGCTCCTCGACGGCGATACCACGGCCCACAGCGAGAACGAGAACGTCACGAAGGACGGCCGGCGGATCACCTGCAGCTGGTACAATACGCCGCTTAAGGCCGCTGACGGCACGGTCGCCGGGGCGCTGTCCATGGTCCAGGACGTGACCGAACGCCGGAAGATCGAGACCGCCATTGCCCTGTCGAAACAGGAATGGGTGGACACCTTCGACACCATCACGGACATGATCACGATCCATGATGAGAACTTCAACATCATCCGGTCGAACAAGGCCGCCGCGACGGTCCTCGGCCTTCCCTGGCTCGAGATCGGGAAGGCAAAGTGCTACGAGCTGTATCACGGCACCAGCTGTCCGCCGGAGAACTGCCCCAGCTGCGAAAGCTTCAGGACGGGCAAGCCCAGCGTCCACGAGATGTTTGAAGCGCACCTGGGGCGATACCTGGAAATCCGCGCCATTCCCCGGCGTGACGCGGCCGGGAAGCTGGCCGGCCTGATTCACGTGGTGCGGGACATCACGGACCGCAAGCGGGTCGAAGAGGAAAAGGCGAAACTGGAGGCCCGGCTCCGGGAGGCCCAGAAGATGGAGGTCATCGGGAACCTTGCCGGCGGCGTGGCCCATGAGGTGCGGAATCCCCTGAACGCCATCATGGCCCTTACCGACGCGCTGGACCAGGAAGCGGGCAGTAATCCCGAATATCACCTGTTCATGCATCACATGCGGACGCAGGTGGACCGGCTGACCGCGCTCATGAACGATCTCCTGGAACTGGGGAGGCCCGTGGAGAGATCCCTGCTGCGGCAAGAGTCCCTTGCCGAGATCTGCGCGCTGTCCATCGACGCCTGGAGGCAGTCGAAGTGGGGCAAAGGACGGGAGGTGGTCCTGTCCCGTCCGCCGAACGGGAAGGACGTCGTTCTCCTGGCCGATGTCAAGAAGCTCCAGCAGGTTTTCATCAACATTCTGGATAACGCGGCCCAGCACAGCCCCGAAGGAGGCGCGATCACGATCGAGGTCCTTGCAAGCCAGGGAAACGCGACGGAGGTCCGCGTGGCGGACCGCGGGGAAGGGGTCCCCGCGGAGGTCCTTCCCCACATCTTCGATACGTTCTTCACGACCCGCCGCGGCGGCACCGGCCTCGGCCTGAATATCGTCAAGCATATTGTGGAGACGCACGGCGGCAGCATCAGCCTTTCCAACAACGAACCGCCGCCGGGATGCACGGCATCCCTTATCTTTCCCCTCCAGGAGAGCCCTGTTCCATGAAGATCATGATCCTGATGGTTGACGATGAACC
>CAYILT010000408.1:0-1881 GCA_964364055.1 uncultured Nitrospiraceae bacterium | reverse complement strand
GGTAAATTTGGTATGTTGGCTGCATGCAGGTCTGCGGACAGGATTTTACCGACGGTATTATTGAGCGGATACAATCGGCGGTGCGAAATGAACCGATGCTGTCCCGTCATGCGCTATCCAGAAACGTATGCGAATGGATGAACTGGCGGAGTCCGACCGGGGCGCTGAAGGACATGAGTTGCCGGGTGGCGCTTTTGTCCTTGCAGAAGCGCGGTGTCATAGAATTACCGCCTCCCCGCCACGTTCCCGTGAGAAGAAAAGAAACCGTCGGAGCGCCACAACCGCCCTCAGGTGAGGATGTGGCTGTTTGCGTCACGCTGTCTGAGTTAGGAGCTGTGGACATAGTGCAAGTCGGCGTTGGCGGCAGCGACACCTCGCGGATATGGACAGAGCTGATGGATCGACATCACTATCTGCGGTCAGGACCGTTATGCGGCGCCCAGTTGCGCTATTTGATACGAAGTGAACGGTATGGGTGGCTCGGAGGGTTGTCCTTCAGTTCAGCGGCGTGGGCGGTTGCGGCGCGAGACCAGTGGATAGGCTGGGATGCGAATGCCAGGAAACGGCATCTTCAGAACGTCCTGTCGAACAGTCGTTTTTTAATCGCGCCCCATGTGAAGGCGCCTCATTTAGCGTCTCATGCGCTGGGGCTTTGCATTCGCAGATTGTCTGAAGATTGGCGGCAACGCTACGGACTGGAGCCGGTGCTGTTGGAGACGTTTGTGGAGCGAGAGCGGTTCAAGGGGACCTGTTATCGCGCCGCCAACTGGATTCATGTAGGGAGCACCCAGGGTCGCGGCCGTCAGGACCGGCAAAACTGCAGTGTTCTTTCTGTCAAGGACGTGTATGTGTATCCGCTCGCGCGGAACGCACGGGAGCGATTGCGTGAAGGAATGCCGGCCGTTTCCGTGAGTGACGAGAGCGCCGGAAAACCGGTTGATTGGGCCGAGGAAGAGTTCGGCGGGGCGCCCTTGGGCGATGAACGGCTGGCGAAGCGGCTGGTGACGATAGCGCGTGACTTCGGCGCCAAGCCCCAGGCGAACATCCCTCAGGCCAGCGGCAGCCGGGCGAAAACAAAGGCCGCATACCGGTTTTTCGAACATGAAAAGACCACGATGAAAAACATACTCAAACCGCATTACGAAGCGACGTGCAAACGGATTAAAGAGTACCCTGTCGTATTGGCTGTTCAAGACACCACCAGCTTGAATTATACAACCCATCCGGCGATGGAAAAGCGCGGGCCTATCGGCTCTTCCCCTGACGGCGCGATGGGGCTTTTGGTCCATGACACGCTCGCCATAAGCGCCGGGGAAGGCGTTCCCCTCGGGCTTCTGGATGTTCAATGGTGGACCCGCGATCCGAAGGACTACGGCAAAAAGCATCAGCGCCATGCCTTGCCTATCGAGCAAAAGGAAAGCAACAAATGGCTTAAAAGCTATCAGGCGGTAAGCGAAGCACAGAAGCGCTGTCCCGACACCCTGCTGGTAAGTGTCGGGGACCGGGAAGCGGATATCTATGAGTTGTTTGAACTGGCGACGAGGGCTCCCCGTGGGCCGAAACTGCTTGTGCGGGCCGAGCGGGATCGGCTTTTAGCGGACGGGCAGAAACAGCTTTGGGGAAAAATCGCCGAAGAACCGTTAGCGGGCATTCAGGAACTGCACGTTCCCCGGCGCGGCAGCCGACCTTCACGCATAGCCCGTTTGGAAGTTCGTTTCATGAACGCGACCCTCGCTCCTCCCCGGAGCAAAGCACATCTTCCTGACGTGACGGTCTGGGCGATACTGGCGAAGGAGCAGGATGCGCCGGAGGGGATCGAAGCTCTGGAGTGGATGCTCATCACCACTGTGGAAACGAACACCTATGAGCAGGCTATAGAGC
>CAYILT010000407.1:0-1885 GCA_964364055.1 uncultured Nitrospiraceae bacterium | reverse complement strand
CCCTCCAGGGGAGAGGGGCAGGGGTGAGGGTCATGTCTACCCGCACTCCGCACTTTTTACGCTTCAGGCTTCCTTCGCTCCCCCCGACAGCAGGAACATCACCGCCATGCGGACCGCCACGCCGTTCGTCACCTGGTCGAGGATCACCGAAGAGTTGTCCGCCACGTCGGACGCGATCTCCACCCCCCGGTTCATGGGGCCCGGGTGCATGACGATCGCGCTTTTTCCCGCCCGGTCCAGACGCGCGCGATTGAGACCGAACAGCCGCGCATATTCCCGGACGCCCGGGAAGAGCCCTGCCGTCTGCCGCTCGAGCTGGAGACGGAGCATCATGATGGCGTCGGCGCCCTGCACCGCCTCATCCATGTCGGAGAAGACCTTCGCTCCCATCTTCTCGATGCCGGGAGGGACCATGGTCGGAGGACCGCAGACGCGGACCGTTGCGCCCATGGTCATAAGCCCGTAGATGTTCGAGCGAGCAACCCGGCTGTGCAGGATGTCTCCCACAATGGCCACGGTGACGCCGTCAAGCCGGCCGAGCTTCTCACGGATGGTGAACATGTCCAGCAGGGCCTGGGTCGGGTGCTCGTGGAAGCCGTCGCCTGCGTTGATCACCGAGCTCTTGAGCCGCTTCGCCAAGTACTCCGGCGCGCCCGAGCACGCGTGGCGCACGATGATCATGTCGGTCTTCATGGCCTCGATGTTCCGCGCCGTGTCCAGGAGCGTCTCGCCCTTCGTCACGCTGCTCGTGGAGGTTGAGATGTTGATCACGTCGGCAGAGAGCCGTTTGCCGGCAAGCTCGAAGGATGTCCGCGTCCGCGTGCTCGCCTCGTAGAAGAGGTTGATGACCGTCTTGCCGCGAAGGGTGGGCACCTTCTTGATGTCCCGTTCCGACACGTCCTTGAACGTCGCGGCGGTGTCAAGAATGAGCTTGATCTCGTCCGCCGCCATTCCTTTGATGCCGAGCAGGTCTTTTGAGCTTAGCGCCATGATCTAACCCCTATCATAACCACGGATGAACCTTAACGGACTTTGTTCTCGCAAAGCCGCAAAGTACGCAAAGGGAAACCAACAGCTTAGATTTTTTTCACTCCGCACTCCGCACTCCGAACTCCGCACTTCCCATTATTCCTCGAAAATGACGACCTTCTCCTCCAGGCCGTCCTCGGCAAGGGACACTTCCACCTTTTCCCTGGCCGAGGTGGGAAGGTTCTTGCCCACGAAGTCGGCGCGGATCGGAAGCTCCCGGTGGCCCCGGTCCACCAGCACCGCGAGCTGGATGCGCTTCGGCCGCCCGTAGTCCATGATGCTGTTCAGCGCCGCCCGGATCGTCCTGCCGGTGAAGAGCACATCGTCCACGAGCACGATGGCCTTTTCCTTGATATCGAAGGTGATGTCCGTTGCCTGCGGGACCGGCTGGGACTTCCGGGTGTTCAGGTCGTCCCGGTACATGGTGATGTCCAGGCTGCCGACCGGCACCTCGACGCCCTCGATCGCCTTGATCTTCTCCGCCAGGCGCTTCGCCAGATGCACGCCTCCGCGCTGGATGCCGATGAGGCCGATGTCCTTCGCACCTTTGTTCTTCTCCAGGATCTCGTGGGCCACCCGGGTCATGGCCCGGTCGATGGCTGCCTTGTCCAGGATCAGTGCTTTTTCCTTCGCGATGCTCACCGTTTACTCCTTGAAAAGACGCAAAAAAAACCTCTCCCCGGAAAATCGGAAAGAAGGTTCGTGTGCGCGTGATAAGACGGTTTCGTCTTGTGGTACTTGTTCATGTCCTGCCCTTTCTGGCCTCACGGGACCAGACTTAAAGAGGATACCTGATGCGGATTCACAATACTCCAACGGCCGGTTTCTGTCAAGAATTTTCTTGGACCGGGGATGA
>CAYILT010000406.1:0-1891 GCA_964364055.1 uncultured Nitrospiraceae bacterium | reverse complement strand
AGTAGAGAATAGAATGCCCTGTCACCAGGGACAAGCCCTCAGTTACCACCGGACAAGCAGTTTTCCCGCATCCGGCGATCCCGTGCCTTACCCCTTATTGGGGAGCCGAAGACAGCTTTAGTTGAAGCTGATCAGGCCGAAGTATAGTGCGCAGCGAGAATAGACCCATCCGCTTGAAATCTTCCCTGTCCGGTTTGTTCACTTTGGGCCACTTGAAAACGATCCAGCGCTTATAAATATACGAACGCAGACGTTTCCTAATCCATGTGTCCAGATGATCGAACATTCCGACATTCCGGCCTTCTCGATGATAGTTCCCCCATCCCCGCAGAAGCGGATTGAGTGCCTCTATCACCGCTGTTACCGGATTGTCCCCCTGTTGGCGTTTCGTGATTTCTCGCGCCTTGCCGTACAGGGCTAAGAGAGATTTCCTTGCGATATGTCTCCCCCGGTTGGTGAAACGGAACCCCAGAAAATCAAACCCTTCCTTGAACGTCCGAGTCGAGGTCTTCTCTTCATTCAGTTCCAGTTTCAGCCGACCGAGTACGGTGCGGGCGTGGTGTAGCGCCTCAGCCGCTTCTTCTTCGCTCCGACAGAGGATGACCACGTCGTCGGCATAGCGGACGAATTGGCAGCCTGCTTCTGTCAGCGCATTATCGAGGGGTGTCAGATAGATGTTGCTGAGCAACGGACTGATCACCCCTCCCTGCGGAGTGCCGGAAGTTGTGTACCGATAGTTGCCTTCTTCCATCACTCCTGCCTTCAGCCACCCGCGAATCAGGCCTAAGACCCGACGGTCTTTCACCACCTGCCCCACGAGCTTCATCAGGATTTCCTGGTCTACATTGTCGAAGAAACCCTTGATGTCCAGATCCACCGCATAGCTGTACCCCTGTTTATGCAGGGCCTCTACCCGTTTCGCCGCCGTTTCGGTGCTTCGTTCGGGGCGAAATCCGTGGCTGTCTTCGTGGAAGTATTCCTCGAAAACGGGACTAAGGACATTGTGCGTCGCCTGCTGACACGCCCGATCAACTATTGCGGGAATGCCGAGCGGACGCAGCTTTGCGCTCCCCGGCTTGGGGATGTAACGCCGCAAGGCCGGTTTGCTGCGGTACGTGTCTTTCATGAGCCGCCATTGAAGTTCGCGCAGGTGGTGCTCTTCTTTCTCCTGCCACTGCTTGACGTTCATTCTGTCCACACCCGCACTGCCCTTGTTCCTGACCACTTTCCGGGACGCAAGCTTCAAGTTGTTCCAATTGAACACCTTGTCGATCACGCTGTGGAGTATCCGGCGCTTCATCTTGACTGTTCCCTTGCCAGGAAGGTTCGGGGCGCCCGGCGGTACCGCTTCGCGGTTCCGAATCGTTTTCGCTTGGAACGTATCCCTGCCCGCGGGCTCCACGTTGACCTCCCTTTCACGGTGTCGTCCTTCGTCGCGGCCTCGACCTTGGCCACGACTACTATTACGGCGCTTACTCCTCATGGTCGCTTCAGGCTCCCACGGCCTTACTCCCCGCCTGCGCGAAGAGGCTTCCACAAGGTCTCACTCGGTCACTCTGTTTTCTTGTTCAGTTGCTCCCCATGCCTAATCACCTATGTCCAGTCCCACTGTGGCTCTCCGTGCTTCTCCGCAGCTTGCTTTCCGTTGTACGGAACCGGGTTGAATCACCTAATGAAGACTCACCCCCTGAACACGCCACCTCGGCCTAATCATCTGCACGCCGTCGCTTTGCAGATAAATACGGGTCACATCCTCGGTCTCAGGCCCTACCCCCGTCCGCCTCGCGGCGTAACGAGTAACCTACCTCTGGCAATCCCGCTCGATGGGACGGCGGAAAGGTTATCTCCAGAGTGATAATCCTGCTGTTGACCTCCTTTGACTTTCACGGTC
>CAYILT010000405.1:0-1895 GCA_964364055.1 uncultured Nitrospiraceae bacterium | reverse complement strand
AAAATGCTCAACCACTACATCTTGTGGTTACTCACACTCGTTCCGGAAGGACCAACCATTTCTTGACAAATAAGTACGGAATGGGTTACAGTGACTTTACACAGACCGTCCATGCCTCAATGGCCGGTTTGACCGCGATCCCTTGAAGGAGCGACACGGCCACGTGCTTGCCACTCCCGACGCAAACGTCCTGAACGCCTGCCGGACACTGTTTGGCGCTGACGCTGCCCTGTCGAACGAGTTTCTCCTTTCCCTCAAGCCGAACGTCATCAAGACCGCCTTCCGGAAAAAAGCCAAAGAGACCCATCCCGACCTCTTTACCGCCCACGATCCGCTCGTCCAAAAAAGGCAATCCGAGCTTTTCCGCGTGGTGAACGGCGCGTACGACATCATGCGGAGCTACTGCGAGCGGCGTGACCGCGCCGGGGTCCGTACCCGCGTACGCACCGCGCCGACACGCTCCCCGCACCGTGCCGGTTCTGCCACGAAGTCCTTCCGCGTTGCGGAGGGAGGGTGGCTGTACCGCGGCGTGGTCCCCGAACACCGCCACGAGATCGGCCGTTATCTTTACTACCGGGGCTGCATTCCCTATCACGTCCTGCTTAAGGCGCTCGCGTGGCAGATGCGCCAGCGTCCGGCGCTGGGGGTCATCGCGAAGCGCTGGGGATGGCTGGACGACCGCCGCATCAGCAGGATCCTCGGGTTCCGGGGCATGCCGCTCCTCTTCGGGCAGCGGGCACTGCACCTCGGCCTTCTCTCGTCCTGCCAGGCGAGGACCCTGCTTGCCTATCAACGGACCCTTCAGAAGAAGCTCGGCCAGTATTTCGTAGACTGCGGCTACCTTTTGCGCGACGAGATGGAACAGCTGGTCGCCGATCTCAACAACCACAACGCGCGCTTCCCCTATGCCGCCGTGGCCGACTGGAGAACTTCGTGATCATGCCTTCCTTGTCGTACGCAATTGCTCTCTTCCGCGGTACGGTGATCCTATGCGCGTGATCTCGCTCCAGTCGGGGAGCAACGGCAACTGTGTCTACGTCGAGGCGGGTGGTGTGCGGCTGCTGTTCGATGCCGGCATCAGCGGCTCCTCGGCGGCCGAGCGGCTCGCCGCCCACGGCAGGGACATCAGGAGCGTTGATGCCCTCATCATCTCCCACGACCATTCCGATCATATCCGCTCCGCCGGCGTGTTCCAGCGGAAATACGGGATACCGCTCTATGTGACGCCCAGGACCCTGGCCGCCGCCCAGACCCGCTGCGCCCTCGGCAATCTGAAGGACATTCGCCACTTCCGCTGCGGCAGCACCCTGCAGATCGGCGGCGCCTCTGTGCACACGATCCCCACGCCCCATGACGGCGAGGACGGCGCGGTCTTTGTCGTCGACGACGGCAAGCGGCGGCTCGGCATCCTGACCGACCTGGGGCATGTCTTCCAGGACCTCGGCAGGACGATCGCTTCTCTCGACGCGGTCTTCCTGGAGAGTAATTACGACCCGCACATGCTGGCGAACGGCTCCTATCCCCGCTACCTCAAGATCCGCATCAAGGGCCCCGGCGGACACATCTCGAACCATGAAGCTGCGGAGCTTCTTGCCGGCGCGGCAGGTCCCCGGCTCAAGTGGGCGTGTCTGGCGCACCTGTCCGAGGAGAACAACAGCCCCGAGGTCGCCCTGCGGACGCACCGGGAGGTGCTGGGGACGGGCCTGCTTCTTCATGTCGCGAGCCGCTATGCGGTGTCGGACGTTTTTACGCTCTGAAGTATTTCTGTTTTCTCCATCAGGTGACCCATGCCCGGCGTGAACGCATTTGACAAGAACGTGGACCGGTACGAGCAGTGGTTCGTGGACAACCCCCTGGCCTATGTGTCCGAAATGCGTGCCCTGCGGGAGCTGTTG
>CAYILT010000404.1:0-1897 GCA_964364055.1 uncultured Nitrospiraceae bacterium | reverse complement strand
ACGGGGCCGGTAAGACGAAATAAAGAGAATTCCGACTTCTTGCGAGTTCATCAAGTTTATTGCAGCATAGTAGCAATTAAGACTATTAGCATACTCATAACTTTTTGTAACGTTTTGCTTGACAAACTAATATGGTTGTCTTATCATGCTCCCGTTTTGCATGATCGCGCTTTAGAAGTCCTGTTAATTTAAATTTTAATAGCAAACGGGGGAGTGGCCATGACTCCTGGATCCTACCTTCCGGGACATTTTCTTCCAGTCGCAATCTTTCTTCTCGTCGGCCTTGCTGTCGGCGTCGGCATGCTGGTCTTCAGCAGGCTGGTCAGCCCCCGGAGACCCTACCCGGAAAAGCTGATGACCTATGAGTCCGGCATCACCCCCTTTTCGGACGCTCACCAGAAATTCTCCATCCGTTATTATATCATCGCCATGCTGTTCCTCATATTCGATATCGAAGCGGTGTTCCTCTATCCCTGGGCCGTTGCCTATAATCGCATCGGCCTCTATGGGCTCGTGGAGATGGTGATCTTCATTATTATTCTCCTCGTCGGCTATGTGTACGCCTGGAAGAAGGGGGCGCTGGAATGGGAATAATAAACAACGTTTTCGAAGAGGGATACGTCACGACCAAGGTCGACGAGCTCCTGAACTATATGCGGTCGTGCTCTGTCTGGCCCATGACCTTCGGTCTCGCCTGCTGCGCCATCGAGATGATCCAGTACTATTCCGCTCCGCAGCACGACTTCGACCGGTTCGGCACGGTGCCCCGGCCTTCGCCGCGCCAGGCCGACCTGCTCCTGGTCGCCGGGACGCTGACGAAGAAGATGGCGCCGATCGTGCGTCGTGTTTACGACCAGATGCCTGAGCCCCGGTATGTCATCGCCATGGGCAGCTGCGCCAGTTCCGGCGGCATCTTCAATACCTATAGCGTCGTCCAGGGGGTGGACAATATCGTGCCGGTGGATGTGTATATCCCGGGATGCCCGCCGCGGCCGGAGGCGCTGATGTTCGGCATCATGAAGCTCCAGGAAAAGATCCGGAAGGAACACTATATCCGGAAAGAAAAATAACCTGTCGCCACGAAGACACGAGGGTCCGCGGCAAACGTCCGACGAAAATTCAGAAACGAAGCCCGTATCGTGGAGCGTGGAATGGTAACGGAATTATACGAACAACGTAACCCACGGACGAAACGGGCATCTAAACCGTAATACGCCGGGCTGTTTATCCTTTCGATGTATACGAGGTATACGAGGCAGGAATGGATGCGGATCAGATAGCGAAAATGATCGAAGAGAAGTTCTCCGGCCAGGTCCAGGGTACCGTGACCCATGCCGGGCAGGTCGGCGTCATGCTCAAGAAGGACATGATCCGGGACATCTGCCGGTTCCTGCACGATGAGCCGTCGATCCGTATGGACCACCTGGCGGACCTGACCGCCGTGGACTATTCCGCCTATCCCGGGGACGCGGGACCGCGGTTCGAGGTCGTGTACAACCTGATCTCCACGGTGTACGGCCATCGCATCCGCTTGAAGGTACGGGTGTCCGACGAAGAACCGAGAGTCGATACGGTGACGTCCATCTGGCAGACGGCGAACTGGCACGAGCGCGAGACCTATGATCTCATGGGGATCATTTTTAACGGTCATCCCGACCTTCGCCGCATCCTTCTTACCGAGGACTGGGTGGGGCATCCGCTCCGCAAGGAATATCCGCTGAAGGGGTATTAACGAAATACAAGCACCAAATACCAAGTATCAAATAACAAATAAATTCCAAGCACCAAACGGCAAATTATAAACGTTGGGGAAATTGAAATTTAGAATTTGGAGCTTTATAGTCAGTTATAAATGAAATTCTTGCCGAAATGACGGAATTTTTGGTAACGTCTTATG
>CAYILT010000403.1:0-1900 GCA_964364055.1 uncultured Nitrospiraceae bacterium | reverse complement strand
AGGCGGAAAAGGAAACGCCCGAGGCGGCTGCGCCGGCGCCGGCGGCGGCAACGCAGGAAAAAGAACAGGAGCGCGCAGAGGCCCGCCCAAAGTCGTTTGCCGGAGAAACCTCCGTCGTGATGGGAGCAAAGAAGTTTGGCGGGCGCAGGATCTCCCTGGACCTTCAGGATGCCGACCTGGTGAACGTGCTCCGCCTGTTCGGAGAGCTTGCGAACCTGAACATGATCCTGTCTCCCGATGTCAAAGGGAAGGTAACGGTACGGCTCGTCAACATTCCCTGGGACCAGGCCATGGAGATCATCCTGAAGATGAACGGCCTGGGGTATGGCATCGAGGACAATATCCTCCGCATAGCCTCCATGAGCGCCCTTGCAAAAGAAGCGGAAGATGAAATGCGGACAAAGGAAGCACGGAAGAAGGCGGAAGACCTTATTACGCGTATCATTCCCATTAATTACTCCAAGGCGGGAGAGATCGAGTCCACGATCAAGAAGTCCCTCTCCGCCCGCGGCGAGACCGTGGTGGATGCACGGACGAACACGCTTATTGTAAAGGATATTCCCCGGAACGTGGACGACGTGGCAATGCTCATCAAGCAGCTCGACAAGCCGACGCCGCAGATCATGATCGAGGCCCGGATCGTTGAAGCCTCGCTCAATTTCAACCGTTCACTCGGCGTTCAGTGGGGCGGCAAGTATAATGCAAGCGCGGCAACGGGGAACCCGACGGGGCTCCAGTTCCCGAACAGTATCGGCGTCACCGGCGGGCCGTCCATGGGGGGGGCCCCTTCCGGGCATGGCAATTATTTTTTAAATATGCCGGGGCCGTCCGGCGCGGGGACCGGCGGCGGCGCCATCGGGTTCTCGTTCGGCTCGCTCAGCAAGGCATTCAACCTCGACCTGGTCCTGTCGGCGCTTGAATCAACGGGCGAAGGAAAGGTGATCTCGACTCCGCGGGTGAGCGCTCTGGACAACAAGGAAGCCAAGATCGAGCAAGGCGTCTCGATCCCCTTTGCCACATCAGCGGCCGGCGGCGCAACCAACGTCCAGTTCGTGGACGCCAAACTGTCGCTGGCCGTGACGCCCCATGCCACGCCGGACAACAAGATCTTCATGAAGATACAGGTCACCAAGAACGCGCCGGACACTTCGCTCCTCGGTGCGGGCGGCCAGCCCTCGATCAGGAAGAACGAGGCCCAGACGGAGATCCTTCTTTCCGATGGAGAGACGGCGGTCATCGGCGGAATTTTAATCCTCGACCGCGGCCAGACGATCACGAAGGTGCCCTTTCTCGCCGATATCCCGCTGATCGGGTGGCTGTTCAAAAGCAAGACGGTGCGTGAGGAAAAGCGCGAACTTCTTATCTTCATAACTCCCCGGGTCGTGAAGCAGGAAGTGATTTAGCGGTCCGTGATACGTTGGGAAGAAAGGCGTAATAGGAAAAGGCGCGGGCCTGCGGGCTTCCCGAGAGAGGGTCGAACCGGGCCGGGGTTGGCGAAATGAGGAAATGAGTATGATCGACGTTGAGAGTGAGATTCAGGATATAGCCCGGCAGATTGTCGAGAAGTATCACCCGGAGAAAATCATTCTGTTCGGGAGCGCGGCGCGGGGAGGGTTTATTCCCGACAGCGACGTCGATCTGCTGGTGATCAAGAAAGATGTGCCCCGCTACGGAATAGACCGGATGCGGGAACTGCGGAGACTCATCAAGAAAAAAGTGGCCGCCGACTTTCTCGTGTATCGGCCCGAGGAGATCGATGAGCGCCTGAAAATGGGCGATCCGTTCGTGAAGGCGATGCTTTCCGAAGGGAAAGTGCTCTATGGTTGATCCCGTCGTTGTCCGGGAATGGCTGCAGAAGGCGGAGGAGGACTACCGATTCGCCGAAGCCAGCCTCCGGGCA
>CAYILT010000402.1:0-1907 GCA_964364055.1 uncultured Nitrospiraceae bacterium | reverse complement strand
CCTTAGGCCAAGACGGGTGCCCAATAATTTCGTAGGGCCGCTCCGGGGACGTGCGAGGGTTGGGTAAAGACTTAAGCCGTTGCTTTAAAAAACAAAGGTCAGCCGTCCTCTGCGCCCTCTGCGGTGAAAAAGCAGTCATTTATTCTTGTGATTCGGACGGGGTCTCGGGCGGGAATTGGGCGGGGTCTGCTTCACGATATCGCCGTACTCCTCGGGCCGGCGGTTGTGCATGAAGCCCCAGGGTCACGCGCCCCCAGATCAGACGCGCGCGGCCCGGAGCCGCTTCTCGTGCCGCCGGAAGACCTGGCGGAAGTGGAAGCCGTAGATCGAGAGGGTGATGGCGAGCGGGAAGAGCCGCGGCCTCCGTACCAGGGACCAGAAGAAGAGCTTCCAGTACTGGTACCGCTCCCTGCCGATGATCCCGAGCCGCACGACGGACTGGGCCATGGCCCGGAGATACATGAACCGGAAGCGGGCCTGCATCTTCCTCGGCGGCCGGTACTCCTGCAGGAACGTGCGCACCCGGGCGTAGTAGTGCTTGGGGGAATAGATAGTGCCAAGGATCCGCCGGTAGCCGTTGACCAGCGTGTCGCTGCTCATCTTCGGGATGAAGTTGAGCGAGAAGTCGGTATTGTCGCCGGTCGCGGTCGTGATGATCCGGCCTTCCTGCTCAAGGCGGCGGTAGAGCCTGGTGCCTGTCGGCGCATTCAAGAGCCCCACCATGGCGGTCACGATGCCGCTTTCCTGGATGAAGGCGATGAGCCGCTCGAAGATCGCGGCCGGGTCCTTGTCGAACCCGACGATGAATCCCGCCTGGACCTCGAGGCCGGCGTGCTGGACCTTCCGGACGTTCGCGATCAGGTCGCGGTTCCGGTTCTGGCCCTTGTTGCACTCGGCGAGGCTCTCCTCGTTCGGCGACTCGATGCCCACGAACACCTGGTCGAACCCGGCCCGGACCATGAGCGCCATCAGCTCCTCGTCGTCCGCCAGGTTGATCGACACCTCGGTAAAGAGCGTGAAGGGATGGCGGTGTTGATCCATCCAGGAGATGATGGCGGGCAGGACCTCTCTCTTCAGCTTCCCCTTGTTCCCGATGAAGTTGTCGTCCACGATGAAGACGCTGCTGCGCCAGCCCCGCTGGTAGAGCTCGTCGAGTTCGCCTACGATCTGTGCCGCGTCCTTCGTCCGCGGCGTCCGGCCGAAGAGCACCGTGATGTCGCAGAAGTCGCAGTCGAAGGGGCAGCCGCGGGAATACTGGATGTTCATGGAGGCATAGTGCTTCATTTCCAGGAGGTCGAAGCGCGGCAGCGGGGTCCGGGTAATGTCCGCCCAGCGGCCGGACGTATAGACCCGCCGCGGCCGGCCCTGCGCCAGATCGGCGAGGAACAGCGGCAGGGTGATCTCCGCCTCGTTCAGCACGAGGTGGTCCACCCGATCGTAGTCCCCGGGATGGGCGGTGAAGAGCGGACCTCCGGCGATCACCTTCTTGCCGAGCTTGCCGCACCGTTCGATGACCGCGTCGGCGGATGCTTTCTGGATGGACATGGCCGACAGCAGCACGTAGTCCGCCCAGCGGAGGTCGGCGTCGGTCAGCTTCCCGGTGTTCAGGTCAACGAGCCGCTGCTTCCACTCCCGGGGCAGCATGGCGGCCACGGTCAAGAGGCCCAGGGGCGGCAGGCTTGCCTTCTTGGCGATGAACTTCAGGGCGTACTTGAAGCCCCAGAAGGTGACGGGATACTTCGGATAGACGAGAAGGATGTTCATCATGGTCTCCTTGAAACGCACCGGGGAACGTATCGAAGCTCCCTATGAAGCGAGCTGCAGGGAGCTTCAATGACAATGACGGTAGCATCATTATTCGTCTATTATACCAAATTTTCAACAACTATTATTGGCCGGGCGCCGGC
>CAYILT010000401.1:0-1911 GCA_964364055.1 uncultured Nitrospiraceae bacterium | reverse complement strand
GGTAATGATTGTTCATTGTATCCAAGTGCCGCTACCAAGTCAACAACGAGCGGACAAAAAAGGAGGGCATGCCCCCATCGGAACATGCCCCCCTGACAGTTGCTCAGCAGTTACAAGGACTACTTCCGGACCTTCGCGTCCTCGACGATCGCCTTGTAGAGATAGCCGGCGCCGAAGTCCCTGTCCCTGGCAAAGGTGCCCGTGATCGTGACGATATCGCCCACGGCTGACATTTCCTCTGTGGTCGCGACGAGGTTGTGGGTGCCCTTCTTCTGGTCTCCGCTGCCGTCCTGGATGTGGATCCAATTCTTCCCCATGATCCCCTGAGATACCTTCACGACCCTTCCCTTCACTGCCACCGTCTTTTTGTTGAGCGCCGATCGCTTCGCGTAGACCTCGGCGACCGTATAGGCGTTGGGGCCGGCGGCCTTCTCTACCTTGACTGCCTTGTCCTGCGACGCGGTCTGTGCCTTGCTGCCGGTGGCTCCCTGCGGCGGCGCGCCCGCGGCGGGATGGCCGGCCGGTGCGGCGCCGGACACTGCCGGTCCCCCGGAGAATATGATGCTGTCAAAGGTCCTGCCCAGCGACTTGCTCGTGAAATTCTGCATCTCCGATCCGGGCTGAAAGGTCATCTTCGCTCCGACGACGACCTTCATCTGCGACACCGCCACCCAGGTCTTCTTTCCGTTCTTTTCGAGGCATACATAGGTATATCCGCCTGCATCCATGGTCTCCACGACCTTGCCGGATGGCCCTGCATTGGGATCATCCTTCTCGGCCTTGACCGATGGTTTTTTCGCAGCCGGCGCCGGGGCCGGCTTCTCGGGCGACGCGTACGCGACACCGATGCCGATCGTCATGATCAGCGCAATCACCAGAATTCCCGATCTCTTCATGCTTGGATCTCCTTCATACTATTGGTGCCGGGAGACAAACCCGGCTCGTTGATACCGCACAATGTACCCCTTTTCCGGGAAATTGGCAAGCGCCGTCTTACCGCTTATTTCCGGGCTGGGGAGAATATATCAAACGAGGGACAGGGGATACAACAGTATGTTCGCCGAAAGGGCTGGTTACAGAGGGCTTTTCTGGAGGACCGAGGCCTCGACGCCGTTCTCGAAGAGCTCGAGGGTCCTGGCGATGGACTCGAAATGGAGCTTGTTCAAATGGTCCCGGTCCAGGGTATGCTTCCGTTTCTTGTTCAGGAACGAGAGGAAGACAACGCTCTTATAGATGCGCTTGTTCGTCTTGTAGGAAAAGAGGTAGCGGTCAAGGGAGCTTTCCATGAACAGGTCGTTCCGCTTTTGGACCGCTCTGCTGAAGGTGACGGACTGGACCCAGTAGGTCTTCTTGATCATGCTGTCGGCCTTCAGCTCTGCCCAGGCGTGCTCCATGTTCCGCATGTCCTCGGTCAGGATCTCATGTGCCACGGTGTCAGCGGCCAAGTGGCTCAGGTAGCCGTAGGCAAAGGCCTTCTCGGCGTCCTGTTCCGCGTGGTTCAGGAGCCTGATCGCCACTTCCCAGCTGTGCGAGCTTTTATCGTCAGGCAGATACTTCTTCCCGATGATGCTGTCGGCCATTAGGTTCCCGTAGAGAAAATCCTGGCGGTATTTCTTGATGAGGGCGTAGATCCCAGCGGGGATAAGGGGACCGTAGGAGAAGATCTCGTTGCCCAGGTACATGTGGGTCAACGGACCCCACGCGAAGGCGAAAGAAGGGACAAGGCAGAAGCCGAACATGAGTAAGAGAATAAATGCCATGCGAATACAGGTCTCGATGAATGAATAGATAAATTCAGCCGGGTCGGAAAGCGCCCGGCAGTTGTTACATGCTAACTCGCAGAATCGGTGCCGTCAACAGAAAAGTGCCCGCCAGGCGTAGTAATATTCACCCCCTTGTTGTAGAAACTCA
>CAYILT010000400.1:0-1915 GCA_964364055.1 uncultured Nitrospiraceae bacterium | reverse complement strand
GAGGATACGCCACCGTGCCGGGGTCGTGTTACACGCCTTGGAGAGACGAAGCGCCATGGCAGGGCGCACGTCGCCGCGTTCGTTCACAATTTTCGACAGGGTTTTTCGGGACACGCCGAGGGTCCAGGCGAGCTCGGAAACCGACAGGGCCAAAGGTTCCATGTACTGCCTTTTCAAAATGCCGCCCGGATGGGTGGGTATTCTCTTTCGCGTTCTCAGGCGATTGCGGGTCAGACTTAAAACGTGAGATAACATCGCAGTCATTCGGGTTTCCAGCTAATTCTTTGGTAGCGTCTGCTCAGCAACAACACTTGCCCCTCCGATTGGACATTTCCCCGTTGCTTTGCTATCTTTCGCTTCTGTTGCTCTTGGAAGAAGCGGGCTCCTTAATAGTTCACGATTTGCCGCTTGTCTTCTGCTGGCGATAATGATATGATTTTTTTACGCAGTAATGGACCATGACGCTGTCCGTGGTTGTTTTCTGCGGGAAATACCGCTTTCGTGGTCATACGCCGGTGATTCAATGCTGCGGAAGGAGTAAACGATGGTATTCACGGTAACGACAAAAATAGAAAAGGGAATGATCCGCCTTCCCAAAAAGGTCAAGATTCCTGAAGGCAACAAGGTTATCGTCAAAATCGAACCCGCATTGAAGGCAGGCGAAAAGAGGAAGATCATAGCATCGCTCTGTGGCGCATGGTCTGACGACGCTACGATCACGCCGATATTTGAGGAGATCGAGAAGGAGCGGCATCAGTAGTATCACGGCAGAGAGGTGAACTCGGAGAGAGTCGAAGGACTGATGCTCTGAGGAGCCTCGGTTCAGATTCCGGGAAGGACATCGTATCCCGGGCCTTCAGCATCTCCCGCCCTTATCGGGAACTCGTTCTGCTTGTCCCTGCCGCCCCTTTGAAAACAAACAAGGCCGACCGTTCCCGGTCAGCCTTTTTTTAAATAACCAAGTAAAGTACCCGCTCTGACTCTATCCCGTCTGGTGTTTTTCGTTCTCTTCCTGCGCGGTTTTGCACTCAATGCAGAGGAATCTTTGGGGTCGCGTCTTTCTTCGTGCAATATCACGTGCCATAGAAAGGGTTTATCGTCGAGTAGGAATAGTGTACCGCTGAATTATCGTTGCGTTCGATCTGTCGGTAGCCGTGATTCTTTTGAGGAATAAATGGTCTCCGGGACGGGAGTACGTAAAGAACTCAGAATGCGGCTTGAGCTCGGGTGGATCGTGGTTGATGTTTGATGCCGAGAAGGCCATCTATGGAAAGGTCTTCATCCAGCAATGGCCAGTGGATACCGTACCCGGACGGAGAGATTTCGAAGGTTTCCCGTTCCTGTTGTGAGGCGTTCCGGAGTCTTTTTGACAGTGAGGTAAGAGGGAAAGAGTGCTCCTGGCCGTCCACTGTCAGGAGCATCACGTCATCCTGAAAGAGTACTTTTTGAACATCATGATATTTATTCATCTTCACCTCTCCTGCTGGAACTTGTTCCACTCCTGCTCGATGAAATCGAAATACTCGAAGATGATCTTTTTCACATCCCGTTTGTCGGCGGTGTTCATGTTATAGCTGTATGCTTCTTCAGCATCAAAAGCTGCGCTATCAAGCCAGTATTTGCATTCTTTATCGCCTTTTTTGCAATGAATGTGGATCGGCTCATGATCCTCGTTGGCGTAGAAGAAAAATCTCCACCCCATAATAAGTAAAATCGTCGGCATCGTAAAAACATTATAACACGAAAAAACCGCAAAATAAACAGTGATAAAGGGCCCTCGCTGGACTCCTTACCCGCTTCAGTGCTACACTATCGCCCGTCTCGGGTCAGGCGATTGCGGGTCAGATTGCGGGTCAGTCAGATTGCGGGTCAGACTTAAAACGTGAGATAACATCGCAGTCATTCGGGTTTCCAG
>CAYILT010000399.1:0-1930 GCA_964364055.1 uncultured Nitrospiraceae bacterium | reverse complement strand
AAATGATCCTGAATTTGCCGATCCTGAAGCTTCGATAACCTTTCAATTCCCGCTGAAGTGGTTTCCCTTCGACCGGCTGCACACGAATCTGATCGAGGGCATCATGAATACGTTTCTTCAACGCAGGATGCAGAGACCGGATGTATGCTGATATTTCCGCGGTTGTGCGGATCGGACGGCGGGTGCTCATCAGCGGGGGGTTATCCTTTCAGGCCGGTAATGTCCTCGGTCCGAGGATACACTCTTCCCTTTTTCTTTATGTCCTTTATCCCGCGACGAATTTCCTGCGTGAATTCTTTGTCCGCGTGAATTTCCATCGTTTCCTTCCAACCCTCGAATTCTTCGGGACTCATGATGATGGCGGCTGCATGACCATTTCTCGTGACCGTTATCTCTTCGTGCGTAGTGCGAAGTTGTTCAACAAGTTTGCTCAGGTTGTTCTTTACTACAGAAAGCGGCAATACCTTCATGGGACCTCCTGCGGCACTTAGCTATAATTCAGGCTATATTATAACATTCCATAAAAAAGGAAAACAATAGGAAAATGAAAATATCGACAGCGGTGTCATACTATAAGAGATCGAATGCAAAGTGAAACACCGCTTGACAATGAGGTCACATTCGTTTACTATGACCACATGCAAACGAAAACCGTAGGCATTCGTGAAATGAAGGCCCATCTGAGCGGCTATCTGAGGGACGTGAAGCAGGGCGAGGAACTTCTCATCTCGGAGCGGGGTAAGGCCATCGCCCGCATTGTGCCGGTAGGCGCTCCGGCGGAGGGAAGCAAGTTGCATTCCGCGCTTGTCAAAATGGCGCTCATGGGCGCGATCATCCTTCCGTCGTCGTACAAACCGCCGCGCCCGCCGAAATACAGAAAAAAGGTGAAAGGCTCCTCTTTTTCCAAGGCGGTCATCGAGGACCGGCGATGATGCTCTATCTCGATACGTCCGCACTCATCAAGCGCTACGTGGACGAGGACGGGTCCGGGCGCGTGAATGAACTGTGGGACGGAGCAGCGGGGATCGCGACTTCGGTCGTTGCCTTTGCGGAAATGATCGCTGCGCTGAACCGTAAACTGCGGGAAGGTGTTTTATCAGCCCGTGAGTATTCCCGGACGGCCACTTCTTTCAAGAGCGATTATCGCCGGATCATTCTCGTTCCCGTCAGCGCGGGATTGGATGAACGCATTGAAACACTGGCGCGGAAACACGCACTGAGGGGGTTTGATGCGATCCATCTTGCATCTGCGCTCGTGATTCGAGGCAATGGAAAGGTGAAAACGGGTTTCGCCTGCTACGACCGCACGCTGTATCAAGCTGGATTGAAAGAAGGTTTTCCGGCAATTCTCTAGTTGTCCTCGTCCCAAATCACAAATCAAAAGGGTCAAGTCATTCTCCTTGCATTTCCTGTGTGAGTGCCGGTACCGCTCCTCCGTTTATCTTCTTTCTGATAATCTTAGCGGGTACTTGACTTATCATTATGGATAGTATAGCAGCCACTCAGAAAGTCCATGGGACCAGGTCTTTAATGTTTGACCATGATCTCTTCGGGCGTGTGTAAGTCAGGCTTGATTATGGAGTTATCGGTCTAAACCTTCCCCGTGATTCTCCCCGCGAACTTCTCACCCAGCACCACGATCGATTCGATATCAAGGTACTTGTCCACGGTCTTGTCCAGCAGGAGCTTGCACTGGGCGGGAAAGTCCTCGGACGGGACCGCGTCGTAGAACTGCAGGAGGACCGGGTACTTGGGGAAGAACCGGAACTCGTAGGCAATGTCATGGCTCCCCTTGATATTCGCCGGTTTGCCTCCAAGCCGCTCGCAGGCGGACTTTAATCCATCGACATTATCCGTGAAGTGCCTCGCGATGACCTCCTCGACGTGCCCTGCCCAGGCCTTGTCCTTGGCGTGGGAAGCGGGGACCGAA
>CAYILT010000398.1:0-1977 GCA_964364055.1 uncultured Nitrospiraceae bacterium | reverse complement strand
TTCGTTCGTAATAAAGTTGAAAGGGTAAGGTATGACCACAGAAACGAAGGCTCGGAGGAAAAACTTATCCGCAGATTTCGCAGATTGACGCAGATTTAGTCTTTAGAACATGATTCAGGACGGTTGTTTTTAATCTGTGGAATCTGCGTAATCTGCGGACAAATCTTAGCCTTTCTTGGTTTCTGGTTTGTACAGCTTTTTTCAACTAAAATACGAAGACCCCGGTATTTATACAGCAGACTGGAAAAGCCGAAGCATCCCGCTTCGGCTTTTCTTTTTTCCGACGGTTGAAAAGGCCCTTATGCACGCCCGGTACCGTAGATCCGGTCGAGGAGCTTCCGGTCATCAAGCACCTTCGCGTGCAGCCACGGCATGTACTCCAGGGTCACCACGCCGCTCCACTCCAGCTCCTGCAGGCGGTCCAGGAGATCGAGGCAGAAGTTATCACGCTCCACCGGCTGGTACTGCTTGGCGATCCCCTTGAGCCCGTGATCGCGGGTCACCGCCGAGAGATGCAGGTTCACGATATGGGTATGATAGGTCTCGAGGACCCAGGTGATCTCGGACTTCGGAAGGCGCGAGGTATCCAGCACCATGGGCAGGCTTGCGTTCATGATCTGGTCGGGCGTGAGGATCCGTTTCTTGTCCCAGAAGGTCTCCATGGCGATGACCACCCGGGTGCGCTCCTGCAGGCGCCGGATGTTCTCAACCACGGAAAGATGGTCCAGGTCGCCCGAGTCCGGAACCGCGGCCTCCGGGTGGAGGACCATAATGCCTGATCCCACGGCCTCGGCGAACTGCACCGCCTTTCCCGCCCAGTCGATGAAATTGCCGTCGGCCAGATGCCCGTCCGGCGCATGGACCGAATAAACAGGGACCTCATAGTCTTTAACCTGACGCTCCACCTCTGCCAGGCGGTCCTTGTCCTTCAGGAACTCCGCACGGTCCTGAGGGAAGGCAAGCTCGATCGGCACGCCCCGCAGCTTACTGAGCCTGTCATCGCTGTTCGAATAATCTATCTGACGTCGGATACAAAAGTACATGGGTCTGTGCGTGGGGGTCCCGTTTCGAGTCTGGAAGATAAGGCCGGCCGATGCCGGGAAACACCGTCCGTGAAGACATAGTATAGCATCACGGCGGGAATATTTGTTGAATTTTTAGGCGTTGTTGATGGTCCTTTTCGGCCGGCGTTCCCGGCATTGGCTATGGAATTATTAGGAAAATTAATGGGGCCCTTCCGGATTTTAGCTTGACAAAAAACCGGGGTTCCGGTAGATTTTTTGAGCATATTATGAAATCGTGAGGAGCGACAGGTATGAAAGAAGGTCCGCTGCTTTTACCGGAGATACACGGTGTTCCGGAGATCGTCACCTACACGTGGCTGGCCATGGCCATCCTCCTCGGCCTTGCCCTCGTTGCCCGTGCCAGCCTCAAGAAGACCGCCCCCACAGGCATTCAGAACGTATTCGAAGTGATCTTCGGCGGTCTCGACGACTACATTGAAGAGATCATGGGGCCTGAGGGCAAGCACTACTTCTTCCTCATCGGCAGCCTGTTCCTCTTCATCCTGGTCTCGAACCTCCAGGGCCTGGTCCCGGGACTGGAATCGCCCACCGCAAACATCAACACCACGGCGGCCCTGGCCATCACCGTCTTTTCCGCGACCCATATCATCGGCATATCGAAGCACGGCCTGTCGTACTTCAAGCACTTTATGGGCCCCATGCCGCTTCTGGCGCCGCTCATGGTGCCCTTGGAGCTTATCAGCCACCTCGCGCGGCCGGTTTCGCTGGCCTTCCGTCTCTTCGGCAACATGCTCGCGAAGCACAAGCTGCTCGTGGCGCTCCTTTCGCTATCGCCCTTCGTGCCCGTGTTCCTCGTCCTCGGGTTGGGCGTCTTCGTGGCATTCGTCCAGGCGGGCGTGTTCACGCTCCTGACCATGCTGTACCCCGCCGGCGCCCTCGAAGCGGCGCACGG
>CAYILT010000397.1:0-1988 GCA_964364055.1 uncultured Nitrospiraceae bacterium | reverse complement strand
ACGTAAGCAGGGGCGGGAATGACGAATTGAGAAGAATGTGATGCTCAAATCGTGTCCGCTCAGTCGTTGAAGATCCTGCCGCCCTTCACGAACCTCTTCACGTAATATTTCTCCTTCAGGGAGCTTTTGGTCACGCCCTTGCTGCTGCTGGCATGGGCGAAGGTGCCGCTGCCGAGAAACACTCCAACGTGGGAAATGCCGCCGTTGATGGACGTGTCGAAGAAGATCAGGTCCCCGGTCCTGACCGAGGAATAGGCGACACTGGCGCTCACCCGCGCCTGCTCCCTGCTGTTCCGGGGGAGTTCGACGCCCTGGCTCCGGTATACTCTCCGGGTAAAGGCCGAGCAGTCGATGCCCCGCTCCGAGTCCCCACCGAACCGGTAGGGCGTGCCGATATAACCGTTCACCGCGGCAGTCATCTTGTCCTTGTTCAGCCTCCCGCTCCTGCCGGCGGAGCTCACCTGCCCGTGCTTCTTCGTCAGCTCCCGTTCCCGCTTCGTCCTGCGCTCCTTGTCCCTGGCGTCCTGCTGCTGATCCACGACCTTCTTGGTCGCCTCCAGTTCGGCAACGATGTTCCCGCGCTGGCCCTGGTATTTGGTGATCTCGCCCTGGAGGTTCTTGAGCAGCCGCTCCAGGTCACGGTTCAGTTTGTCCATGTCCACGTCGGGACCTTTTCCCCCTGGATACTCACGGAGATCCTTAAGCTCGGACTGGGCCTGCACGAAGGCCCGTTCTCTCTGGTCGATATTACTGTCGAGCTCGCGCTTTCTCTGCTCAAGGCTCCGCTGTTTGTCCTTTTTGAGCACGAGCTCCTTTTCCACTTCGTCCATGGGCTTCCAGTTCTTCGGCTCCTTTTCGCGAACGAGCCTGATGGAGTCCAGGACGACCTGCTCCGGCGGTTTGTTCGCAAAGTCCGGATTCTTGACATCAAGCATGATGATGAGCGCGACCTTGCCGGGTGAAAGCCCCCGGTCGACGCCGTAGATCAGCCCCCGGGTGAATACGGGGACCGTTGCCGGTTCCCATCCGTCCTCGATGGAATGGTACACGAACTCCTCATAGATATCCTGGGGCACGTCGGAGTCGTGAAACTCCTTCAATGCTTTTGACGCCGCGGCAAGCTGGTCAACGGTGATAGTGTTCACATAGGCCACGTCGAATATGTCGTCTAGGTAATCCAGGGGGGCCCCCTTCCGGTAGGCCCCGTTCACCAGGCCGATGATCTCGGCGGTCTTCTCCTCGGCGATGCCGTCGAAGTCCGTTCTCTTGATTACCCCTTCCATGATCTTGAGAAACTCCGGGGCGAGAGGTTTTTCAAGCTCAGCGCTGAATTGCGCCGTGATGAGCGCGTACAGTTTTTCCTTGTTGAGATTGATGCACTCCCGTTCCAGCATATCGCGGACGGTCTGCTCCGACGCTGGATCGATCGACGGACCGGACAGCGCCCTGCCGGCGATCAGCAGGATGACGACGATGCCCAGGACCAGGATGGTGCGGACGACTGCGGGTACGGTTCGATGCATGGCATGCCCTTTCTTGGAACAGTTCGGCCGGCGAAGATGCTCTGCCGGGGTAGGATGCTATTATATCCGAAGGACGCTCAGGAAGTAAACCCCGTTAGAGAACTTCGTTCTCTGACAATATGAGATTGTGGCTTTGGACCGCAATCTGAAAAATGATATGTACCACCGACAGGAGTCGGTGACTTTCTCTAACGGGGTAAAGAAAAAGTCGGCGATACGATTCACGTTCCGGATTCAGGGACGGCCGGCAGCAGAGGGCTCGTGTTTCAGCGCCTGGAGAATGCCCTGGAGCAGGGCCGTGGGTGTCGGGGGACATCCGGGGATGACAGCGTCCACGGGTATCACCTTGCCTACGCCGCCCAGCGAGGCATAACTCTCTCCGAACACACCGCCGTTGCATCCGCAGTCACCCATGGCCACAACGATCTTGGGACTCGGGGTCGCGGCATAGGTCCTCTTGAGGGC
>CAYILT010000396.1:0-1996 GCA_964364055.1 uncultured Nitrospiraceae bacterium | reverse complement strand
CTAAAGCAAAGGCCTCGTGCTGGGAAACAGTTAAAAAGTGCGCCGCTGAAGGGTTACTTCGGCGGCTTTTTTATTTGCTTTCCAGGTGGTGCGGTTTTTTGAGGAAGGACGTCAGCATGATAGCCGCAGCGGCGAGTAATGCCGCCATGAAGAAGCTCGAGGAAAAGCTGCCCGTCTTTTCGGCGAGGACGCCGGCGATCGAAGGACCGGTGATCTGGCCGAGTCCGAAGATGAACGTTATGAATCCGAATGCGGCGAGGGCCTTTTCCGGTCCGACATACTCGCTCACGGCGGCGACCATGATGGACGGGATGGACCAGGCTACGATCCCATAGAATCCGATCGACAGATACAGGAAGAGCGGAGGCAGGTTTGCCGCGACCATGAGATAGGCGAGCATCTGGAGCAGAAAGACGAGCATCAGCCCGGCCTTCCTGCCGATGTGGTCCGACAGCGTGCCGAAGACCGGACCTGAGAAAAGACTGAGAAATCCTACCCAGGCCCAGAAGTTGCCGGCGACGGCCTCTGAAAAGCCGCGCTCGTTGACCAGCGTGGTCACGATGAAGGTGGCGTAGATCACGTAGGTATAGCCGAACAGGAAGTAGATTCCGCCGAGAAGATAAAGCGTTTTATTCCGATAAATGTTCTCCCTGCCGGTCGCTGCTACACGCGGTACGGATGGAACAACCCTATCCACGCTCCCCAGCGGTCTCAGATCCGTTTCTTCCGGTTTGTTCCTCAGAATGAGAAAAGCGAGCACGGCAATCGACGCGACCGCCCCCGCGAGGATCATCCAGTTCGTCCTCCACCCTTCGGTGCCCACGTGGCCGTTGACGAAAGGTATAAGCTTGCCCGAAATAATGATGGCGAAGCCGCTGCCGATCACAACGAACCCGGCCGCCCTGCCCCGTATCGCCCGGTCGAACCATGCCGTAATGAGGCCCATCATGGGTACGTTTGCCGCGCCGCTGCCGATGCCCGTAATGAGGTAGAGCAGAAGGACCGTGACGAAGCTTTGCGCCTGGCTGATGAGCGCCATGGACACTGCGATGATCGCAAGGGCGATGACGATGAGCTGGCGGGAGCCGATCTTCTTCGCGAGAGGCGCGCAGAGCAGGACCGCGGCGAGGTAGCCGATGAAGTTCCCGGTGCTGATATAGCCGATCTGGGCGTAGGAGAGCTTAAGCGATGAGGCCATTGACGGGAGAAGCATCCCGAGCGCGAAACGGCCGAAGCCGAGGCAGGCCATGATGACGATCGTGCCGGTGACGACGAGGATCCAGGCGTAGTGGAAGGGAAGACGTGAAGGTCTAAGATCGTACATAATATGGATAAATTACCACGAAGGCACCAAGGCACCAAGAAAATCGAGGGAAAGAAGTGCCGATCTCTTTTTTGTGTCTTCGTGTCTTTGTGGTGAAAGCTTTTGCTTTATTTTACGATATCCGCGATGTTGTCCTTTTTCCGATAGACCGTTCCCTGGAAAAGCGCGATCTTGTTCCCGGCGTCGTCCGTCACCGTAATAAGGTAGGTGGCGAGCTTGGGATTGAACGAGACCTCTTCCGCGGTCGCGGTAAGCGTCCCGGCGGCCGCGGACTTGAAGAAGGAGATGCTCACATTGATCGCCACGGCGAGCGTTCCGTGGGAGTTCGACGCTATGGAAAAGACCGCATCGGCCAGTGAAAAGATCGCGCCTCCGTGGACCATCCCGGCGCTGTTCCGGTGATGGTCCTTGATGGCCATGACCGCTTTTGCCGTGCCGGGCCCATGGGAAAGCACCTCAACGCCGAGGTGTTTTGCGAAAAGGTCTTTTTCGATAAATTTCTTTATGACGTCCATAGGGTCCCATCCTAACCCGCATAAAGCGGAATTGAAAATTGGAAAATATAAATTGAAAAGTGCAAATTTAATGCAAACTACGTTAATTTGCTTCATGCATTACTTCGTGCCTTTGTGTCTTCCTCCGTCCCGCATCCAATAGTAATTGGTAACGGAG
>CAYILT010000395.1:0-2010 GCA_964364055.1 uncultured Nitrospiraceae bacterium | reverse complement strand
AAGAACGGCTGGACGGTCCATGGCGAGATCAAACAGATGGCTCCGGACATCAAGGCTCTGTTCATCAGCGGGTACACTGCGGACTATCTTGGCCGAAAAGGGGTCATCGACAGCTCAACGACGCTGCTCTCTAAACCATTTCTCCCCGAAGACCTCATCCGGAAGGTCGACGAGATCCTCCATGGGACCGGCGCGAACTGACCGCTGCGCCGCCCCGCTTCGTCACCGTTCCCTTGAGCGCTTCAGACCGGATGTTCGGCCCCCCCTGCTCAGCGCTACATCCATTTTTTCCGCTTGAAATAAACGATCATGACCGCTCCTATCCCGGCCATGATGATCCATGCCGCCAGATACCCGTACTTCCACTCGAGCTCCGGCATGTGCTTGAAGTTCATGCCGTAGACCCCGGCAAGGAACGTGAGCGGCATGAAGATCGTGGCGATGATGGTCAGGACCTTCATGATCTCGTTCATCCGGATACTGACGCTCGAGAGGTACAGGTCGAGCATGGTCGAGAGCATGTCGCGGTAGATCTCCACGCTGTCGATGGCCTGTACCACATGGTCGTACACATCCCTCATATAAGGGGCGGTCGTCTCCCGGATGAGCGGCGACTCCCGCCGCACCAGGGACGAGACGACCTCGCGGAGCGGCCACACCGCCTTGTGCAGGAACAGGAGCTCCCGCTTCAGCTGATAGATCTGTTCCACGACGGTCCTGCCGGGCCGGGCGATGAGCTCCTCCTCCAGCAGATCGATGCGTTCCCCGAGCTTTTCAAGGATCACGAAGTAGCCGTCCACCAATGCGTCCAGGAGCGAATAGGCGAGGTAATCCACGCCCATCTTCCGGATCTTTCCCCTGCCCGCCCGCAGACGGTCGCGGATCAGGGGGAAGACGTCGCCCTTGACGCCCTCCTGGAAGGACAGCAGGAAGTTATCTCCCACGATAAGGCTCACCTGCTCCGGAACGATCCGGCCGTCCTTCTCGTCATAGGTGAGCATTTTGAGGACCACAAAGAGATACTCGCCGTAATCCTCGACCTTGGGCCGCTGGACCACGCTCATCAGGTCCTCGGTCACCAGGCCGTGGAGGCCGAAGCACTCGCCGATCTTTTCGAGCATGGCGGGGTTGTGCACGCCGTCAACGTTGATCCACGTTGCCGTGGGTTTTGCCTTATAGACCGCGCATTCGTCCACCGAATGCAGCGGGCGCTCCTCGAAGGTCTGCTCATCGTAGTCAATGAGCGTGACCTCGACCTTCCCGACCTCCTGCTCGCCCGTGTACACAAGCGATCCGGCGGGAAGCCCTACTTTCTTTGTCCTTCGCTTTGACGTTCTCGGCATGGTTGTCCGGACCTTTCTCTCCCCGCTGGCGCGTCCCGCCTTTTCGGTCAGAGGAACTCGGCCAGCGTTCTCTCGAGCTTTCCCGTATTGAACTGTTCCTGCTTCACCAGCGGCTTGCCGCTGAGGACCGGAAAGCGTTCCTCGAAGGTCGGCCGGTTGTTTCGATAGATGATCCCGAGGGGGATCTTGTCGCCCCATTCGAGCGACTTCTGGAACGCGGCGGTGCGGTTCGCGGGATCGTGGTCCGGCCCGAGCTTGTAGACCCGCTGGCGATACCACTCGTAGGTGTTCACCTTGTTGAAGGAGACACAGGGCTGAAGGATGTCCACGAGCGAGAACCCCTTGTGGCTGACCGCCTCCTTCACGATCACCTTCAAGTGCCCGATATCGCCGGCGAACGCCCGGGCGGCGAAACTGCAATCCAGCGCCACCGCAAGCGTCATGGGACTGAACTGGCCGGAGATCACTCCGAAAGGCATGTTCTTCGTCACCATACCCTCGCCCGTCGTGGGTGAGGGCTGTCCCTTGGTCAGTCCGTATATCTGGTTGTCGTGCACGAACAGTTTTATATTGATGTTCCGCCGCATGGCGGCCATAAGATGATTGCCGCCCTCGCCATAGCAGTCTCCGTCGCCGGTCGTGACGATGACCGGCATCTCGTGGTTCG
>CAYILT010000394.1:0-2011 GCA_964364055.1 uncultured Nitrospiraceae bacterium | reverse complement strand
ATCAAGCGGGGGATGACGGTCGGTGGAATGTACAGATAATTATGAGACCATTAATTTCATTTTCCTGTATGCAGCATCGTTCCCTGTTCAACGGCATAATAGAGCGCGGCGAAATCTTTCGATCCGACCAGTATCCGCGGCGTCCTCTTTTCCTTCCCTGCGGCGAGGGAGGAACGTTTTGACTGGAGAAGAAGCGCGTCTCCGAACAGCAGCATTCTCTTTCGCTCCTTGCCGTCGGTCTTCGCGGTCACTTTCAGGACGGTGTTCCGGGGAACAGGGCGCTTGCCTGCGGTCATGGAGAAGACGAACGTCTTCAGGACCCGGTTCCGGTACTTCAGCATGCCCGTACGGGACGGGAGATCGAGAAGTATATATTTGGAGTCTGACGCATAGAAGGCTTTTTGCAAGAGCAGGAACTCCTGCTCTTGGTTCAGGGACGCAATACGGTCGGATAGCTTCGCCTGCTGCTCAACAAGCCTCCGGCGCTCGATGTCATCAGGGGACTTCCCCTGCATCCCGAAGAGAAAGACCGACATCAGGATCAGGAGGACTCCCGCTGCCGGAGTATGTTCCGTACGATGCGAAACCATGTCCCGCCTGCCGCGCTCAGTAAATATAAACTTTCGTTCCTATCTTGACGGTCCTATAGAGCTTTTCCAGGTCCTTGTCCCCCACCGAGACACAACCATGGGTAAAATGAGTTCCCAGAAGATCGGTATACTTGGTGCCGTGGATCTTGTATCCGTTCCCGAGTATGAGGGCGTATTTTCCCAGCACCTCCCGGACAATGCGGTCCGGATCATTCTCCGCCGGAACGGGCATGTTCTCCTCCACGTAGGACCAGTCCGGCCTTATCCATACGGGGTTCCGCTCTTTCCCGAGCACCGTGAGCGACCCCAGGGGGCTCTCG
Organism: uncultured Nitrospiraceae bacterium; assembly: GCA_964364055.1. GTDB lineage: Bacteria > Nitrospirota > UBA9217 > UBA9217 > UBA9217 > JAAXXJ01. Next base: position 1,101 of record CAYILT010000394.1, on the reverse strand, counting down.
AAATACCAGTTCCGTCCGGTCTCCTCCTCGATGAACTGCCTGCTGCCGGTGCCGACGACCGCGGTCAGCAGGACCTTCTCGCCCTGTCGCAGGGTAAGACGGTTGTTCTCCGTGTCCACGACGATGTAGACCTCGTCGTCCTCCTGCTCCTTCAGCATCTGCCGGAGCCCCTGGTTCTGCTCCTCCAGGCTCGTAGCCTCCTGCTCGAGGGCGGCGACCTTCGCGCGAAGCAGCTCGATATCGGCACTGTCCGATGTTCCCTGGGGTTCTGCCGGCGATGGAGAGAACGCGCACACGACCGACAGGACCGCCGCCACAATCAGTTTTCCGGGTCTTTCACTCCGCACTCCGCACTCCTCACTCCGCACTGATGAATATCTTCCCGGGATTCAGTTCGTAGGTTTCGTAGGTTGGGCAAAATACATCACTTTGCCCAACATCTTTTCGCTCAAACTTGTTGTGCTTCCCTAACACTGTTCAACCCAACCTACTGGCTCAAGATGCTGACAAACCAGCTGACCTCGTTGTGATTTCACAGTACCCCCTACACTTTTACCATTCTTCCGTGATTAGGGATCGGCGCGAAGATGCTTAACCCTCACCGCATAGCCTTGAGAACGAACGTCCCGGGATGTTCCTACATGTCGATTAAGGCCTTATCGCTCATGCAGCTCATCCCGTGAGCGATAGTAGGGGCCGCCGCCAAGCTGCAAACCTTTCTCCATCCGCGCAAGCTCCTGTTTCATGGCGTTCATGAATGACAGGTCTTTTTCGTCAGGCTCGTGGAAGATGACATCGACTTCCACGCCGTTCGTCGCCGCTACAGGCTCAAGAAGCTGGACAGTGGTTCCCTTGAATATGCCTTTCACTTTGGTCATTTCAGCGCCTCTTTATCTTTCAAATCCATTGTTCCGAAAAAACAAAGAAAAACAATCCAATTTAACTCCTCTGCTTCTTCTTTCTTCGTAGTGGCTTTTCCGGCGCTGGTAGAAGACTCGTGTATTTGTGATACAGCTCGAACAGGAACGCCACCCGTTCGGCATCGGACGCAAAATTCTTTTTACCGTACGCGGCATCCACGGCCTTATCAAGCGCCTGGTG
>CAYILT010000393.1:0-2018 GCA_964364055.1 uncultured Nitrospiraceae bacterium | reverse complement strand
TCCATTCCCTTGTCCACGGAATAGATGGGATATATCCTGAAATCCCCGACCCTCTGCTGGATCACGAAGAAGTCAGAACGGTGCCACATGAAGACCCAGGGGGCATTCTTGACGATGTGCTCGTTGGCCCGCTGGTAGAGGGAGAACCGTGTCCGCTCGTCCGCGGTGGACTGCGCCTGTTCGATCAGACGGTCGAACTCCCGGTCATTGAACCAGGTCCTGTTCCCGGCAGGCCCCGCATTGGACGAATGGAACATGGGATAGAAAAAATTCTCAGGGTCAGGGTAGTCTGCCCACCAGGATAGCCAGAACGCATCGGCCTCGCCTTTGTTCAGCGCCTCTTTGAATGCGCTCCAGTCCAGTTGGACGATCTCAACGATCAGCCCCGCATGGGAAAGGTACTGTTGGATGACCTCCAGGATGTCAAGGACCTCGGGATCGGCGGAGATGTATATCTTGATGCGCTTTCCTTCCATTCCCGCTTCGCGGATCATCCGTTTCGCCCGCTCCGGCTCATAGCCATATCCGTCGGCATCCTTCGGCCCCCTGCCGAACTTCCACAAGGGCGGAGGGACCGGTCCGGCGGCAAGGACTCCCCGTTTTTCGAAAACCGTCTCCAGCAGGCGGCGCCGGTCGATGGCCATGTTCACGGCCTGTCGGACCCGTATGTCCTGGAACGGCGCTCTGCGGTTATTCAAACCGAGATAGTAGCAATTGAGTCCGGGCCTGCCGACGACCTGGCTGCGCCATTTCGGTTCGGTTCTATAGCGGCGATACTCCGATGCCGGGATCTGAAGTGCGTCGAGGCCGCCGGTCTCGAACTCCATGACCGCCGTGAGGTCTTCAGGGATGACGCGGTATACGATACCCTTCAGGCGGGGGCGGCCTTCAAAATAGGCGTCCCGCGCGAAGAGGGTAAGGCTTTGGCCGTGCAGCCATTCGGTGAGCACATAGGGTCCTGAACCGACGGGATGACTCCCGAAGTCCTGGCCGAACTGCGCTACCGCCTCGCGGGGTATCACGTAGGCTGCTGACATGCCGAGGAGCGAGAGGAACGGACCGAAGGGCCTTTCCAGGGTCAACTCGAGGGTGTGGTCATCAATGACCCGGATGCCCGACGCATGGGGTGTCCTGGCGGCAATGACGTCCCTGGCCCCTTTGATGCGGTCCAGGACCCAGGTGATCGGCGCTTTCGTTCCCGGGGACAGGACACGCTCAAAGGAATACTGAAAATCATGGGCCGTCACCTTCCTGCCGTTGCTGAAGGCGGCGTTGTTCCTGAGCTTGAAGGTGTAAGTGCGGTGGTCGTTCGAGATCTTCCAGGACTCGGCGATGTCGGGCACGATGTCAAGGTTGTCATTGAACCTGACGAGGCCGTTGAAGATCTTGGCGGCGATCCCCCCGCCCATCACATCGGTGATGAGCGCGGGGTCGAGGGTCGTAGGGTTGGTGGAAAGCCGGAGGTACAGGCAGCCGGTGAGCTTGCTCTCCGGCGAGGGCCGGCAGCCGGGAAGAAAGGCAAGAACAAGCACGATGACGAGGAACGGGACGAGTTGGCGGTTCCGGAGGATCATCGGTTGGGGCTATCCCCGGGACGCCTGGATGAGCGCCTTAAAGAGCGCTGCTGAAGCGCGGTCCCCCAGGGTCTTCTCGGGATGCCACTGGACGGCCACGAGGAAGCTCTTGCCGCGGGACTCCAGCGCTTCGAAGACGCCGTCCGGCGATACGGCCGAGAGTCTGAGGCCCTTCCCGGGATTCTTGATGCTCTGGTGATGTGCGCTCCTGACCCGGATATTACAGTCACCGGTACTGCAGCTGCCCATGATCTGGCAAAGCCTGGTCCCCTCAAAGATGCTGACGGCATGAAATACCTTTTCCCCTGATATCGTTGGGCCGTGTTTGATGGTCTTGGGGATCTGTAGGGCATTGTCCTGGTAGAGCGTGCCGCCGAGCGCCACATTGACGCGCTGGGTACCGTAGCCGCCGGCAAGGACCGGCTTCTTTGCCTTGGCCGCCGC
>CAYILT010000392.1:0-2024 GCA_964364055.1 uncultured Nitrospiraceae bacterium | reverse complement strand
TAGAGCAGACGCATAAATAAGACAAATGCTTATTTACCGCTGCAATATTGGCATTTTCAATGAGAACAATTTGTAAAGCGAGGTAGGCTACTGCAAAACAAAAAGTGAAAATGATGGTTTTCCGCCGAAATAGTTGACAAAAACCTCTCTTAAGAAGAGATTTTTACAAAATTGGCTGTCTTTTTCGTGTACAATATCAAACAATCACTCACACGGAGGACGCCGGCCAATGCTGCAATATTTGCAATCTGATCGTCAACAGCTGCCTTTAATCCACATCGTTGACAGGAACCATAGCATTCTCCTGAACTCCTCGGATGGGGATTGGTACAAAAAGCTTTGTTTATTTTCCTGGGTTTTGTATCAGCCCTTTGGCGCTGAATATTATGACGCCCTTTATCAGTTCAACAAAGAGGCGGCAGAGAAACAAGAGGAACGGCCCGACAAGGAAAATATGTCTGTGAGTGAAACGAAAAGGGAAGCGGAGCAGCGGTTGCTCTTCAATCGTGAAACCATGCAAAAGGCGCAAGGGCGGAAACCGGTGATCATCTATCAGGGGAAAGAAGTCGTACCTTTGGAGCCGAAGACGGATCCCGGGTCGATAAAGCCCGGTGTTGTGCCCGAACGTCTCGCGGGCAGGAAGCCCAAGTGTTTTTTCGCTTTACTCAAGAGTTACGTGGGGACGACTATCATGGGTTTTCCCCCCGAGCCGGAAGCCGTATATATGCAACTCAAGAACAACATCGATTTTCTCCGCGTTTGCGGCTTCGTGCCGAAAGAGGAGAAGGACGAATACTGCTATCTGCATGTGCCGAGCTTGCGCAAGCTGGAGCAATTCGATCAGATCATGACGGAATCCGGCCTCTGGAACAAGATAAAGCTGGACGAGATACGCCGGAATCTGGAGGCGGAGGTCATCAAAAAAGAAAAAGAGCTGGTTGGGGACACCACGCACTACCATGGGTATTCAGGCTTCCAGGTCCTCAGATACACCGATGAAAACGGCAAAGAGCGCAAGAAGTCGCAATCGAAAACGACCAAGCGTTGCCGCTGTGAAAACCGTAACACCTGTTCGCACCCTTGGGAAGAGGCCGATCCCGGAGCGGGGACGATCGTAAAATCGAATAAGCAGATGCACTGGGGCCACAAGGCCAGCATTATCGGTCTTCCGCAGCAGGGCATACCGCTCGATGCGGCGGCGGTGACCGATGCCGCCATCCACGACGGAGAAACGCTCTATCCTCATGTCGAAAAGCTATTTCAGGAGCTTCCGGAGATAAAGGCCTGGACAGAGCGGATTCTGTACGACAGCGCCTGCGACAGCGCGGAGTTGAAACAGAAGTTTCAGAACGATTTTGGAATAGAACTGAAGGCCTCCTTGAATCCGCGCCGGAAACAAGAGCTCACCGAAAACCTGCCGCGCGGCCTCGAGAAGATCACGCCCTATGGAGAGCCTATCTGCATCGGCGGCCATGCGATGGACTACAAAGGCATCCGCTATGAAACCGAAAAGTTTATTTATCAAGCGCCCGTGGGCGATGACGGAACGTCGGTCTGCGTGAGCTGCGAGCGGAAAAGCGAATGTTGTCCGAATGCGCAGACGGGAAGAACAATCACGGTTTCCTTCGATGTGCTGCCGCATATCGATGCTCATGATCCGCCGATGGCGAAACGCTTCAAGGCAATCATGAGCAGACGCCCCTCAGTTGAGCGCATGATCAAGCGCTTGAAATGTGACCTGGGAGACGATCGACTTACCAAGCGAGGGACGGCATCGTTTCAAGCGTATCTCGATAAAACGCTGATAGCCTTTCACCAATTGCTGCGAAGCTAAAGCGAGGGTTGTTGGGAGAAGATAAAAAAGACGGGATCGGTGCGCCCAAAGGAGGATAAAAAGGGGGGTTTTCAGTAATTTTAGGAAGTACGAACGTGAAAGGTAAGCGTAGAGGGCATTAGTTGCATACAATCTAAACAATTAAATGCCAATGCTTTTATCGTTTTTTAATTTATGCGTAGGCTCTATA
>CAYILT010000391.1:0-2033 GCA_964364055.1 uncultured Nitrospiraceae bacterium | reverse complement strand
TATAGAGCCTACGCATAAATTACACGAAGGTGCAATTATAAAGGCGATATTGACTATGTCCACCCGTGGGAATTTGTAAAACGGAGGCGGAAGAGAGTTACACAGAACGGCGTTACCGCGTTATTTTCAAGAAATATTGAACAAATATCCGCTTTTTCGCAGGATTTTTACAAAATTAAACTCCGTATCGTGTACAATCATGAGCAACGCACATGATACGGAGGCCGCTAATACGATGCCGACAATAACGCAGAGTGAACCTCAACAGATGCCCTTGATCCACATCGTGGATGCAAACGAAGCCATCCTGCTTGCTTCAGCGGGTGCGGATTGGTTCAGGATACTTTACGATTTCCCATGGCAGCAGTACCAGAAATTCGCGGCGCAATATTACGATCTGCTCTATCAGTTCAATCTGAACGAGGCGGAGAAGCGCTCGGAACGAGAGCTTGAAGACGAGTGGTGGGAAAGCAGCGAGACGCGGGAGGAAGCGGCGCAGCGCCTGCTTTTCGACAGAGCCGGCATGCGGAAGCTGGCGGGGGAAAAGCCGCCGATTATCTATCAAGGAAAGGTCATCGAAGCGGACACGACGGTGGACCCCGAGACATTGGCCCCCGGCATTGTTCCCGAACGTATTGCGGGCAGGAAGCCCAAATGCTTTTTTGCGATGCTCAAGAGCTTTCTCGGCGTGACCCTCATGGGGTTTACTCCGGAGCCGGAGACCGTGAATATGCTCCTGACCAGTAATCTGAACTTTCTCCAGGTTTGCGGGTTCATCCCGAAAGGGGCGAAGGATGCTTACAGCTTCTCGCATGCTCCGACCGTCAGGAAGCTTGAGCAGTTCGACCAGATCTTGACGGAATCCGGCCTTTGGAACCGGATGAAGCTTGATGAAATCGCGCGAAATCTGCGGGAAGGCGTCATTAAAAAAGAAAACGAGCTGGTAGCCGACACCACGCACTATTACGCATACTCGGGTTTTGAGACCGTCACGTATACGGATGAAAACGGCGAAGACAAAAAGAAGTCGCAGTCAAAGGTCACGAAGCGTTGCCGTTGCGCGGACCAGGAGACCTGTTTCCACGAGTGGGTACTGGCCGATGAAGGTGCTGGAACCATCGTCAAATCGAACAAGCAGATGCACTGGGGGCACAAGGCCAGCATCATCGGCCTGCCGAGACAGGGCGTCCCGCTCGATGCGGCCGCGGTTACCGACGCAGCCATCCACGATAGTGAAACGCTCTATCCGCACGTTGAGAAGCTCTTCGCGGAACTGCCGGAGCTCAAGGACTGGATAGACCGGGTTCTGTACGACAGCGCGTGCGACGGAGAAGAACTGAAGGAGAAGTTTCAAAAAGAGCTGGGGCTTGAACTCAAGGCGTCCCTGAACCCCCGGCGGAAAAAAGAAATTACCGAAAATCTGCCGCGCGGCATTCATAAGATCACGCCCTACGGAGATCCGATCTGCATGAACGGTTTCATGTTTGATTACAAGGGCATGCGCTACGAGACCGAGAAGTTCATCTATCAGGCGCCCATTGACAAATATGGCGTTCCGGTCTGCACGAGATGCTGGCAGAAGGCCGCCTGTTGTCCGAATGCGCGGGAGGTCAGGACTATCACGGTGTCCTTCGACGCGCTGCCTCACATTAACCCCAAGGACCCGCCGATGGCGAAGCGGTTCAAGGCGATCATGAGCAGACGGCCTTCCGTGGAGCGCATGATCAAACGGTTGAAATGCGATCTGAGTGATGATCGCCTGAGCAAAAGAGGCACCGCGTCGTTCCAGGCGTATCTCGATAAAACGATGATCGCCTTTCACCACCTGCTACGGCGCTGAGGTGATGGCGGATGAGAGCAGGAAGGGCAAGACAACGGCAGCACTGCGGCCAGTCGAGGCTGGAAGCGGCATCTTTGAGGTTTTTTTTGGTGAATATCGGAAAAAACAAGTGACGATACCATTAGCTGCGATCAATCGCAGCAGTTGCCGGTCTGAAGTCGGCAATGTTTTTTGAATTTATGCGTAGGCTCTA
>CAYILT010000390.1:0-2073 GCA_964364055.1 uncultured Nitrospiraceae bacterium | reverse complement strand
AAACGACTGGCATTGCTCAAGGGTGACGGATAATGTTTCGCTGTAGTATTAAGAAGGATTTTGGAACTCACAAAGACATTCCCCGCGCGAAGAAATCGAATTATATTCCCGTGGTCCTTTCGCGGCCGGAAGTCGACGAAGTTTTAAAGCGCCTCTCCCACCCCTACAAGCTCATCGCCCAACTCCAGTACGGCTGCGGGCTTCGCATCAATGAAGGCGTTTCGCTGCGGGTAAAGGACTTCAATTTCGATGCCGGCATTCTTACGGTCCGGGGCAAAGGCGATAAAACCCGCACCGTGCCCATACCGCAAAGGATCATGCCGGAGCTGCAGGTCCAGATAGAAGCCGTGAAAAAACTTCATGACGAGGACTTGGCTGCGGGGTTCGCCGGAGTGTTTCTCGACGATCAGCTTGAGCGATACAATCATGTACGGCGTTCAGAACGTGATATGAAAACCGACGGTCTATCAGCTGCCGAAGCATCACCCTCATCTTTGAATTCTTCCCCCCTCAAGGGGGAAGAGCTTTGGAGAGAGGCATTTCATGGGAAATATCCAAGGGCCGCAAAGGAGCTTGTCTGGCAGTGGTTTATTCCTCAGGAGTCATTGACGTTCGTAGCAGATACGCAGGAGCGGCGGCGGTATCATCTTCATGACTCGCACGTTCAGGATGCGCTGTACGAGGCAGTCAGAAAGGCAAAGCTCACGAAACGAGTCACCTCGCACACTTTCCGCCATTCTTACGCTACGCATCTTTTGCAGGCGGGCTACGACCTCCGCACGATCCAGACGCTGCTCGGGCATGCGGACATCAGGACAACGATGATTTACACCCACTGCGTGCCGAGCAGAACCGTGAAAGAGGCGAAAAGCCCTCTCGATTTCTGAACTACGCCGGATTTCTACGCCCTATGCGGCAGACCGTATCTTTCCCCCTATCCATCCACGGGAAATTCCGCTATAATCAGCCATCATGACATTATTCAATGAGGAGGGTTGTTCTATGGGACGGAAAATAGCACTGTCGTTGCTGGTAGCGGTCGTCATGCTTTCGGGGTGCGTGGCCAAATCGGATTTTCTTGCCAAGGTCGCCGAACTCGATGGGGTCCAAAAGGAGAAGGCCGGCCTTGAGGAACAGAACCGTGCAAAGGACAAGGATATCGCCGATCTGAAACAGCAGGTCGGTGATCTGACAAAACAGAAGGAACAGCTGGAAAAAGAGAACGCGAACATCAAGAGTACCCTGGAGGCAAGCCGGAGCCAGCTCACGAAGGACGTCGTCGAGCTCAAGAACAAACTGACCGAAAACACGGCTAGGATCAAGGTGCTGGAGGATGAGCTGGCCGCAAAGAACAAGGAGATCGCCCAGCTCAAGGCGCAGGCGGACCAGCTGGCGCAGGAGAAAGAACGGGCCGTCGCGCAGGTGAAGGGGACCTACGACAGCCTTGTCACCGAACTGAAACATGAGATCAAACAGGGAGAGATCCAGATCACCCAGCTCAAGGACAAACTGACGGTGAACATGGTGGACAAGATCCTCTTCGACTCGGGAAGCGCGGTGATCAAGAAGAACGGCGAGAAGGTGCTCGACCGGGTCGCCGACATCCTGAAGAACGTTACGAAGCAACAGATCAAAGTGGAAGGCCACACGGACAACGTGCCGATCAGCTCGCGGCTTGCTGAGCGTTTTCCCTCGAACTGGGAACTCTCCACAGCCCGCGCGACCACGGTGGTCCGGTACCTGCAGGGAAGGGGCGTGAACCCGAGCTTTTTGAGCGCCGAGGGCTACGCCGAGTTCCGTCCCGTGTCGCCGAACGATACGGATGAGGGGAAGTCCATGAACCGCCGGATCGAGATAGTGCTGATCCCGCAAGAAGCGAACAAGTAGGAACGCGTTACAGAAGAGGCAGGATAAAAAATAACGGCGGGACAGTGTGATCTGTCCCGCCGTTTCATGTTTTCCGGGTACCGCTCTACTACTTGCCCACATCCTTTTTGTCCTTCTTCGCCCTTGCCTCATTCTTTCTCTTTTTGCCCGCCAGGTAGGCCTCAACGGGCCGCCACCCGAAGGACA
>CAYILT010000389.1:0-2078 GCA_964364055.1 uncultured Nitrospiraceae bacterium | reverse complement strand
GCTCGCCCTCTCCCTGCTCCAGGGATGCGGGTACAATTCCATGCAGGCCAACGAAGAGGCTGTCAAGGCCGCGTGGGGCGACGTCGAGTCCTCGTACCAGCGGCGCGCCGACCTCGTCCCCAACCTCGTCGAGACCGTCAAGGCCTACGCGAAGCATGAGCGCGAGACGCTCGCCGCCGTGACCGAGGCGCGGTCCAAAGCCGGGTCCATCACGGTGACGAAGGCGATGCTTGACGATCCCCAGGCGCTGGCCAAGTTCCAGCAGGCCCAGGGAGCGCTGAGCTCGTCGCTGTCGCGGCTCATGGTCGTGGTGGAGAAATATCCCGACCTCAAGGCGAACCAGGGCTTCCAGGACCTCTCGCACCAGCTCGAGGGGACGGAGAACCGGATCAACGTGGCCCGCTCGCGCTACAACAAAGCGGTCGAGACGTTCAACACCTCCATCCGCATATTCCCGAACAACCTTACGAACAGCATGCTCCTGCACCTGAAGCTGAAGGAACCCTTCAAGGCGGACGAGGGCGCCGCAACAGCGCCCAAGGTGAAGTTCCAGTAATTGAACATGATGATTAATAAGGAATGGATTGGAACGGGTCGATGCAAAGCGGCGGCGGTGACGATGCTGACCATCACCATCACTGTAGTCCTTTGCCTGTTCCTCGGCCCGACGGAGTCCTTCGGACTTGACGTGCCGCGGCTCTCGGGCCGCGTGAACGATTACGGGGGTATGATCTCTCCCCAGGCCCGGGCAACGCTCGAGGCGGAGCTCGCCGCACTCGAGAGCGCGGACTCGACCCAGGTGGTCGTGCTCACCGTGCCGTCCCTCGAAGGGGATGTGCTCGAGGAGTTCAGCATCAGGGTCGGCGAGGCCTGGAAGATCGGGCAGCAGGGGAAGGATAACGGCGTCATCTTTATCGTGTCGAAGGCTGACCGCAAGATGCGGCTCGAGGTCGGCAGGGGCCTGCAGGGGGTGCTGACGGACCTTCTTGCCGGCAGGATCATCGATACGGTGATCAAGCCCCGCTTCAAGCAGAACAGCTTCGACGACGGGTTCCTCGAAGGCACCAGGGCCATCATCGCTGCCACGCGGGGCGAGTTCAAGCCAACGCCGAAGCCGAAGCCCTATATCAGTCCTAACCGTTACTTCGAGGTTTTCCTGGTCGCCGTGTTCCTTGTCCTGCCGTTCCTGAGGCGGATCAACCGGTTCCTTCCGATCCCCGCGGGCGCAGCAGGCGGTCCGCTCCTGCACTTTCTGTTCACCGGCGGCGGAGCGTCCGTTTCCACCCTGGGCATACTTGCGGCCGTCGGCGGCGTTGTCGGCCTGTTCGTGGCCGGCATCGGTTCGGGCAGTAATTCCAACAGTAAGCACGGGCATCACGGTACCGGGGGAGGCTTCTTTGGCCCCTTCGGCGGTTCGTCATGGTCCAGCAGCGGCGGCGGTGGAGGCGGCAGTGATTTCGGCGGCGGTGGAGGCGGATCCTTCGACGGCGGCGGTTCATCAGGAGACTGGTAATGGGCCACAGGTCACTGGCGGATACATTCTTCAGCAGCGAGGAGCGGGCGGCGATCGAAGCCGCGGTCCGCGACGCGGAGTCGCGCACCATCGGAGAGATCGCCGTCATGGTCGTCGATTCAAGCGACGAATACCTTCATGCCGATACCATCGGCGGCATCCTTTTTTCCGGTGCGCTCTCGTTCTTTGGCGCTGTCGCGTTCTTCCATTCCGCACTCGTCCCGTACATCGTCCTGACGGCGCTGCTCTTCTTCCCCTGCAGGCTGTTCGTGCGGTCCTTCCCGGTCATCAAGTCGGAATTCATCTCTCCGCGAAAGCGCCGCGACGCGGTGCGGATACGGGCGCTCCGGGCGTTCACCGAAAAGGGGCTCTACCGGACGCAGGCACAGACGGGCGTGCTGTTCTTCCTGTCGCTCATGGAGCGGACGGTCTGGGTGCTTGCCGACAAGGGCATCTATGAGAAGATCCGGCAGGAGCAGCTCGACCGCTTTGCCGCGAACGTGTCGCAGGGGGTCCGGGAAGGCCGCGCTTCCCAGGCGCTTCGCCAGGCCATCACCGATGCAGG
>CAYILT010000388.1:0-2089 GCA_964364055.1 uncultured Nitrospiraceae bacterium | reverse complement strand
GCGTCGTCACCGTTACCGTAACCTGTTGGTTCCGGCTTGTCCGGGTTAGGTAAGGAGAGGCTCCATGGTAACTTCGCTGCAAGAGTTCATCCGTCAATTGCTGCCGCTCTATCCCGAACTGGTGGTCATTACCATCGCTCTTACCGTCCTATTGCTGGATTTCTTCGTGGACCGGCAGCACAAGGCGATATTGGGGTGGTACAGCCTGATCGGGATCGTCATTGCCGCTTCCATGACGATCAAACTGATCGGGCTGGGCGGCTCTTTCTTCGGCGGTACCTTTCTTCTTGATCCGTTCTCCGTCTATTTTAAGCTGGCATTCTATATCGCCTGCGGGCTGGGCATTCTGATCTCCATGAAGTACCTCGACATAGAGGACATTCACCGTGGAGAGTACTATGCCCTCATGCTCTTCGCCACGACCGGCATGATGCTCATGGCGTCGGCAGGGGACCTCATCACGTTGTACCTGGGCCTTGAACTCATGGCCCTCTCGATCTACATCCTGGCCGGCTTCATGCGCAACGACAGCCGCTCCAACGAGGCGGGCATAAAATACCTGCTTCTGGGCGCATTTTCCTCGGGCATCATGCTCTACGGCATGTCGCTCCTGTACGGCGTCTCGGGAACGACGAACCTGAACGGGATCCTGGCGTTCCTGCGCGGCGCCGACCTTGCCAATCCGGTGCTCTTCCTGGCCATGGTCATGCTGATCGTAAGCTTCGGATTCAAGGTTGCGGCGGTGCCGTTCCACATGTGGGTGCCGGACGTGTACGAGGGCGCACCGACCTCGGTTACGGCATTCATGTCAGCAGGTCCCAAGGTCGCCGGCTTTGCCGTGCTCCTGCGCATCTTTGCCCACACCCTCCTGCCGCTCCAGGAGCATGCCACGGTCATCCTTGCCGGCATGGCCGTGCTTACCATGGCCGTAGGGAACATCATGGCCATTGCCCAGACCAATATCAAGAGAATGCTGGCATACTCGTCCATCGCCCATGCAGGGTATGCCCTGGTCGGCCTGGCTGCGGGCGGTCCGGACGGCGCTGCCAGCGTAATGCTCTATGTCCTCATTTACGCGGTCATGAACATGGGCGCATTCGGCGTGGTCATCATGCTCCGGCGGTCCGGGGCGCGGGGTGAGGAGATCACGGACTTCTCCGGCCTCGGCAAAACCAACAAGGCGGCGGCTTTCCTCATGCTTATCTTCATGTTTTCCTTAACGGGGATCCCTCCAATGGCCGGATTTATCGGAAAGTTCTATATATTCAAGTCCGCCGTACAGGCAGGCATGGTCTGGCTGGCAGTGGTCGGCGTTCTGTTCTCGTCGATCAGCGCCTACTTCTATCTCCGCGTCATCATGGTGATGTACATGTACGAGCCGAAAGAGGAGTTCAGCCTTGTGCAGTCTCCGGCGCTGGCCCTGGCCCTGGCCATCTCGGTCACGGCGGTCATCGTCATTGGCGTGTATCCCTCGGGCGTCCTGGATTTCGCCCGGGCATCCATTATCGGAATATTGTAATACTGGGTCAAGGATCCGGGGTCAAGGGTCAAGAAACATCCTTGCCTTTTTCTATTTTCCCTTCATCTTGCATCTGAAATTATTCCGCACTCCGCACTCATTCGACAAGCTCATGATGGTGAGCACCGTCGAACCATCGACACTCCGCACGTGAAATATGATTTCCCTCATACCTTTTTTCCCACTCCACTGATATACTCTCATCATGAGACCTGAAGGAACAGGATACATCCTCAAAGAATACGGTTCCTGGAGCGTCCTGACCGTCGCCTTTCTTATCGGACTGGGCGTAAGCAGGGCATTCCCCTGGCAAGCGGTGCCGCTCTTTCTCGCCTTGGGCCTGCTCATCAACTCCAAACAGGCGTATACCAGGTGGCTGCGGGGGAAGGGGGACCGAACAGCGCTTGTCGTATTCCTCGGACAGATCGCGACTGCGACCGTGGTGTTGCTTGCCCTCTTCGGCGGGAACCTGCCGCAAGTTCTGCCGCTGCTTTTCTTTCCCGCTGCGTACCTGCTGATGAACCGGTTCGCCGGCGAGCATTTCGTTGTTACCGAACTGATCGGTTTTGC
>CAYILT010000387.1:0-2099 GCA_964364055.1 uncultured Nitrospiraceae bacterium | reverse complement strand
CCGAGCCGATCCGCGTGGTTGCGTATCAACGTCGCCGCCACGTCCAGCGCCGCCTCACGCACCGACACGGCGGTGTACTTGGCCGCCGAACCGAAGCCCGGGCAGGTGTCGGTCACCGCCAGGTCGTTGTCGATGGTCTTGGGCACGCCGATGACCGGCACGCCGAGCTTTTGCAGGCCGTGGCCGATCTTGAGGGACCCGTCGCCGCCGATCACCACCAGGGCATCGAGACCGAGCTCGCTGATGTTGTTCAGGACCAGGGGCGACATGTCCTCGATGATCTCCCTGCCGTTGACCACGGTCTTATGGGCAAAGGGGTTGCCCCGGTTCGTGGTTCCGAGGATCGTACCGCCGACGAACAGGATCCCCCTCGTGTTCCACGAGGTGAGCTGCCTCGTCTTTGTCGGCGAGAGCAGACCCTCGAACCCGTCGATGATCCCGGTCACCTCCCATCCGTACTTGAAGATGGCCGTTTTCGTGACCGCGCGGATGACCGCGTTGAGCCCCGGTGCATCGCCTCCGCCTGAAAGAACGCCGATACGCATAGGAACCTCCTGAGATAGACCATCTGACAGCAGAGGACCGGGAAATCAGATACATACTGACCCGGACATGCCGGAATCAATTTTGCCACCCCCGCTCCGTTACCAATTACTATTGGATGCGGGACGGAGGAAGACACAAAGGCACGAAGAGATCCTGGATGATTGTACAGTTTATTTAGCTCATTAATTTTAAAGCTCTCTTTGTGTCTTGGTGCCTTTGTGGCAGAATTACTATTTCCATTTTGTATAGAATTTATTTTCCTTCGAGCAGCTTCTTCCCGCCTTCGCAGGCGATCGTGAGGACCGCATCGCCGGGTATTCCCGCCCGGAGAAAGAACGTGAGCTCCGCTTCGTAGAAGCTCCTATACCGGCGGTCCGGCAGCACCGCGTCGGTGCCGACAGCGAGAGGAACTCCCCGCTCAAAGGCCATACGGACAAGAGCAAGGTGCTCATCGATCGTGCGCTCGACGAATAGTTTCACCTCAAGATCGGCGTCCGGCTGCTCCGCTGCTCTCTGAAGCGCCCCCACCGTCGGGACCCAGAAGACGCCGTTTGTATGAAGGCTTTCGAGCGCTTTTTCGGTCATAAAGAACCCATGCTCGACCGAGCGAACGCCGGCTTCCGCTGCATTCAAGATCGCCGCCTCGCCGTTGGCATGCGCCATCACCTCGAGCCCGTTCTTTCGAGCGGTCTCGACGATGAACCGGAGTTCGTCCCGGCCGAAACCGCCGCCGGTGATCTCGCCGGGCCGTTTCAGGCTCACCATGCCGGAAGCGATGACCTTGATTATACCAGCTCCTGCCTTCTTGAGCTTCAGTATTTCGCCGGCGATCTGCCCCCGTGAGTCAAGTGGGACGCCGAACTGCGCCCCGTAGCCGCCTCGTTTGCAGAGCGCCCATCCCGCACTGATCACCGTCGGCGTGTCCGGGCCGGAGCTCCGGAGGCCGGCGCCGTCTTTGGTACCTGCGTCCCGCACCGCGATAACGCCTGCATTTCCCGCATCGGCAAGGCCTACCGCGTCCCGGAGGTGCACATGGGCATCGACATATCCGGGGCCGGTCATGAGGAGAGAAAGGTCCATGGAAAGAGTTGCTCGTTACATCGTACGCGTGATGAGTCCGTTGTCCCGGAAGCTGAAATGGTCGCCGTCGCCGACGATGACATGGTCGAGGACCCTGATGCCGAGCAGGTCCCCGGCCTGCACAAGCCTTTTCGTCAGCAGGATGTCCTCCTGGCTCGGCTTGGTATCTCCGCTGGGGTGATTGTGGACGAAGATCACCGCCGCGGCGGACTCGCGGACCGCGGCCTTGAACGTTTCGCGGGGATGGACAAGGGACGCCGTCAGGCTGCCGGTCGATATCGTTTCTTCCCTGATGATGCGGTTCTTCGTGTCCAGAAGGACACAGCGGAACTCTTCCTTCTTTGCGTCCCGAAGGCGCGGCTGGAAGTACTCGGCCACTTCCTGGCTTGCGCACATCGAAGCGCCGGCGAGGGTCGGCCGCTGGTACCTCCTGCCGAGCTCGATGGCCGCCTTGATCTCCGCGGCCTTGGCAG
>CAYILT010000386.1:0-2111 GCA_964364055.1 uncultured Nitrospiraceae bacterium | reverse complement strand
CCTTGATCTGTTCGACGTCCTGCAGATTATTCTTGCCGTCCACTCCGCACTCCGCGTTGATAAAGCCCCCTCTCCCTTTTTCCCTCTCCCTCCAGGGGAGAGGGGCAGGGGTGAGGGTCATGTCTACCCGCACTCCGCACTTCATGCGTTCTCCATCACGATCTTCTTCGCGATCGCCTCCACTGCGTCGGAGACCTTCACCTTGTCCACGACTCCGGTCTTCCGCTCCTTGATCTCCACCAGACCTTCCTTCAGGTTCTTCTCTCCGATGACGATCCGGTACGGAATGCCGATGAGGTCCGCGTCCTTGAACTTGACGCCGGCGCGCTCGTCCCGTTCGTCCATCAGCACCTCGAAACCCTTTTCCTCCAGCAACCGGTACATCTCCTCGGCCGCGTCCATGGATTTCACATCCTTCACGTTCACCGGAACGATCAGGATCTGGTAGGGCGCGATGGCCGGCGGCCAGATGATGCCGTTCTCGTCGTTCCCCTGCTCGATGGCAGCGGCGGCGATGCGGGCCGGGCCGATGCCGTAGCTTCCCATGATGATGGGCTTCTCATTCCCCTGTTCGTCAAGGTAGTTCGCCTTGAGCGGGACGGAGTACTTGACGCCCAGCTTGAAGATGTTCCCGATCTCGATGACCCGCTCGATGCGCAGCGGCTTGCCGCACTGAGCGCAGGCGTCGCCTTCCGCCGCGGTATGGATGTCGGCGAACCCGGCGTCGGAAAAGTGCTTGTCCGCGGAAACGCCCCGCAGGTGGAACCCTTCCTTGTTCGCGCCGGCAATGTACCTTCCCTGTTTAAGGCAGGGGTCGGCGATCTTTCTTATCGTATGTCCCATGGGTCCGATGAACCCGGCAGGCACGCCGAGAGCGGCCTTCACCTCGTCCTTCTGCGCGGGCCGGTGCGGGCCGATGAGCTTGGCGAGCTTTTTCTCGTGCAGGGTCTGGTCGCCGCGCACCAGCGCCAGCACCGGGCCGCTGTCGCTCATTACGAGAATGGATTTAAGCAGGTGATCGGACGTCACCTTCAGGAACCGCGTGACCTCATCAATCGTCCGCCGCTCCGGCGTGGCCACCTCTTCAACGTTCCCCTCCGGAGCTTTCGACGTCTTTGGCACGGACAGCGCCAGTTCCGTGTTCGCCGCGTAGCCGCAGCCGTCGCAGAGCGCCACGTCGTCCTCGCCCGCCGGAGAAGGCGCCATGTACTCGTGGGCCATGCTGCCGCCCATCATGCCCGTGTCGCTCTGGACCACGTGAAATCTAATACCACAGCGTGTATAGATCTTCTTGTAGGCATCGAGGTGAAGCTGGTAGGACCGGTCGAGCCCCTCCTCGTCCTTGTCGAAGCTGTAGGAGTCCTTCATGGTGAACTCGCGCGTCCTGAGCACACCGCTCTTGGGCCGGGCCTCGTCGCGCAGCTTCGTCTGCACCTGGTACCAGATCTGAGGCAGTTCCCGGTAGGAGCGGATATCGTGGGCCGCGAGCCAGGTCATGGTCTCCTCGTGGGTCATGGCCAGGCACATGTCCCTGCCGCCGCGGTCCTTGAGCCGGAACATCTCGCCGCCGATGGCATCCCACCGCCCTGTCTGCTGCCACACCTCGGCAGGGTTCAAGACCGGCATGGCCACTTCCTGGCCGCCTATGGCATTCATTTCCTCGCGGATGATCCGGTTGATCTTCTCCATGACCCGGATGCCCAGGGGGAGGTAGATGTAGAGTCCCGCCGCGAGCTGGCGCACGTAGCCCGCGCGCACCATGAGCTTGTGCGAGACCGCCTCAGCGTCGGTCGGCGCCTCTTTCAGGGTGGGGATGAACAAACGGGAATAACGCATGGAACCTCCGAAATGTTTTATTTCTTGATGTGCTGGCCTATAGAGCTTGAAATTTCTCGAAACATATCCTGCCACGATGGTCTTCGGGTTTCTTTTAATCCGTCGGGAGTATGCTTGTGTTCGGGATAGGTCGACAATCCCCTCGCCTTGGGATCGAGCGCATTGTCGTATCGGAAGATCAATTCACCTTTACTCGACACGTAGTGATAGCCATACTTGAGGATAGCCGCATGAGCGGGTTTCAGGACCAGGAATTCCTTGATATGCAGTTTTGA
>CAYILT010000385.1:0-2121 GCA_964364055.1 uncultured Nitrospiraceae bacterium | reverse complement strand
CAAGGCCATCGCGCCCGAGGACGTGTATGAGGGGCTCTACGGCATCGTGAGCATCCTGGTCAAGAACCCCCAGTTCCAGGGACAGACCAAGGAGAAGCTGAACAATCCCGAGATATCCACGCCTATCGAAAACTCGGTCAAGAACGCCTGTGAGGCATACCTGCTCGCGAACCCGACCATGGCCGATGCCGTGGTGAAGCGCGTGCTGCTTGCGTCGGAGGCGCGCATGGCGTCGCGCGCGGCCAAGGACAACGTCACCCGGAAGCTGTCGTCGCTCAAGCTGAACCTTCCCGGAAAGCTCGCCGACTGTTCGACGAACAAGGTCGAAGAGTCCGAGCTGTTCATCGTGGAAGGCGATTCGGCCGGCGGCTCGGCCAAGATGGCGCGGGACCGGAAGACCCAGGCCGTGCTGTCGCTCCGCGGCAAGATCCTGAACGTGGAGCAGGTGGCGTCGCTGGAACGCATCCAGGCGAACAACGAGATCAAGAACCTCCTGGCAACGCTCGGCTGCGGCGTGGGCGCCCACTTCGACCTCTCCAAGCTCCGGTACAACCGCGTGATCCTCATGACCGACGCGGACGTGGACGGCGCGCACATCAGCGTCCTGCTGCTAACGTTCATCTACCGCTACATGCCCGAGCTCATCAACAAGGGCCACGTGTTCCTCGCCATGCCGCCGCTCTACCGCATCGAGGCGGGCAAGGAGGTATTCTACGCCATGGACGAGATGGAGAAGGACAAGATCCTGGCGAAGCTGAACGGCAGGAAGTATGACGTGGGGCGCTTTAAGGGATTAGGGGAAATGAATCCCGAGACGCTGAAAGAGACCACCATGAACCCGAAGACGAGGTCGCTCATGAAGGTGCAGGTGCTGGACCACAAGGCAACGGACGACACCTTCGAGCGGCTTATGGGCAAGGACCCCAAGGCCCGGTTCGCTTTCATCCAGGAGCGGGCGGAGTACGCGGAGCTGGATATTTAGCTGACGGGCGGGAAGCGATTCGACGGTGAGAACTGAGAAACAGCGGAGGCAGGCCACGGGGCCTGCCTCTTTTTGTTTGGCTACTTTAAGGTTTTCGCTGAGATGAGGGGGGCGTGAGAAACCAATGAGCTGGATGCGTCGATTCACGGCCGGTTATGGCATAGAATCTCAATACTCAAGTCGGACCCGGTACCTCCCTTTCTCTATGCGGGAATCAGGTCAGCGATCAGCGGTTTTTCCTTAGCCAAGCGGCTAACACCCATTACGGTAAAACCCAGAACATTCCCCTGTTCATCCACTCGCTCCATTACTGCTTCGTTATTGGTTTCCTTCATATAGCCGGCCTTATCAGAGAACAGGACCTCCAAGAAATCCCCCTCTGGATCAAACCAAACCCTTATTTGCTGGGCCATAGCTGTACCCCCTTTTTCGGTTTATCAGTCAGATACGCGGTAAGCACAAATGCATCCTCTACCCCATACTTTACCACAGCACATAACCATTTGTCACCGACCAAAGTGCCATAATAGTAACGATAGTTCAGGTTCGCCGACGCATCTGCTCCGGATCGTAGACCAGTTGTGGTTTGAGCAAAGTTTCCTCAAGCGCGGCTCCCATATTGACCATTTCAGGGTGTTCCATGATGTGTGCTAATCGCTCATCGGTCAATCGGACAGGCTTGCCTTGATAATCCGTGAGCACTCTCATTGATTCGCCCCCTCCACAATCCTTCTCTCCTCCTCTGTCAATGCGTACAACTCATACACCAGCTGATCGATCTGCCGGTCGGTGGCGTCGATCTGGCGCTGGAGGGCGGTCTTTTCGTGGTCGGTCTTGGCGGCAGGTAGCTGCTTGTTCAGCGAAAGCATCTGGTCAACGAGGGAAACCATTTTGTCATGGCGGGCTTTGTCTTTCAGGAGCGACGGGGCTGGAAGAGAGAGAACATCTTTAATTGTCACTTGAGGGAAATCATCTTTTGTTGCTTGAGTCACCTGATTGATGTAAAGATACGATATCAGTCGACTATTCAATACTCCAAGGATAGCTGAGATGTTGACTTTATTGTCCTTTGGTAAGACGCTATAAAGATTCTTGTTTGTTATAAATGTTTCAGCAACCAGCGTTGCCATCATTCGCCT
>CAYILT010000384.1:0-2129 GCA_964364055.1 uncultured Nitrospiraceae bacterium | reverse complement strand
ATAGCGTACCTTGCCGCCATGGTCTTGTATATCAGCTACCTGGCTTTCAGAAAAGAAGGGATCGGTAAGGCAGCTTCCTTTATTACCTATGCCGGTCTGGCGTTACAGACCGTCGCCCTGGGGATGCGCTGGATCGAGTCGTACCGGATGGGTATCGGCCGGGTGCCGCTGTCCAATCTCTACGAGTCCCTCGTTTTCTTCACCTGGAGCACCGTGCTTATCTATCTCCTCGTGGAGTGGAAGTACAAGACCCGGGCCTTCGGCGCCTTCGTGATGCCCGTCGCCTTCCTGGCGCTGGCGTTCATCAATTTCGCGGGCATCAGCGCCGATATCTCCCCGCTCGTGCCGGCCCTCAAGAGCAACTGGCTATTCTACCATGTGCTGATCAGCTTTCTGGGCTACGCCGCCTTCGGTGTCGCTTTCGCGGTCAGCATGGTCTTCCTGCTGATCGACATGGAGGACCGCGCTCCGGTCCGCGACCTGGGGATCGGACTGGGAGCGCTGGCGGCGCTGGCGGTGATAGGGTATACCATGGCGGCCGCCGGTGAGCGGATGAAGCTCGTCTTCTGGATGGGTCTCGGCGTGCTTATCCTCGTCTGGTTCCTCTATCTTGTCATGCGCGGAGCGAAGAACAAGCCGCAAGTGTACCTGTTCTGGTCGTTATGCGTCACACTGGCGATCGGCCTCATGGTCGCTATGGGCTTCGACATCATTTACCTGAACCTGACCCATTCCCTCAAGCCGGGCGAGTCCATGAAACAGCATCTCTTCGAAGCCTCGTTCCTGAGCAAGTCCCTGGTCAACGTGGTCATTGCCTGGGGCCTCATCGCCGGCCTGTTCTGGTTCATCTGGTCGAAGGGGATGACGCTTAAGAAACTTCTGGTCCAATATGTTCCCAGCCAGGACGTTCTTGACGATGTTACCTACCGGATGATCGCCATCGGCTGGCCGCTTCTCACGGGCGGCATCATCACCGGCGCGGTGTGGGCGAACAGCGCCTGGGGAACCTACTGGGGCTGGGACCCGAAGGAGACCTGGTCGCTCATCACCTGGTTCGTATACGCCATCTACCTTCACTCACGCTACGTGCGGGGTTGGAAAGGCACCCAGATGGCGGTCATTTCCGCCGTTGGTTTTCTGGCCGTGATCTTCACCTACCTCGGTGTGAACCTCGTTCTGTCCGGCCTCCATTCCTACGGCGGGATGAACTAAAGACCCCGGTTCTGCGGTTTTCGATCCTTTCCGGCCGGGGCGGTATCGCCCCGGCTGTTCTGTCTCCGGAGCAATCCATGGCGAAGACCTCATTCCGCATCCCGTTGCGGGCCGTCCTGCCCCTGCTGTTCTGCCTGTCCCTCCTGGCAGGCGCGGTACCCAAGACCGCCGCGGAGGAAGGGGTCTGGTCAAAACAGGCCTTTTCCGTGCCGCGTCAGCGGGCCTTCAAGGTCCCTTCGCCGGACCGGAAGAGGACCGTGCTGGTCCAGGAAATGATGCTCGCCGTAACCGAAGCCGGAGGGCCGGTCCCGGGGATCGAGGGATACACGATCATGCTCCCCGCCGAGATCGCCTGGGCGCCCGATTCAAAAGCCTTCGTCCTCACCGCGAACGAAGGCGGACAGGACGAGGCGTGGTATGTCACCGTCTACGTGCTCGAGTACGACCGGGTGAATTATTATGACGTTACCGTGGAGGCCGCCGGCCGGTTCAAGGAGCGTTATGCATGCCTGGCAAGCGACGAGCCGAACATCGGCGCGATCAAGTGGCTGAAAGAATCAAAGAACCTTCTCCTCGTGGCGGAGGTCCCCGCCCGTGCCTCCTGCAGTGAGAAGAATGCCCGTTGGGGATATATCGTCGAGGTCCCTTCGGGCAAGGTCCTCAGTGAGCTTGAACCGAAAAAACTGCAGGACGATTGGGGTGAATATCTAGGCCCCCGGTTCGTCAAGAAATCCCGCCGGTAGATCGCGGCCATTAAGAAGATAGGAGTCAGAAGACAGTAGACAGTAGACAGATCAACATCTGAAAGCCGGAATTGCGGATAGAGAATCGCGGTGCCCGGCTTTTTTATTTCACCGAGACGTCCATTCCCTTGTCCACGGAATAGATGGGATATATCCTGAAATCCCCGACCCTCT
>CAYILT010000383.1:0-2137 GCA_964364055.1 uncultured Nitrospiraceae bacterium | reverse complement strand
CATTCGGGAGCGGTTGGACCGGATCACGATCGTGTCCGGCGACTGCGGGTCCTGGTTCCGGACACAACCATCCGACAGCATCGCCCGGTTCAACTTCACGAACATCTTTGAGTGGATGCCCCGCTCGGCCTACGAGGATTTTCTTCAAGAAACGCTCCGCGTGGCCCGCGATGGGACCGTTCTGACGTACCGGAATCTTCTCGTTCCGCGAAGCCATCCCCGAAACCTCGAACCGATGCTCACCGGCAGAAACGGAGAGGCACACTGCCTTCATGAGCGGGACCTCTCGTTCATCTACCGCTCGTATGTGGTGGAGGATGTGCACAAGAAAGGCATGTCATGGCGTACGATGTCCGCATCGTGACCTCTTCGTCTGGCTGGCGTGACTTCCTGTCGCTCCCCCGACGCCTCTACCGGAATGACCCGGTGTGGGTGCCATCCCTCGACCGTGAAGTGCGCCGAACTCTTGCCGATGCGAAGAATCCGTATTTCCGGTCCGCTCACCTCGGTGTCTTTCTGTGCTATCGCGACGGACAAGCGGTAGCGCGCACGACTGCCGTGATCCATCCGGCTTACGCGTGCGAGGACGGGCGGATGCCGGCGCTGTTCGGATACTTCGAGAGTGAAGACGACCCCGGTGCGGTGCAGGCACTCTTTCACGTAGCCGGGGAATGGTGTGCACTTCGCGGGGCAACCGATCTTCATGGACCGTTCCATCCTCACCACTACTCCGAGTTGGGCCTGCAGATGGCCGGCTTTTCTTCACCCGTGACGCTTTTCCAAACCCATCACCCCGAATTCTACCGCGGATTGCTGGAAGAGGCTGGGTTCTCGATCGAACGCATCATTCACACCCGGCGCAACCCGGACATTCGTTCGTGGCTCGCGCAGCATCCGGCTCCCACTGTATCAGCGCCTGGCCTCCGTGTGCGCCCCGTCGATCTCTCCCATCTGCCCGAAGAACTGGACAGAATCCGGGAAGTGTACAATGACGCATTCGCGGACAATTGCTATTTCCTGCCGGTCTCACGGGACGAGTATCTCTATTCTGCGGATGGACTTCGGCTCGTCACACGCCCCGAACTGAACGTCATCGTCGAGCATGGCGCCGAGCCGGTCGGGGTGCTGCAGTGTATGCTGGATGTCAACCCGCTCCTCCAGCCGATGCGCACGGGTCGTGTGACGCCTCTCGGGCTCGTGCGATTCCTGACCGGCCGTGCCCGAATCCGACGGCTTGTGGTCTATGCGGTCGGGATCAAGAAGAAGTGGCAACGGGGCCGCGTCCATGCACTGTTGTTCGCCGCCCTGCACCGGATGGCACACGACTTCGACGAGTTGGAGACAACATGGACGTCGCCGGATAATCCTCTGGCGCTCCACGCGGCGGCGCGGTTCGGCATGATGGAAGACAAGCACTTCGGAATCTTCACGCGGCCTCTGGCCACAGTTTGACTGTCCGTTGACAAACTCGTGACATTCGGGATCGATGGAATCGAAAGATTGACGCTATGAATCTTTGGCCACCCGTCATGAAACGCTCACCCCAACCGGATCCTACTGTGTGGGGCCTCACCGTCGGCGACGATGACGCGCTGTGTTTGGGCGCTCTCGCGTTGCGCTCTGTCGCCGCGGAATATGGCACTCCGCTTCACGTCGTGGATGGTGATCGACTGGTCGCATCGGCCCGGCGCCTCATCGCCTCGACGCGGGAGGTCTACCCTGGACCGGCCGGCCTGCATTTCGCCATGAAGTGCTACGGTGTTCCGGGGATGGTTTCCCTCGTGCGGCAGGCCGGCATGCGAATCGAGGTCATGTCGCCTCTGGAACTACACACGGCGCGGCTCGTCGGGTATACCGGTCAAGAGATCATCGTGAACGGCCCCGCCAAGACGGAGGCGTTTCTGCAAGAGTGTCTGCGTGAAAACGTGCGGTTCATCGTCATCGACTCGCTGGCAGAGATCGATACTCTCGCGAGGTTTGTCCACGGCACGCAGCGCCGCGTCGAGATCCTGCTGCGCGTCAATCCGGACATCATTCCCTCCGGCATGAACGCCGGTTCCGCAACGGGCAGTCGTT
This sequence comes from uncultured Nitrospiraceae bacterium, assembly GCA_964364055.1. Classification (GTDB taxonomy): domain Bacteria; phylum Nitrospirota; class UBA9217; order UBA9217; family UBA9217; genus JAAXXJ01. The sequence continues at coordinate 61 of CAYILT010000383.1, read as the reverse complement.
CGAGGTGCGCCTTTGGGCTCGACCTGAAGGGCGGTGAGGTGCATGCGGCAATGGAACGCGT
>CAYILT010000382.1:0-2209 GCA_964364055.1 uncultured Nitrospiraceae bacterium | reverse complement strand
CCCTTCCGGTGCAAACCGGCCCCTTACTTTTTCGCCAGACTCTTCTTCTTGCCCCTGCCCGCCATCGAAGACTTCTTCGGTCCTTTTCGCGTACGTGCGTTCGTCTTGGTCCGCTGTCCCCGCGTCGGCAAACCCCTGCGGTGCCGGAGGCCCCGGTAACTGCCGGTATCCATGAGGCGTTTGATATTCATGGTAATATCGCGGCGCAGATCTCCCTCCACGACATAGTCCCGGTCAAGAATGGCCCGGATCTTAACGATAGCGTCTTCCGTGATGTCCTTGGTCTTTGTGGACGGATCGATGCCGGCCTCAGACAGGATCCTCCGTGCGGTCGTTGGACCGATGCCGAAGATATATCTCAGCGAAATCTCAATCCTTTTGTCCTTGGGTAGATCAACCCCGGCGATACGTGCCACGATTCCTCCTCACCTTCTTAGAAAAACAGGTTTACCGAAACGACAAACCGGCGTACCCACCATGCCAGCCCGGACAACAGTTATCCCTGGCGCTGCTTGTGGCGCGAGTTATCGCAGATAACGCGCACTACACCCTTGCGGCGGATTACCGTGCACTTTGTACAGATCTTTTTTACCGATGAACGTACTTTCATAAATTTATCCTATTCCTCTTTCGGCCTCAATCCCTGCGGTAACCGATGAAACCCGCTATTTGAACCGATAGGTTATTCGTCCTCTGGTCAGGTCATAAGGCGACAATTCGACGGTGACCTTGTCCCCCGGCAGTATCTTGATAAAGTGCATCCGCATCTTTCCGGAAATATGCGCCAGGATCTTATGTCCGTTCTCCATCTCCACGCGGAACATGGCATTGGGAAGAGTCTCCAGCACCGTGCCCTGAACTTCTATAGAGTCTTCTTTTGACATCATTCTCCGGAACAGCCGTACCCGTCTACCGTTTCGTCAGTATCCTTGGACCATCCTCAAGAACGGCGACCGTATGCTCAAAATGCGCTGAAAGGCTTCCGTCCGCCGTAACCGCCGTCCACTGGTCTTCCTGTACCACCGTCCTGCTCTTGCCGGCGTTCACCATCGGCTCAATGGCCAGAACCATGCCGGGCTGAATCCTTGGCCCCCGCCCTCGTTCACCGAAATTGGGAATCTGGGGATCTTCATGAAGATTTCTCCCGATCCCGTGACCGACGAACTCACGGACCACCGAGAAGCCATGTGACTCAACATGATTCTGGATCGCCGCGGAAATATCGAATAACCTTTTTCCTGGCCGCGCTTCGGCGATTCCCCGGCTAAGGGCCTCCTCCGTAATACGCATCAAACGTTCAGCCTGGGCCGTCACTTGACCCACCGGGACCGTCACCGCGGCATCTCCGAAGAAACCGTCTACCACCGCACCTACATCGATACTGAGAAGATCGCCGGACTTAAGAACAATGTCTTTTGAGGGGATCCCGTGGATCACCTGATCGTTCACCGAGGTACACACGGTCCGGGGATATCCCCGGTACCCTTTGAACGCCGGCTTTGCTCCGGCTGCCAGGATGAACTGCTCAGCAAATTCATCGAGTGCCAGAGTGCTGATGCCCGGCCTGATCCGTTCCCGGATCCCCATCAGCACATCCGCTACGATCAGGCCAGCCTTGTGGATCTTCTCTATCTCCTGAAGGGACTTAAGAATGACCATGATGGTGCCGGCCCCTTATCGTCTCCCCTTCATGGTAACACCCTTCAGGAACCCTCCGTAATGCCGTTGAATAAGATGGGACTCGACCTGCGATACCGTATCGAGCGCAACGCCGATCACGATCAGCAGCGAGGTCCCTCCAAAATAGAACGGCACGTTGAATGCCTTATAGAAGATGTCCGGTAATACGCAAACGGCCGCCAGATAGAGTGCGCCGCCGAACGTAATGCGGGTCAGGACCCGGTACAGATAGTCGGATGTTTTTTTACCGGGTCTGATCCCGGGGATGAATCCGCCGTACTTCTTCAGGTTATCGGCAATGTCGACCGGATTAAATACGATCGCCGTGTAGAAGTAGGCAAAAAATACTATCATCAAGACATAGACGGTCGTGTACAGGAGTCGTCCTGGCGCAAGTTGCTGGGCAATCGCCTGGATCCAGCCGACCTGGGTGAACCCTGCAATGGTCGCGGGGAACAGCAGTATCGAGGACGCAAAGATCGGCGGGATGACCCCGGCGGTGTTGACCTTCAGCGGCAGGAACGAGCGT
>CAYILT010000381.1:0-2238 GCA_964364055.1 uncultured Nitrospiraceae bacterium | reverse complement strand
GTGATGCCCATGGGGACCTCGATGAGGCCGGTGTTCTTGATCTTGCCGGTGAGGGCGAAGACCTTCGTGCCTTTCGATTTTTCAGTGCCGATGGAAATGTAGTAATCAAGGCCCTTGGTGAAGATGGTCGGGACGTTTGCGAAGGTCTCGACGTTGTTCAGGTTCGTGGGCATTCCCCAGAGGCCGCCTGCCGCTTCTGAGAGGCGCGGCGGACGGGGGCGCGGCATGCCGCGCTGGCCCTCGATGGACGCCACGAGCGCCGTGGACTCGCCGCAGACGAAAGCGCCGGCGCCTTCCTTGATCTCGCAGTCGAAGTCGAGGCCGCTGCCCAGGATGTTCTTGCCGAGGAGGCCGAGCGCCCTTGCCTGCTGGAGGGCCACGCCCAGGTTCTTCACGGCCAGGGGATATTCGTGCCGCACATAGAGGTACCCGTGCTGGGCGCCGATGGCGTAGGCGTTGATGATCATGCCCTCGAGCACCGAATGGGGATCGCCCTCCATGAGCGAGCGGTCCATGAACGCGCCCGGGTCGCCTTCGTCGCCGTTGCAGACCACGGCCTTGACCTTGGCGCCCGATTTCTTCGTGTGCTCCCACTTGAGGCCGGCCGGGAAGCCCGCGCCGCCGCGGCCCCGGAGGCCCGACTTCTTGACGATATCGATGACCTCGTCGGGTTTCATCTCGGTCAGGACCTTGGCCAGGCCCTCGTAGCCGTCCTCTCGCACAGCGTCGTAGATATTGCAGGGGTCCACCACGCCGTTGCGGTGGAGCGCCAGACGCTTCTGCTTCTTATAGAAGGGGATATCCTTGACGGTCACGTTCGGATCGGCCAGGGAGTCTTCGCGGTAGAGCTGCTTGCGGTAGGGCATGCCCCGGAGCACCGATTCCGAGAATATCCCCGAAACGTCGGGGACCTTTACCTTCTGGTAGAAGATCTCCTGGGGGTCCTGGATCACCACCGGGCCGCGCTGGCAAAAGCCCTGGCAGCCCGTCTTCACGATCTCAAGGGGCACCTGCTTCTTCGCGGCCTCCTCTTCGAACTGCTTGATCAGCTTGTTGGAGCCCGTTGCCTGGCAGGCCGTTCCGCAGCAGATCCGGACGCGGTGTGCGTCCTTCTCCTGATGTTCTTTCTTGAGCTTTGCCCTGAGGGCCCTGAGTTCCTTGACGTTCTCGAGCCGTTTAAACGTGAGTTCCATGTTCGCTCCTCACCGAGGCAATGATATCGTCCACCATCTTGGGCGTCAGTTCGCCGTACAGCTCCTGGTCGTTGACCGTGAGCACCGGCGCCAGCGCGCAGCAGCCTACGCACCCCACGGTCTCGAGGGTCACGGCCCGGTCCGGGGTGGTCTCTCCCTCTTTGATGCCGAGCTTGTGCTCCATCTCGGTCAGCACAGCCTTGCCGCCGCGCACATGGCACGCTGTCCCGGCACAGACCTTCACGATCTTCTTGCCGCGGGGTTTAAAGTGGAAGTGCTTGTAAAAGGAAGCGACGCCGTACACCTGGGACAGGGAAAGCTTAAGCTGCCCGGCGATCATCGTCATGGCGTCTTCGGGAAGGTAGCCGAGCTTTTCCTGGGACCGCTGAAGCACCGCGATAAGGACCCCCCTCTGGCCCTTCACATCATTCAAAATAGTATCTAAGGACTTGATCTCTTCCTGCTGAAGCACGGTAGGAACCTCCCTCTCTCCCTGTTCGAGCAATACCTTTGCCATCCTGCTGGCAGGGAGTGTGTTGCTCTGATTATAATTAAGGTAAGGCGATATTTATGAGATGCTGGAGACTATGGCAAGAACAGAAACCCGTACAGAACGGCCAGACTTAATTAATAGATTACGAAACTACATATACAGAGTTACTAAACCACTCAACAGTTTTGCCTTCCAAGGCTTTATAGTGTGGAGAATAGTAACAATTACCCTTTTAAAAATCAAGCAAAATTATATAAAAAAATGTCAGGGCAGAGCTGTCTGTTTTCATTGGTCAGGTGAATGCATCATGATTATTTGGATATTCAACACTTGATGAACTCACAAGAAGCCGGAATTCTCTTTATTTCGTCTTACCGGCCCCGTTAGATTTCTCGGACAATGGACGCAAATCGAAATGATGGAGAATTGCCGCAATACAGCGGGAAGTCTAACGGGGCCGGCGAAAAGAGCCTGCCCCGGCATGATTGAAGCCAGGGGCCTGCCCCGGCATGATTGAAGCCGGGGTATCCAGTCTTTTCATGGTTCGACGTT
>CAYILT010000380.1:0-2243 GCA_964364055.1 uncultured Nitrospiraceae bacterium | reverse complement strand
ATGAACCAGCCTGCGATCGCCAGGGGCCGGGAATACTTGATAACGCCCGCGTCAAAGGAAAAAAGCCCGACGCCGAAGATGAGGACCAGGGGATAGACGCCTATCCTCTGGTACCAGCAGAGCACGCAGGGCGCGAATCCCATGACATCGCTGAAGAACAGGCTCCCCAGGGTCGCGACGCTGGCAATAAGCCAGCAGAGGAACAGGATGGCCCAGTCCGCGTTCGTTTGTTGTTCTGTTCGGGTCGTCCCCATCGTTATTGTCACTCCGCCTTAGATAGCCACGCATCTCCTGGGCCGGCTGCAACGCCCATGTCGTCCGCCCGTCATGAGGTCCGCTAACGCCGGTCAGCGTCATCTGCAACGCTGAACTATAACAAAAATGCCTCCAGGGCACAACAGCGAAGTTCAGGACCGGGCGACAGAGAACTTCCTGGGTCAGGTCCTTTCCCGTGGTGTTGCGTTCTTTGATGCATGATATGCCTTGCCCGCGCAAATAACCCGCTGATACTACATACAATTCCCTGTTGACACCCGACCCTTGTTTCTGGTAATATCACCGCCTACCAAAAAGCTGAAAGGAGTTTCACACGCAATGCAGGTAATTTTACGCGAAGATGTTGATAATCTGGGCAAGATCGGCGACCTCGTGAAGGTGAAGCCCGGCTATGGCCGGAACTTCCTGGTCCCCTCGAAGAAGGCCATCGAGGCCACTCCGAAGAACCTCAAGGCAATGGAACACGCCAAGAAGATGGTGTCAGACCGTATCCGTACGCTCAAGAAGACGGCGGCTGTGGATGCGGACCGGATCAAGTCCCTTGCCATCACCATCAAGGCCAAGGTCGGCGAGGAAGGCAAGCTCTTCGGCTCGGTGACGTCCATGGACATTGTCGATGCCGCGAAGGCGCTGGGCGTGGACATCGACAAGCGCAGGATATCGCTGGAAGAGCCCATCAAACGCCTCGGTGAGTTCACCGTGCCGGTGAAGCTCCATACCGACGTCGTTGCGGACCTCAAAGTCACCGTCATCGCTGAAGACTAACACCATACCATTTTCCCGTTTCTAGGAGCCGGAGTCAGGGTCTGGAGAATATCTCCCGGCTTCTGATTACCGGCTTCTTTTTTTTCGCGCGATTCCGTTTGTTATCAAGAGGTAAGAGCATGCCCCTCCAGGAAGAAGTCTCGCTCCAGAAGCTCCCCCCCCAGAACATCGAGGCCGAACAGATGGTCCTCGGCGCCATCCTCATCGAGAACAGCGCGATGGAGAACGTCAGCGACATTCTCGTTCCCGATGATTTCTACAAGGAGGCGCACCGCAGGATCTTTACCGCCATGCTCGAAATGTTCGAGACCCGCGATGCGATCGACCTCGTGACGCTGACGGACGCCCTGCGCCATGGAGGAGCGATCGAAAAAGCAGGCGGCGCCTCCTATCTCTCCACGCTGGTGAGCCTCGTCCCGACGGCGGCGAACGTCAAGTATCACGCGCGCATCATTCGGGACAAGTCCGTGCTCCGCCAGCTGATCCACGCCTCGACGGACATCATCACCCGGAGCTACGACGGGTCTCCGGAAGCGGTCAAGATCGACGAGCTCATCGACCAGGCGCAGCAGCGCATCCTGGAGATCTCCGACAAGAAGATGACGGAGCCGTTCTCGTCGATCAAGGACATCGTCCACGGAAGCTTCAAGACCATTGAGCAGCTCTTTGACCGCAAGGAAATGATCACGGGGCTCGCGTCCGGGTTCATCGACCTCGACAAACTCACCTCGGGGTTCCAGGCCAGCGACCTCATCATCATCGCGGGCCGCCCCTCCATGGGCAAGACCGCCTTCTGTCTGAACATCGCCGCCTTCGCGGCGCTGGAGCACAGCAAGACCGTGGCGATCTTCAGCCTGGAAATGGCCAAGGAGCAGCTCGGTCTCCGCATGCTCTGCTCCGAGGCGCGGGTGGACGCGCACAAGCTCCGGACGGGGTATCTTGCCGAGTCGGACTGGGGGAAGCTTTCCACCGCGGCCGGGAGACTGGCGGAAGCGCCGATCTATATCGATGATTCCGGCGCCATAGGCGTCCTCGAGATGCGTTCCAAGGCCCGGAGACTCAAGGCGGACCGGGGACTGGACCTGATCATCGTGGACTACCTCCAGCTCATGCGCGGCAGGGGGGAGGACAGCCGGGAGCAGGAGATCTCCAATATTTCCCGGTCGCTCAAGGCGCTCGCCAAGGAACTCAAGCTCCCGGTT
>CAYILT010000379.1:0-2248 GCA_964364055.1 uncultured Nitrospiraceae bacterium | reverse complement strand
CTTTCCGAAGGTCCGGCGGCATGGCAACGGGATCGTAGAGGTCGGCGAGTGAAGCATCAGGATGTGCGGCACGGGCGTCGATCACGGTCTGCGCGGATTCTTCGATGGTTGTCCGCTGTTTTTCGGTAGGATCGCTCGGCCAGGGGTAGTTGTTGTAGACAATATCCTTTGAATAACGATAATCGCTCTTCAATCGACCGCACACATATCTAACCCAAGCCATGTGCATAACCGAAGAAAGCATGCCGAAGTGAAATAGCGTTGCGCGCGGAACGATTTTAACCAGATTGCTGGCCAGTGTGCTCGGCTTCATGAAACCCATCGGAATATAATTCCGCCGCTCGGATGAAACCTCTGGGATCACAAGGTAAGGCTTATCGGGAATATTTTCTACGTGAAAGCGCGTCGGCGTGTCCGCGAGCTTGCGTGTAGGCGCGCTCTTGCTCGCCAGACGTAATGCGCGCACAGCTTCCACTCGCTTCATTGCTTCAGGCATCTGACGCAGTTCTTCGGGCGGGCAATCTCCCAACCAAAGGCACCATCGCTCGTAATTGTTGATGAATTCGTCGGAACCGATCCAGCGGCGGAACCATGGCTTTGCCTTCGGTTCTTGTTTCAGAAACGCGGCCTTTTCTTCAGTGGTGAACAGGTAGTTGCCGCCATCGATGGGTTTGTTCCCGATTCCGATTTCGGGCACGTTGCACAGGGTATGGTCGCGGCGGAGCAACACAAGGTCGTGCGCATCCACGAGATAGGGATTGATGTTTCTCGCCGCCGTCGCATGAGCCTCGCCCTTGATGTGTTCATAGTCGTAAATGATCTTTCGGTCAGTATCGTGCAAGGCGAAACCGATGATGACGCAATGTACCGCTGCTTTGCCTCGCGCTTCGTTGCTCCAGCTGAAGGTTCGATGGGCAAAATGTATCTTTACCCCGTTACGAAGAAGCTCGGACCAGAGAGCGCCGACCTGCTCGCCTTGCGTAATTGAGTTGGTGGAAACGAAAGCGATCCTCACCCGCTCACGCGGCGCTTTCTGCGTACCAGCCATATTGTCGAGGATAGCGGAAATTTTTTCGTCGCCTTTCACATAATGGACAGCCTTCATATACCATGCGGTCACATAGTCAAGCACACCTGCGTTTGCGACATTGCCGAACACACGCTCCATATCTGCGCGTTGTGAGTCATTCAGAAACTTGGAGCCCACGAACGGCGGATTGCCGAGGATATAGTCAACATGTTCGGCGGATATAACCTTGTTCCAATCCATCTGCAACGCATTGCCGCAAAGGATCGACGCGGAGTGAATCAGCGGCAGGCGTCGGAAATACTGGCCGAATTCTTCTGACACGAGCATGTTCATCTGATGGTCCGTGAGCCAAAGAGCGACCTGGGCGATCTGGGCCGGGAATTCTTCTATCTCAATACCGTAGAACTGGTCAACATCGACCTGTACAAGCTGGAAAATATCGAGATGTCGCTGGTCTTTTTTGCTCACCGCTCGCAATATTTCAAGTTCAAGTTTCCGAAGCTCCCGGTATGCTATGACGAGGAAATTTCCGCAGCCGCAGGCAGGGTCGAAAAACTTCAAGCGCGCCAGCTTCTTGTTTAGTTCAAAGAGTTTGTTCGTATTCCCCTTAGCCGCGTTGAACTCTGCCCAAAGATCGTCGAGAAACAGCGGTTTGATGAGCTTCAGTATGTTTTCTTCGCTCGTGTAGTGAGCGCCGAGATTGCGCCGCCTGGCCGATCCCTCCTCGTCCATGACGCACTGAAAAAGAGCTCCGAAAATAGCCGGAGATATGCGGCCCCAATCAAGGGCGCAGCAATCAAGCAGCAATGAGCGCATTGACGTATCGCATGTGGATATAGGCAATGTTTCTTCGAACAATCGGCCGTTCACATAAGGGAAAGCGGTGAACGTCTCATCAAGTCCCTTTTGGCGCTTGCTCTCGGCGGTATTCAGCACTTGAAACAGCATCGACAATTGCGACCCGAGATCAGAGCCATCTTCGCGGGTATTGTTTTCTATGAATTCCCGGAATGAGCCACGAGGTTCAAATAACGTGGTGTCCTCGGCAAAAAGGCAGAAGAGCAGCCGTACCAGCATCACTTCAAGGACGTGTCCCTCGTAGCCAGCGGCGCGCAGCCGGTCATGAAGCTTGCCCATGCGCTCGGCTGCCTTGATGTTCACCGGGTCCTGCGCCGTGATCTTCTGTGTCTTATAACCAGCTATGAAACCAAGGAGTTT
>CAYILT010000378.1:0-2262 GCA_964364055.1 uncultured Nitrospiraceae bacterium | reverse complement strand
CATTCGTCCCATTCGTGTAATTCGTGATAAGGCTTTGATTGTCTGTTTCAGGAAGGGCTACTCAATCTCTTTTTTCAGAAGTTCGATGGCCTTCATCATTTCCGCCATGGCCTGCCGTATGTCGGAATAGGAAGACATGAACAGAATCAGGCAGTAATCCGGGCCAACCGGCGCGATCAGTTCGTTGCCTTCATCCAAAGAAAAGAGGACCGCCTTCACCGAGCCCAGCCCCAGCTGGGTGGTGATCTCCTTGATCCGGTCGAGGTGCAATTCTTTCCAGGCGCCGAGAAGCCTGATGTCCCTCTGGCCGTCCCCAGCCTGGACAATGGCCTCTCCATCGCCATCGACGAATATTGCCGCAGAGGCGCCCTTCACGGCGCTGATGAGATCGTTCAATGTCTGGTCCAGCACATCCACTCCTTACGGGTGATCAGCGACCGCAGCGCTCATTCCCGGTTAGCATTTTACTTTGGCTGCGGCCCCTTCTAATCCTGACTGAACAGCAAAAACAGGAGCAAGGTCAACCCCGCACCCAGGAACGCACCGGCGAATACTTCCCCTGGTTTGTGCACACCTGACGACCATCGGCTCCAGCTCACCATGGCGGCAAGCATAAAGGTCAGCACTATCAGGGGCGGCGATCCGGAAAGGTAGATGGTAGCCACCCAGACGGAGAACGAAACTGCCGCATGTCCGCTCGGCATGCCCCCTCGAAGAGGCTCCCCTTTTCCCAGCACGGCCTTGACGATGACCACGACAATAACGACAGCAGCGAACGAAACAAAGGCAATAACGTCATTGGGAACTTTCCGGATCCGCCAGAATCCCGTGGCTACGGCCTCGCGGATCGCCGGATACAGGATAAGGTAGGCAAGGATCAGGGCGCCGATCGAGGCAACGAGCACCACACCGGCGGCGATGTCCTTGGCGATCTTTGCCTTGGGATGATACTCTTCGGAGATCATGTCCACGGCCACCTCGATGGCCGTGTTCAGCATTTCCGTGACCAGGACGAGGATGATGGCCAGGGACAACAGGATGAATTCCGTCCGGGTGATGTTCACCACGAGGCTCACCAGGAGCACACCGAGAGCGGCAACCAGGTGATACCGCATATGCCGCTGCGTTTTTACGGAGTAGATGATGCCTTCGATGGCGACGTTCGCCTTGTCAAACCAGCGCGTGGGTTTCACCGGTGGAGCGCTTTCCGAAAGCGGCGTTCACGGCCTTCCATGCGGCTGGCCTCTGCCGGGCTTTTCTCATGGTCATAGCCCAGCAGGTGCAGATACCCATGCACCAGCAGGCGATCGATCTCGACGCGGCAAGGTTCACCTGCCGCCTTTGCCTGTCGTGCCGCGGCCGGGAGGGAGAGGACGATATCGCCCAGGACATGAGGCTGGATCCGGCTGAAGCGCCCTTCCCGCAGGGGGAACGAGAGGACGTCGGTGGTCCGGTCCTTGCCCCGGTATTGACGGTTCAGGGAGCGCATGGCCTTGTCGCCCACGAGCAGGACGCTCACCTCGGCGTTCCGCTGTCCGGTAAGCGACAGCAGCTTTCGCAGGCTAGCCCTTATGCCCGCCACCGGCGGCTTTTGCTTCCTCAGAGTGCTTTTTATCAGAATAGTCACTGCGCTTTTTCGTTCCGCCGAAATCTATGCCGGGATAGTCAACGCGATGGTGATAGATGCCGGCAAGGACCATATTGAAGCTCTTGGCGATCTCCCGAAGGTCTTTGAGCGTAAGGTCGCACATGCTGAGCTGATCATCCAGGAAGATGCGGGTAATGACGCTGTTGGTGAGACCCTGGATACGCTGGGGTGACGGCTCCCCCAGGGTCCGCGAGGCCGCTTCGACGGCATCCGCCAGCATGACGATGGCGGCGACCTTGGTCCGTGGACGGGGGCCGGGATAGCGGAAATCCTGCTCCGCCAACGGCGTCAGGGGCTGGAGTTCCCTGGCCTTCTGGTAAAAATAGGTGATGAGCGATGTACCATGATGCTGCCGGATGATGTCCACGATGACCGAAGGAAGGTTCTGCTGACGCGCCATTTCCGCTCCCTCTTTGACATGGGAAGTGATGATGAGACTGCTCATGGAGGGGCTCAGGCGATCATGCTTGTTCTCATTGGCCCGCTGGTTCTCAATGAAGTACCCGGGCTTCTGGGACTTCCCGATGTCATGGTAGTATGCGCCAACCCTTGCCAGCAGCGGGTTCTCGTTAATAGCCTCGGCGGCGGCCTCCGCCAGGTTCCCGATGACGATG
>CAYILT010000377.1:0-2290 GCA_964364055.1 uncultured Nitrospiraceae bacterium | reverse complement strand
TACTACAGCGAAACATAATTATAGACAAACAACATGATATCGTGTACTATTGATTTTGTTAAGGCGCGTGAAAGAGTGCCCAATGCATTTGCCATGGAGCCGTACACCGTGTGGCGAAACAGGAGCAGTGCGCCTTCAACAAGAGGTCACGGCATAATGAGTAATATCCGCTCGGATCATAAGAGTGCTCTGGTAGCATGTTCCATCGATATGACTCCAATCAGCGGTGCAATCCACACCGTGTCGCCGATAACGGTGCGCGTGGCGAGTCGATCGGATACGGAGCGGCTGTGGGATTCTATGGTGCGCACACATCATTATCTCGGGTATCAAAGGCTTCTGGGCCATCGCCTCAAGTATCTCGCGTTTCTCCATGACCGGCCCGTGGCCGCCCTGTCCTTCAGCGCGCCCGCGCTGAAACTGCGCGTGCGGGACGCGTATATCGGCTGGTCGGCTTCGCAGAGAAAAACCCATCTTCACCGGATCGTGAACAACAGCCGCTTTCTCATCCCGCCGTGGGTAAACGTCCCGAATCTCGCCTCCCATGTGCTTTCCCTCACCCTTGCCCGCCTTTCCCGAGATTGGGAAGAGCGGTTCGGAAAACGGCTGTGGATAGTGGAAACCTTTGTCGATCCCGCCCGGTTCAAAGGGACGTGTTATAAGGCAGCGAACTGGCAATTGATCGGCCAGACCCACGGCTCCGGCAAACAGGGAAAAGGATATGTCTACCATGGCGCCGTCAAGGAGGTTTATGTTTATGCGTTAAAGCCCCGATTCCGACACTTGATCGGATGCGAACAAAAATCCTACAACCTCTTTCACCGTCCTTCACCAATACTAAAAAAAGTGGAGGACCTTCAGATGATCCTGCGTCATGCCGACTGGAATCCCGATATCGCCCCGGGGATGAAGCTTACGGAAGCGGACCTTGCGTCGCTCGCCGATGAACTGGTATCGTTTCACAAACAGTTTCATGCGGCGTTCGGCCGCACGGAGCACCGGCGTCTGGGGCTCGCGTATATCTCCGGCCTTTTGTCCAACAAGGAAGAGAAATCCGTCGAACCCATCGCCCTAACGTTCCTCGGCAAAAAGTCCGTCCGTTCCCTCCAGATGTTCATGAAAACCTTTCGGTGGAGCCATGAAACGATGGAGACGACCAATCTGACCATGCTTGCTTCCTCGATCTCCGACCCCAATGGCATGCTGACGGTGGACAGCAGCGAGAACCTCAAAAAAGGCAAGGAGTCCGTCGGCGTCGCCCGTCAGTACAGCGGCAGATACGGCAAGGTCGATAACTGCCAGTCCGGCGTCTTCGTCGGCTACTCAAGCGCCAAAGGCTACGGCCTTCTGACCGGCAGGCTGTACATGCCGGAGCTCTGGTTCTCGGAGGAATACCGAAAACGACGCGAGTTCAATCTGGTCCCCCCTGATCTTGCCTTTCAGACGAAACCCCAGATAGCCTCCGACCTCATCAATAAAATAGACACGACGCAATTGTTTTCCGCCACGTGGGTCGGCTGTGACGCAACCTTCGGCTCCAACTGGAACTTTCTCGAGTCATTGCCGAAGGATAAATATTACTTTGCAAGCATCAAATCGAATGCGCAGGTTTTTCTCGCACAGCCGAAAACAGGTGTGACGCCTTATCAGGGTCATGGGCGTAGGGCCACGAAACTCCGCGTCCTGCGAGGTACGCCGAAGACCGTCGGCAAGATCGCACGATCGAAAAAGTGCTCCTGGACAAAGGTGATCCTTGCCGAAGGCGCGAAAGGACCTATCATTGCCGAGATCGCCCGCCTCAGAGTCATCCCGTGCCTGGATGGCTTGCCCCGCCAGGGCGGGGTTTGGCTTTTCATGAGACGCATGGAAGACGGCCAGATCAAATACGCCTTTTCGAATGCTCCGGATACCATGCCCCTTTCCGAGTTGTGCGAAGCCGCGACCATGCGTTGGCCGATAGAGCAGTGTTTTCAAGATGGCAAAAGTCAAGTCGGCATGGACAAATATGAGCACCGTTCCTGGCCCGCATGGCACCGGCACATGACCTATGTGTCCCTTGCGCTTCACTTTCTTCTGAGATTACGACTTCGGTTTAAAAAAAACTCCGGCTTTAACAGTGCCACAAGCCCGGCTTCTCCTTGCGGCAATATTGCCGCAGACTGTCTTGACGCCTACGCACGCGCTCGAACTTGTGAGATATCATACGAAACGTAATTATGTCGCGTATCGCTCACATCGGAAGAAACGACTGGCATTGCTCAAGGGTGACGGATAATGTTTCGCTGTAGTA
>CAYILT010000376.1:0-2325 GCA_964364055.1 uncultured Nitrospiraceae bacterium | reverse complement strand
TCAGGGGGAGGAGCAGAGGAGGGGGTGGGTCTCCTTTGTCTTCGGGAGGTTAGGTGGGGGTGATGAGCACGCGTGCCGGATACCTCACCCTCCCCTTAGTCCCCTCCCATCGCAGGGAGGGGCGAGTTAACAGCCCAGATTCCCCGTCAGCTTGCTGCGGGGAGGTTCACTTATCAGAATCATGCATCACCTGCGGAAGGCCCAGGTCCCGCCTCCTCGCCTCCAGCATCACCAGCGGAGCGGTGACGATGTGGGTGGGCAGGAGCGCGACCAGAGCCAGGACCAGGGAAAAATGCAGCAGGAACAGGATGCTGTCCGGTACTGCGGCCGGTGAGACGCTCAAGATCCCCTGGATGAACAATTTCACCATCACGACATCGGTCCTGTACACGGTGATCATCAGAAGGCCGAGTGAACTGATCACGAGCAGCAGGACCAACAGTGCCATGTTGGCAGGAGAGGAATATTTTTCCCGGACCGAGAACAGCCGGACGATGAGGATATAGACCAGGGACAGAGGAAGGACATAGCCGGCGACCAGTCCGGGGACCTGAATCCACCATACCCACTCCGGGACTGTATGGAGAAAATACCGCAGATGCCGCAGGACCACGAGCAGGAACGAGACATGGAACACCCACTCGCCGAACCACAGGCCAGGGTTCACCTTGAGGAGCCTCCAGAATAGGACCACGTCCCGTGCCGAGAATGCCCATGCCTTGACCGACAATGGCGGCACCGGACCTGCGATTGCAGCGGGCCGTGCCACCGCCTTCCACCAGAGCAGTGCATGCAGAAAGAACCGTATCCAGAACGCCGCATACACGCCGTACGCGGCAACGATCAATATCGTACCCATGGCCGCCCATTCACAAAGAGATGGTATCAGTATAACACATCGGCCTCGTACGAGATAAGGGGAAAGCAGCCGGTGCCTTCATTTCTCCCGGACGAACTCGATCCGCGCGTCCTTCGGCACGTTCATTCCCGCTTCCGTCTCGATGGCCTTCAGGATGGCGGAAGGCGCCGGGCAGGCGACGTGCTTGAGATGCTTCGCCGCCGACTGGTACACCGGATTGTCGCGGAAACCGATGAGCGTCACCCTGTGGTCCACGGTCGCGATATCGGCAAGCATCTTCTGCACCATCTCGCAGGCCGTGTCCAGGGAGACCGCGATCTTCTTCTCTTTCCCCTTTTCCGCTGTGATGGTAACGGTGAAACCGCATGCGCCCGAATTGACGATCACCCTGGTCATAGTTGTTCCGATCCCGACAGGAATTTAACGACGAAGATTCCTTGACACAGATCAAGGCCGATCAAAATATGATAAGAGCGGATAGATCAAAGCCGTAATCATGCCTTTTCAGAAAACGATCCACACTCGCTTAGAAGCGCCTGCTTCTGGTATCAGTGTCAAAGATTTTCCAGTTTCTCCACTCCGCAATCCGCATTCCGCAATCCGCAATCGATTCATCCCTTGATCTCCACCGTGCTCCCCTGCTTAGAAAGAAGCTCTTTCAGATTTGGGAACCGATCCTTCATGTGCGGGATGTGCATGGCCTGCATGAACTCCTTCTCGAAGGCCGGGTCCGTGGCGATCTCGACGAACTCGACCCAGCGGGCCCGTTCGCTCGCTTCCCGCCGCTTGTCCCGGTTCAGGAGCGCCATGCGCGAACCGTCGCCGGCAGCGTTCCCCACGGCATAGACCATGTCGATGGGACAGTCCGGAAACATTCCCAGCGTGAGCGATGCCACCTTGTCGATGTGGCTCCCGAAGGCGCCTGCCAGGATCACGCGGTCGAGCTTCGTGACGCCCAGCCGCTTCATCATCAGTTTTGCGCCGGCGTAGAGCGCTCCCTTGGCGAGCTGGAGCGCGCGCACGTCGCCCTGGGTGATGGTGATGTCCTGGCCGATGGAGGTCTCCGAGGCCCAGGCGAGAACATACTCGGGCCTGCCGTCAGCGTCTTTTCGTACTCGATTTGTGCCGAGGTCCATAACGAACCTTCCGCTTTTATCAATGACGCCCGCCTTGAACATCTCGGCGACGACGCCGATGATGCCGGAACCGCACAGGCCCTTGGCGTTCACCTTTTCGATATGGGTGTGCCAGTCCGCCTTGCCGATGACCTTATAGCGCGGTTCCCTCGTCGCGAGGTCGATCTCCACCGTCTCGATGGCGCCTGGGGCTGCGCGCATGCCGAACTTGATCTGGGCGCCTTCGAAGGCCGGGCCCGTTGCGCAGGACGTGGAGCAGACCTTGTTCCGGTTGCCCAGCAGCAGTTCTCCGTTCGTACCGATGTCGATGATCAGCACCATCTCGTCCTG
>CAYILT010000375.1:0-2325 GCA_964364055.1 uncultured Nitrospiraceae bacterium | reverse complement strand
TCGCAATCCGCGTGTCCATCTCAGCACATATTGTGGTGCAGGGCGCCGGGGACATTGGCGGAGCATAAGGTAATAGTACGGACTTCCGACAGCAATGTCCCGTCAAGAGTTATGCAACGTCCCAAAGTTTTTGATAACGTTCAAGAGCCTTCTGTCAACAGCCACTCATAGACAGGTTGACTCGTAAATCCCTTCACGGGCGCTGTGGACAGTTGATCGAAAGCCAGCACCAGCAGTCGCCGCCGGGCGCGCGGAAAATCGCCCGCCGCATCCGTGAGCGCCCGCATCTCCCGCTCCAGCGTCTCACCCGAACCGGCATCTGTGCAGACCTGGATCAGCTCATCCCTGCCATCGGGAAACCGTGCGTGAAAATCCACCTCAAATCCTCCGGGTGTACGAACGTAACCAAGCTCCGCCTTGCGCCGTTCAAGTTCATGCAGCACAACCGTTTCCAGGGCGTGTCCGACATTCGTGCGGCCTGAGCGGTCAAACGCGCTGATGAGTCCCGTATCCACCGGATAGACTTTCCGGGGGTTGGAGTTGCGACGCCGCTCGGAATCCGTTGCCAGCGCCACCGCGCTGATGAGAAACGCGTCCTGCAGATGCCCCATCATTGCGTGCAGGGCGTCCTTGGCAACGCCGAGCCCCTGTGCCTTCAGGTCCAGATTCAGCCGGTGCACACTCAGGCTTCCGGCCGGATTTCGCAGGCACTGCCGCGTCAACCATCGCAGCGCCGCCACTTGAGTAATACCGTGCCGCTCGACTATATCTCGAAACAGCACGGTGTCCACGTAGCCTTGCAAAAGGTCAACCCGCAGTTCCCCCGGCAACCCTTGCGCCTCGGGAAACCCACCGGTGGTGAGATACTCGCGGAATTCCCTCTCAATCCGCGACCGGTCCGCAGCCGTGAATTCGCGGGCGTGTCTTGTCGGTTCTGCGCCCCGGTGCCTCAGAAACTCCCTGAAGCTGAACGGCCGGATCACCGTTTCCATCCCGCGGCCGCGTAGCGAGGTATGCACCTCCCGGCTCAGCATACGCGCTGACGATCCGGACACGACGATCTCCATTCGCTCCGTGTCCAGCACCCGGCGGACAAACCGCTCCCAGCCCTTCACCAGCTGAACTTCATCCAGCAGCCACCTGACCGTCTCCCGGCCCCGGAGCTCGGGGTATCGCCGAAAATACTCTTCCAGCAATAGGCCAAGCTGCTCCATCGGCAAATCCGTCAGGCGGTCGTCATCGAAGCTCAGATAGACCGTTCGCTCCGGAGGACCCGCAGCCCGCCACTCCGCCTGCAACTGCCGCAGGAAGGTCGTTTTCCCTGCCCGCCGCATGCCGATCACCGCGTGGACTTTGTCAGGTACGGCCGGGAGAATTGCGTCCCGCCGCGTTGCCTGGGGTTGCGGCATCGCCAAAATAGCCGCATTCAGTTTCTCATTCAGAACAGGATGGAGTGCCATAATGAGTCATAGAATAGCCATTAGGTGTCCTTTTGTCAAGGACTGATTACTCTGTATCGGGTTTTTCACGGAAACCTCTTCGCGTATAGTGCTAAGCCTAACATGCGCCATGGTACATCTGCCCCTTTACGGTCCCAGAGTGCTGGAAGCTATCGTGAAAGAAATGGCCGACCCTGTCATAGCTGTTGCGGCTGAACTGGAACAGGTCCTGGAACCGGAACCCGAGGTCACGTGCGTAGAAGTATGCGCCACCCCGAGATCGGGACAATTGTGTGCAGAAAGATGAGAAATTAAACGAGCGGCGTCAGGGGAAATAGGCGAAAGGCCAGGACCAGAATGGACAGGCGATAAGAACCGGAGTCACTTCCATGGACCAGGTGACTGAATCGCAGGAATTGACGGCTGTGGCGAGTCGAGCAAAGCGCAGAGTGTAACGAGAAAATTGATCGGGCTCCATTCCCAAGCCATCGTTGTCAATTCCTTTCATCAGACGTTGCGCGTCAACTCAATCGTTACATCTATTCCGATACGGTCCATTAAGCGAGAAGATAATTTTTGTGAGATGTAGCTTGTCAAGCCGGGAGAGTAGCAGCAAGCCTCCCGGTTTCCTGGTACAACTTGCCGCCCTCCCAGAACCGGACTTGAGCGTTACCTCATCCGGCTCCCCGTTTGAGTCATCCACAATGGCTTGGGAGTTCAATGGCTGGCCTACGCTTCCCCTGTCAACGCTTCACGTGTGATCTCATGACCGCCCGCGCATGACTCGGGGCCATGATGGATCAGCTCATCCTTTCACGTGGGGCTCTTTCATCCCCTACACTATGCCGGTTTATCCCGGCGCTTTCACAAAGTCCCAAAGTTTTCC
>CAYILT010000374.1:0-2346 GCA_964364055.1 uncultured Nitrospiraceae bacterium | reverse complement strand
GCCGACCCTCGACCCGCTCGTCACGAACGGCTCCGGGACCTATGGAAAACACGTCAAGCATTTTCAACAGCGGGCGATCGCCTGCGAGCGCTGCCACGACGGCTATTTGAACGCGGCGACGCATGTGAACGGTACGTTCGATACGGGCAATCCGCTGGTGAGCCTGGTCAGCATGAGCATTACCGGCCCTTCGGGTTCATGGATCAATGACGCCGGACCGGGGACCGGGTCCTGCTCAGGCGCAGCCTGCCACGGGACCGATACGCTCGACTGGTACGGGACGAACACCTGGACCACGCCTGCCTGCGACACCTGTCATGTCTCCGGCTACTCGGCCGCCCTCGACCCTGCCGTCAGCAACGGGACCCCGCCCGCCGGCAGGCATGGAAAGCATGTCACGTCGCGTTCGATCGGATGCGAGCGCTGCCATTACCAGTATCCGATGCGCACCAGCCACGCGAACGGCAAACTCGATACGCCTGATCCTGCGGTGGATATCCTGCAGTTCAATATCGTGGCGCCGTCCGGCTCGTGGAGCAATGACACGGGACCCCAGACCGGACAGTGCTCAACCGTGTCCTGCCACGGCGCTGCAGCCCTCGACTGGTACGGCGCATCGACCTGGACGCTGCCCGGGGTATGCACGACCTGCCATGCGGGGTCGTTTTCGAGCGCGCTGGATCCTCTCCTGACGAACGGGAGCGGCCTCTCGGGCAAGCACGTGAGGCATGTGACGAGCTTCAGCTTTGCGTGCTCAAAATGCCATATGGGCTATTCCGGCCAGCCGTCCCACGCGAGCGGCGTCATGGACACGCAGGACCCGTCGGTCATGATCGTGGCGTTCGACTCGACCAACCCCACGGGGACGTGGATCAACGACACGGGCGCCCAGACCGGGACCTGTTCCTCCCTCTTCTGTCACAGCGCGGACACGGACTGGTACACGCTGGCGGGAGTGACCCTGCCTGCCTGCGGTGTGTGCCATGTCAGTCAGATCGGCGCCCGGCGGCCGGTGATGGGCGCGAACGGCGATTTCGGGGCAAATCCGGCCGCCCGGTCCCATCACGTGACGAACGGGCCGGGGAGCGACCCGGTGACCGACCAGTGCCTGGTATGCCATGAGATGGGAATGCACATGGGAGGGACGGTGCGCGTGAATAACGCCGACACCGGCGCAGCCATCGTCTATAGCTCGGCGACCCCCTCCACGCTTGAGCCGTTCTGTTTGAGCTGCCATGATACGACTGGAGCGCTGTCAACCTATCGGAGCGGCGGAACGCCGACTGCGCCGTTCATAGACGGGTCGACACTGGGGGTGGTCCCCTACAAGATGAGCGCCGAGATCGCTACCCACTGGGCCAAGAGCTACGGCCACCACCAGCAGGGGGTCACGTGTGTGGGGAATGGTACCGCGAATACTGGCTGCCACGGGAACGGGCACGGCACGGGCTTCGTCGGCCTGCTGGCGCGGAACCTAACGCTGCCGACCTCGAAGACCAACTGGTACGCCACCTCCGACGAGCCGGACTATGACCTCTGTTTCACCTGCCATGCTTCCTACAACCGGGTCACGAAGGAGGCGGTCCTGGGGATGAGGACAGGCGGGAACTACGCGCTGGACCTTGCCGGATGGGGGGCCCTGCCTGCCTACGCGATCGCGAACATCCAGACGCTCTTCCGCGACGTGAACAAGGGGACCACGGGGAAGGCCTATGATGACCCAGCGTTCTTCAGCTCCGTGCACGAAAACCTGCACATGTACCATGTGCAGATCGGCCCTGCCTGGAACTACCGGGACGCGGTCCCTTCGTCCATCGTCTGCATCAGCTGCCACAACGTGCACGGATCAGATACGCAGTGGGGCTGGGTCCATGACAGTCTGCTGTTCAGCCATGTCTCCGGGTCGGGAGGCGACCAGTACGGTCGGATCGGCGCAGTGCTCAACACGCTCGGGTCCTATCCCACGTCATGCACTTTCAACTGCCACAATTTTTTTGAAACGACCTCGAGCTGGTTCGAGCCGTCGGACGAGTAGGCGGGTGGACAGGACGGCTTGCAGGCCAGTAGCGGAAAGAGATAAAAAGGGATCGCCTCAGGCTTCCCGGAACGACATTTTGAGCTCATAGGTCCCGGCATCGAGCCGTTTCTCGATCTCGAAGCCCATGCTCTCGAACAAGTGGAGCATGGGTTTGTTGTCCTGGAGGACGGTGGCGGCAAAGCCGAGGAGCCCCTGCTTTTTTGCGAGGAACGTGAGGTAGGTGAGCAGCTCCGACCCGATGCCCTTGCCCTGGTAGGTGTCCAGGGTCACAAAGGCCACTTCCGCCGTATGGCTCTTCTCGTCGATGA
>CAYILT010000373.1:0-2348 GCA_964364055.1 uncultured Nitrospiraceae bacterium | reverse complement strand
GTCCATTGTCCGGGAAATCTAACGGGGCCGGTAAGACGAAATAAAGAGAATTCCGACTTCTTGCGAGTTCATCAAGGTTGATTCATTCGTAAAAAGTCGTTCTCACACGGAGCTCACGAAGTAAAACCTGCGTTTTTCAATAGCTCTATCTTAGTGCCTTGGTGCCTTCGTGTGAAAAACGTGCTTCTTACGAGATCATCAAGGTTACGTGTTGTAAAATGCCAACAATTAGCGCCTTATGTGGCTTTATTACCACGAGATAATGATCAACAGTCATGTTTAACTATTTGACTTTACCGCGTTTTATGATTTTATGTGATGGCATAGGTATTGCTAAATAGCAGTGCGAAAAGGAAAGATCATCATGCTAAGAAACCAGCGGACCATAAAGAACTCCATACACTGCGCGGGCATCGGCCTCCATTCGGGCAAGCGGGTGAACATGCTGCTCAAGTCCGCACCGGCTGACACCGGCATCATATTCGTTCGCACCGACCTGGGCGGCGCGGAGATCGCGGCCATCGCGGCCATCGCGGCCAATACCGCGGCCACGAGCTATGCAACGACCCTCCGGCGGAATGGCGCTACGGTCCAGACCGTGGAACACCTGCTTGGCGCTCTTGCCGGGCTCGGCATCAGCAATCTGTTCGTCGAGCTCGATGCCGAAGAGGTGCCGATCATGGACGGCAGCGCCGCTCCCTTTGTGCGGATGATCGCCGATGCCGGGATCCAGCTCCAGGACAGGGTCCAGACGGTGCTCAAGGTCACGAAGCCCGTATTCGTGCGGGAAGGGAGCAAACAGCTGGCGATCTGGCCTTCGGAAACGCTGAGCATTTCCTACTTTATCGACTTCGACCACCCCATGCTCAAGGAGCAGAGCCTCAATTACCAGCTCTCCGAGGAAAACTTCATCCGCGATATCTCCGCCGCCCGCACCTTCGGGTTCCTGAGCGACGTCCAGATGCTCCAGGCGAACGGCCTTGCCAAGGGCGGGTCCCTGGAGAACGCGGTGGTCCTCGGACCGGACACGGTTCTGAACCAGGAAGGGCTCCGGTATCAGGACGAGTTCGTGCGGCACAAGATCCTCGACATCCTCGGCGACCTTTCGCTGGCCGGCATGCCGGTCGTCGGGCACGTCGTCGCGCACAAGTCCGGCCATGGCCTCAACTCGGCCATGGTGAACAAGCTCATGCAGAGCCCGCTCAACTGGACGATGGTGGGCGCGCCCGAGAGGATCGCTCCACGGCGCGAGCATGTCGTGTTCCAGGAAAGCGCGGCGATGTAATACCGACGTAACCAGGTGGGAACAGCAATGCGCCGGTCATGTGGGATCATGACCGGAGTTCTTTTTTTCCTAGGACCGTCCGTTCCGATCTCTTTTGCTTCTTGTCCCCGGCAGCCTTCCGAGTGGAAGTATCTTAGCACAGCGATTCTCCTGGCTGTGCATAAACCAACCGTTAATACGTATTATCCGTAATAGGTGGATTTCGTCTGCTACACCTACTACTGTGCAATTTCAATCAAATGATACTATCATCAAGTACTAGTTGTAACTTGCGCATGAACGTCATGCTGTGCGGCGGGCCCGCACGGTAATGAAAGATGGCGCGATGCTTCCGGTCCGTCCGCACCAGCTACGGGTTAGGGCGCAAATCCGTTTGATTGCCGGGAGCACCAGCAACCCCAAGACAAAACTCGCTCGCCGCTGCCGGGCCGGCGCGGCTGTCAGACTCTCTTCCCGAGAATAAAGCTAAGCAAGAGAAGTGTCACCGGCCAAAGTCCGACGAAGATTCCCCAGCGTTCTGCGTGAGCTTCCTGTAGCGCCGCCTTCAGCGCGGGATCGGTGATCTTACCGAGGACGTGCCGTTTCATCTCGATTTGCGGTCCGAAAAACCACATCAGCCATGACAGCGGGATCGAAAGCAATCCGACCCAGAACAAGACTTGCGATAGCGTTTGCATGTCGTCCTCCTTATAATTATTGACATAATATGACTAACTGTGCTCCTATATCAGGTAGATGTCAACTTAATATAAAGAATGCAACATGATATGTTTCAAAGAAATGCAACTTCAACGACTACAGGAAGGATCTGACGCTGCGTGTTTCAACCGATATTCTTCGGTTCTACCAGATACTGACCCTGTGATGAACACCTACAAGACTACAATTTCAATCAGACGAAACAATTATCGAATACGGGTTGAAACCTACAGAACGAGCGGGAAGTCCGGGTGGTGTTAAAGGGTTGAAAGGCAATAAGTCAACAAGTCAAGCCTGACCCCATACGGTCTGTTGTCTTCCGAATTAATCCGGCCTAATCTTTCCCTTTAATCCAGCCCTTCCG
>CAYILT010000372.1:0-2358 GCA_964364055.1 uncultured Nitrospiraceae bacterium | reverse complement strand
TCAGCCTCATGACGCCGCGTCTGGACGAGACGGGCAAGGTCTCAGGGTACCGGGACATCGGCAGGCTCCGGGTGAAGAAGACCGGCGACAGCTTTTCGCTCACCGAAGTGGAGAACCTGAAGAAGGGTGAGAAGGTCACCCCCGGCGACCGGGTCGTTCGCCTTCTCGTCCGCGAGGACGAGGACCAGGAGAAGAACGTGGTCATTCTGTCCACGAAGGGCGGGCTGCCACCCGACGTGTCGCCGCTCGCCGGCGTGAATATCTACATGAACGAGGAATGGGTCAGCACCACCGGCTCCGACGGCAAGGCAGAGGTGCCCGTTCGGCTCGGCAAGAAATACGACCTGGTCCTCTACCGGCACGGCTACCAGCAGGTGAGCGACCGGACGCAGGTCGAGAAGAACCGCGACGTGAAAGAATACACGCTGACCGTGAACAACGCCATGTTCAAGATCGATTCCCAGCCCACTTCCGCCGATGTCTACGTGGACGGCGACAAGATCGGCCGGACGCCTCTCACCGACGGCAAGCTCGTGACCCTCGGGTTCCACATGGTGAAGGTTTCCGTGGGCGGCGATTATCGTGACTGGGAAGAGGTGGTCGAGTTCGCCAGCAAGGTCGAGGACCGCACGGGCAGCAGGTCCGTCGTGCTGCACAAGGACTACCTGAAGGTCGGTGAACGGGCCGAGCAGAAGGGCGACATGGACGGCGCCATAACCGCGTACCGGAGCACGGAAAAGGGGCATCCCGACTACTCCGTGGCGCACCACCGGCTGGCCCAGATCTACCTGGACGACAAGAACGATTACGCCGGCGCCATCAGCGAGTTCGAGAACGTGCTGTCCCTGCCCGAGAACCAGCAACTGATCTACAAACAGTTCTCCGTGGCCTACACCAACCTTGGCCATGCCTACTACGAAAAAGGCAACGAACTCGTTGCAAAGGACAAGGAGGAGGCGGCGCAGAGTTTTGCGAAGGCGATCGAGAACCTCAAAACGGCCAGGCAGAACACGCGGTTCTTCCCGAACGACCGCTACGACGAGGCGTTGCACGACACCTATTACTATATAGCGTTGTCGTACCACAAGCTCTACCTTATCACGAAGAAGCCGGCGATCCTGAACAATGCGAACCTGGCATGGCGCGAGTATTTTGACTTCTTTCCACAGAAGCTCGAGGGAAATAGCACCTACGAGCAGAGCCGCGAAGCAGCCCAGAAGTACTGGGACCAGATCAAGAACCAGATGTAGGAGCGCATCGTGTCTTTTGCTTTGATATTGCGGTGCGGCGTCCGGACCGCGGGGCTGTGCCTCCTGGCGCTGACAGCGGTCATGCCATGCGCCGCGGCGGAAGAAGCGCCACAGCCGGTACCGGCGGAACAACAGGTCCCCCTTGAACCGGTAATGAAGCTGGAGACTGTCGAGCCGCTTTATGTCCGGCCCTTCACCGCGGTGGAGAAAGGCAGGAACGACGGAAATCCCGTGTGGTCACGGTCGGGCATGTTCCTTTCCTTCGAGCGGAGCATCGGCGACAAGAAGGAGATCCACATCGCCCTTGCGGACGGCCTGATATTCCAGACGCTCTATTATCTGCGCGCCGCGGGCGGGGAGATGAAGTTCTTCTTTCCCGGCGTGGTGGAGGACATCAGCTACAACGCCGGCATCTCCTGGTCTCCCCGGGAGGACCGCTTCGTGTTCATGAGCAACGGCGGAGAAGGGAACTACGACCTCTATGCGGGTGACATGGGCGGCAAGACGGTCGCGCGGCTCACGGAACACAAGGAAAAGGACGGCCAGCCGGACTGGTCGCCGGTTTCGAACGCCGCCGTGTTCGTGTCGGGCCGGACGGGCAAGGGCGACCTCTATCTCGTAGATATCAATACGCGCTCTCTCACGCGGCTCACCCAGGGCGGCAAGGAACACCTCTACCCCCAGTGGTCGCCCGACGGTAAGCGGATCGCCTACATGCGCGGGAACAACGAGAACCATGACATCCTGGTCATCAACGACGTGACCAGGCCTGCGGAAACGGTCAAAGCGCTCACCGCGTGGGAACATGACGACATCCGTCCGGTCTGGTCGCCCGACGGGAAGAAGATCGCCTTCTATTCGAACTTCAATCCGCAGGGCGATCCGCGGATCTGGTCGATCATGGTGGCGGCGGCGGACGGATCGGATCCGATGGAGGGAGAAGGACTCGCCGCCAAGGCCGTGGCTGTCGACGTGGTTCCGGATGTTGAGCGGGGTCCCGCCTGGATGCCGGACAGCAGCCGCATCGTGTACGTGAAGAACGACCGGCAGGAATACCACCCGATCTATGTGGTGACCATCGGCGACAAGGCCGGTAAGCTGCTCAAGA
>CAYILT010000371.1:0-2424 GCA_964364055.1 uncultured Nitrospiraceae bacterium | reverse complement strand
CTTTAGCCGCGACTTCCAGCTTGACCCCATTGTTGCATATCCTCGTCGGAGATCACAGCGTTTTGCTGCCCCGTCGATTCTTGGCTAAGAAGTTTCTACAACTACGGGGTAAATAGAGCCTGTATTTTAATTGTCAATCCAACAAAGACCGTCATTCCAGCGAAAGCTGGAATCCAGTCTTTTCAAAACCTTCTGGATGCCGGATCAAGTCCGGCATGACGAAAAAGGACATTTAAATACACACACTAAATAGTCTCCAGTTTTCAGCGACTGACAGTTTCAGCCGGTTACAATTTATAACCGACTCGTCTTCTGCTCTATTGAAGTTCCGGCCGTTCACCTCAGCGAGCGACCCATTCCGCCGCCGGAGTAAGCAGGAACTTTTCCAGGGGGATGCCGTCTTCGCCGACCAGCAGTTTTCTCTTCGGTTTGAAGGCTTTTTCAAAGGCGTCCATGCCCGGAAGCCCCGCCTTGAGAGCTCCGCTCTTGACTTCGATAGCGACAACGGTTTTGCCGGACTGCAGGACGAAATCCACCTCACGGCTTCTTTCGCGCCAATAAAATACCTCGACGCCCGTTCCCGCGGCGCTGTTGACCAGATGGGCGCCGACCGCCGATTCCGCCAGCCTGCCCCAGGACTCCCGGTCTTTCCGCGCCTCATCGAAGGTAAACGGTGATTGCGCGCTGATGAGCGCGGTGTTCAACACCTGAAGCTTGGGACTCGACGCCCGCTCGCGGACCCGGTGCGCGGCGAACTTGTGAAGGCCGGTCAGCATACCGGCACCGGCAAGCAGCTCCAGGTAGTGGGCCAGGGTAGTCGTATTGCCGGCGTCCTGGAGTTGGCCGATCATCTTTTGATAAGAGTGTATCTGGCTGGAATGCGAGCAGCCGAGTTTGAAAAGACGCCTGAGCAGCGCGGGTTTGTCAACCCGGGTCAGGAGCAGAATGTCGCGGGAAAGGGTCGTCTCGATGAGCGAATCGATTATATAGCGCGACCAGCGCTGCCGGTCGGCGATCAGGTCCGCCGCTCCGGGATAGCCTCCGAAATAGATGAAACGGTCAAGGTCCCACCCGAAGGCTTCCCGCATCTCGGCGTAGGACCAGTGGACCACGGGAATGGTCTCGAACCGGCCCGCAAGGCTTTCTGTCAGGCCCCGCTGAATAAGGAGCGGCGCCGAACCCAGGAGAACGACCTTGAGGGATACTTTTTTACGGGTGTCGCTGTCCCAGAGCCTTTTTACCACGTCTGACCATCCGGTCACTTTCTGGATCTCGTCCAGAACAAGGAGCGCCCCGCCCTTGTCCGCGGTCTCCGCTGCCAGCGACCTTCCCGTTTCCCACTGCTGTTCGATCCATGCCCGGCTCTGAAGGGTTGGTTCATCCGCTGAGGCATAATGGACCGGGACCCGGGTTTCGTCAGCTATCTGGCGCACCATCGTGGTCTTCCCCGTTTGCCTCGGTCCCGCAAGGACCTGGATGAACCGGCGCGGCTCCCGCACTCTCTTCACCAGCGTATGATACAGGGGGCGATGATACATCCCTATCCGGTCCTCCAGAATAAACGAAACGGCCCAAAGCGTACTTTACCCCGTTAGAGCGCATGTCCTCTAACGGGGTTTACAAATTACTCAATACGTTGAGTTATTTTACTCACGACAATACTCAATGTCAAGCGCAGGTTTCCAGCATACCCACGGCATGGTTTTTTTCAATCCATTCCTTAACAGACAGGGTAAAACGGTTCAGACCAGCCTCGTTTGTATTTCCCTCGAATTCGGGGGAATAAATTAAAGGAAAAGACAATCGCCTATAGATACCAGGTTAAAAGTGGAAGTGACGGTTGAGGGAATAAGTGTCTGATGCTGAATCGAGGATCGAAGCTCCCTGCAACTTGCTGCAGGAAGCTTCAATAGTGTGAGAATTGAAAGCCGCGGTGGCGACGGCGGCGGCTTTTTAGATGTTCACGTCATGCAGCGCACATCTTGGGGACGACATCTTGGGGACGTTGATACGCGACGAGCATTTGGCCTATTCATCGCCCATCTGTTATCCTTTCCTCGCCGCGACATCTCTGTTGTTTCTTAAGTTACATTGCTCACCGGTCGAAAAAATCTTAGGACGTAGTGCCCGGATTGACTTGCTATCTTCGTCCATACTGCTCATCCCGCTCCCTGACGATCAGCGCCTTCTCCCGCTCGAGCTCCTCGATCAGTTCCTTTTCGCTGGGCAGATAGAGCTTGTATTTGGAGGCAAAAAGCTGCTTGTTTTTCTTGAGCACGGAGTACTTGACCACGGTTTCGTCCTTGTCGGTGCAGAGGTTATCTGGTGCACACTTCAAATCCTAAAACCTGGATTCCCGATTAAAGCATTCAGACCTTATGATTAAAAAAGCAAGTCTCTCTTAAGGTATATTTAAGTCGGACA
>CAYILT010000370.1:0-2426 GCA_964364055.1 uncultured Nitrospiraceae bacterium | reverse complement strand
GCTTTAGAAAATCCTGTCAATCCTGTTATCCTGTCAAGGTCTTGTCCTGCTTTAGTTACTAATTGGTGCATTCCCTTCTGACAAGAAATCCGATTGTATCCGCATTAACTGCCGTTTCCAGGATTAAAGGGCGGGTAGGGGTGAGCGAGAGGGGGGTGGGAACTACACCTTCACGATCATCGCAAGCCTTCTGCTGTCCACAAACAACAGGTATCCTTCCACAGCTTCCAGCCGGAACATCTCCTTGACCGCTTCGCAGTATATCCTGACCTGGGGACGGTAGTGGTCCATCCAGGACTGCAGCGCCTCGTCGTTCTCGATGGTTATGGCCTTGTAGTCGACGACATACCCCCGTCCGTCCGTGACGACCACGCGGTCGATGATGCCGCTCACGATCTCGTTCCCTTTCCGGTACAGGAAGGGGAGTTCGGAGTACGCCGTCGGCTGACGGTGGAATATCCATGCCAGTTCTTCGCTCCCCGTGACGGAGCGGACCACGGGCTCCACGCCGGCAAGGAACCTCTCCCGTTCTTCCCCGCTCAACGCCTGGACCCCCGGAAACTCGCCCGCGATGGCCGCACAATCGCAGCTTCCCGTCTTCGCATATTCTTCAAGGCACCGGTGAAAGATGCTGCCGCGGATGAGCGGCGAAACAGTGCCGCCTTCCGGGGCTGACGCCTGCTCAAGGGACCATTCCTTTTCCTGGATAAGATAGTCGGTCGCCTTCTTCCACTCCGGTGAGCGGGAGGAGGGGATGGAGGAGATGTTCGCAAGGACCCTGTCCGCATCTATCGTAGGTGCCTTCTTCCTCTCTTGCTGACGGGGCCGCGCAGCGAGTACATCAGCCGGCAGCAAGCGCGCCTTCCACCCGGGGCAGGCATATTCGATAAGCTGTGAAGCCGGTCCGATCTCGATCTCCGCGGAAGGTATCGCCTGGTGAAGCCAGGACAGCCAGGAGTTCTGCTTGAAGGGCTTGTTCCCGTTCTCGAGGGTCCCGAGCATGACGAGGTGGTCCCTCGCCCGCGTCATGGCAACGTACAGGAGCCGCTGGTGCTCGCGACGGAGTTCTTCCTGCTCCCGCTCCCACATCTCGTCGTAGACCGTGCTTTCCCTGCCCTTCACCGCCATGCGCACGATGCCGTCACGATCCTCGACAATGGCCAGCGGGCCGGTATTGACGGACCGGGGCTGCTGATTCATGCCCGGAAGGAATACGACGGCGAACTCCAGTCCTTTTGCCTTGTGTACGGTCATGATGCTCACCGCGCCCCGGGACCCGGGCAGGTTCATGTCCGCCGCGGCCTCGCGCTGGCCGGAATCACGAATGTTCTTCACCCACTCCACGAAATCCTGAAGCGTGGTGTAGCCCCTGCGGTCGAACTCGCGCGCCGTGTCGAGCAGTTTGTCCAGGTTGAAGATCGACTGAGGGTTGCGTTTTCCGAACCGGACGTAGGCGCCGGTTTCCCCGATGACGCGGTGGACAAGCCCGGCGAGCGGCTCGGTCATGGCATACCGCGACCAGCGGTCCAGCAGCTCCGCGGCGGAAGGATGGCTGCTCCGGAGGTTGTTCATCATGTCCCCGCCGATGCATACCTTCACGATGTTCTGATTGGTGAGGCCAAAGAGCGGGGACCGGAGCGCGGCGGCAAGGGCGAGCCGGTCGTCCCGGTTCCACAGGAAGAAGAGCACGTTCAGCACCGCCTGGACCTCGTCCTCCTCGTAAAAGCCGATGCCGCCCACGACGCGGAAAGGGACACCTCCGGCCTGGAGCGCCGCTTCATACTCCTTGAGCTTTGTCCGGGTCTGGATGAGGATCGCGCAGTCATTGTATCCGGCAGGACGTTGTACCCAGCCGCTGCCGCCACTCCCGCCCCTGCTTACCTCCTGCGCGAGCAGGCTGCCTTGGGTGTCCGGGGACCGTTCATAAACGGCCGTCCCGCTCTCGATCAGCGCCCTGACCTCTTTCGCCAGAACATCCGCTTCCGTCGTGCCATCGCCGTTATCTTCCTTCGATCCACGCGTCAGGAGCTCAATGAGCCTCACGCTTCCCCGGTGGTCTTTCCGGTCCGATGCTGAGGGCTGATACTCCCCGCTCCAGAGCGTCTCGAAGACCTTGTTGACCGTCGTGATGATCTCGGGCGCGGAACGGTAATTCGTATCGAGCGTCCGGATGTCCTTCGATGCGTCCGGGAGCTTTTCCATCTTCTCGCGGATGATCTCGATGAGCCGGTAGTTCGCCTCGCGAAAGCGGTAGATGGACTGTTTCTTGTCGCCGACCACGAACAGGGTGGGCGCCATGGGCTTGTCCGCTCCCTGGCCCGCGAAGATCTCTTCGGTCAGGCGGTCCAGGACGGCCCACTGGATGTCGCTGGTGTCCTGGAACTCATCGACCAGGAAATGGAGGATCTTCCGGTCGAGCCAGTAGA
>CAYILT010000369.1:0-2433 GCA_964364055.1 uncultured Nitrospiraceae bacterium | reverse complement strand
TAACTTTGTATTTCAAGACAATCCCTTCAATAAATAAAACTCTCCCACATAGCCCGCCCCGCGGTGCCGCGCCCGCAGGATTATCAGCGCCAGGGCCCCGGCGGCCTCGGCCGCCGCTACGGTGATGACGAAGATCACGAATATCTGACCGGTCAAGTTCTGCAGATAGTGCGAGAACGCGATCAGGTTGATATTGGCGGCGTTCAGCATGAGCTCGATGGACATGAGAATGATGAAGACGTTGCGCCGGCTCAGTACGCCGACTATGCCGATGGTGAACAGCGCCGCACTCAGCAGAACATACCAGGACAAGGGGACCATGGAAACCTCCAAAAACAGCAAACTGTAAACGGCATACGGTGGACAGGGGCGAGAAAAATGCCATCCTCGTGTGCTGTTTGCCGCCTACCGTCTACTCGTTCGTTTTCTTTTTCGCCAGCATGACCGCGCCCACCAGACCCACGAGAAGAATGACCGATGAGATCTCGAACGGAACGAGGTACTTCGTGTAGAGTTCGACGCCGAGTTCCTTGACCCCGGCGCCTGCGTGCTTCACGGTCAGCCTGCCCTCGCCGGGGAACGAGCCGCGCAGCACCAGAAGCGCGATCTCTCCGGCGATGACGAAACCGAATCCGGCCAGCCAGGGCCAGAACCGGTTTGCCCGCGCGGCCTGGGCCTCACGCTCAACACTCAGGAGAATGACCACAAAAAGGAAGAGGATCAGGATCGCGCCGGCGTACACGATAAGCTGGACCGCAGCAAGGAACTCGGCGTTCAGCAGTACGAACACCCCCGCGATATGGAAGAACAGGAGCAGCATGAACATCACGCTGTGAACAGGGTTTTTGCGGGTTATCACGAGGACGGCGGATACGATAATGACCGCTGCAAAATAGGCAAAGATGAGCTGATTGATCATTTACCCGCTCCCCCTTTTCTGCCGAGGTAGTTGTCCCCCGCCGCGATCAAACGGTCCTTCGTAAAGAAGACGTCCCTCCGGGAGTAGCACGCCAGCTCGAAATTAGGCGACATCTTGATGGCATTCACCGGGCACGCATCCACGCAGAAACCGCAGAACACGCACCTGAGCAGGTCAAGTTCATAGGCGGAAACCAGCTTCTCGTAATTGGGGCCCTGCGTCGTCACCACGGTTATGGCCTTTGCCGGACACACCGCCTCGCACAGGCCGCATCCGATACACCGCTCTTTCAGGCCGGAATCGTCACGGTCCATGTAATGAAGGCCCCGGGAGCCCGCAAAGGGCTTGCGTTTGAACGCCGGATACTGCCGCGTCACCGCCGGAGTCAGCATGGTCTTGAGGGTGAGCGCCATGCCCTCGACGATCTCGAGCATGAAGATCATTCTCAGTGCTTTTTTCAGTTTGTTCATCGTGAGGACCCTTCCTACCCCGTTGGAGAATCCACTGTTTCCAACGGTGTTAAGAACATTGCCTTGCCACATCCATGAGCCAACGACCTTCTCTTTCTGTAACGGGTCCTACATCCAGCCAGCCTGCTTCATGAACGCCGCCACCAGCAGGGTCCCCAGCGATATGGGCAGCAGGATCTTCCAGGCGATCGTCATGAGCTGGTCATAGCGGTACCGGGGAAGCGTCGCCCGGATCCACATATAGAAAAAAATGAAAAAGTACAGTTTGGCCAGGAGCCAGAGCGTTGGTGGAATTGCGGCCAGGGCTGTGTTGATCCAGGAGATCGGAGCAATGCCGCCGAGCCACTGCGGGAATATCTGGACCGGCATCCATCCGCCGAGGAACATGATGCTTGCCAGCAGGGAGACGATCATCATGTTCATGTATTCGGCCATGTAAAAAATGCCGAACCGGATGCCGCTGTACTCGGTGAAATATCCCGCGACCAGTTCGCTTTCCGCTTCGGGCAGATCGAAGGGCGCGCGGTTCGTCTCGGCGACCCCGGCGATCAGGTACAGGAAGAACGCTACGGGACCGACCGGGAAAACGATAATGAACCACTTCTGGGACTGAGCATTCACGATCTCGGTGAGGTTCAATGATCCCGCCATCAGCGCCACCGTCACGATGGCGAAGGCCATGGGGATCTCATAGCTGATCATCTGGGCGGCCGAACGGAACCCGCCCATGAGCGAATACTTGTTGTTGGACGCCCACCCGGCCATGATCACGCCGTAGGTGCCGACGCCCGCCAGGGCAACGATGTAGAGCACGCCGATATTGAGGTTCGCCACCCAGAGATGCACCGTTCTGCCGAAAATAACCGTGTCAGAATCAGCAGGACCGAAGGGTATCGCCACAAAAGCGCCGAAGGCCATGACCAGGAAGATGAGCGGCGCGAGACTGAACACCCACTTGTCCGCTTTGTCGGGAATAATGTCTTCCTTGAAGATGAACTTCACGGCATCGGCCGAGTCGTCGGACATGACCTGTCCGTCCTCAGT
>CAYILT010000368.1:0-2436 GCA_964364055.1 uncultured Nitrospiraceae bacterium | reverse complement strand
GTGCTTGCTCCCGCACCGTGGTCCTCGTCTCCGACTGAGAACAAGAGGGAATGCAGCGGCGTGTACGGCAGCATGCACCCTACATACTGGTTGTTCGGCGCCACGGCATCGGAAAGAGGCTTGAGGACTGCATCTGGATGCTTCTTCTTGAGGAGAACGATCGGCCGTTTTGGCGATTCGAGCAGTTCCTGTTCGTCATGGGTCACTTCGCAGAATCCCCGTACCACCTCGACCGAAGCGGCCATGACCGCGAACGGTTTATTGCTCCTCCGCTTCCGTTCCCGCAGCGTCGCAACTGTCTGATGGTTCATGGCATCGCAGGCAATATGAAAGCCGCCCAGACCCTTGATGGCCACGATGCCGCCTTGTCGCAATACTTTGATACATGCCTCCAATGCCTGGATCCCCCTCACTCCGCACTCCGAACTCCGAACTCGAAACTCGATTTCCGGCCCGCATTGAGGACAGGCAATTGGCTGGGCATGGAACCGTCGATCACGCGGATCATGGTATTCCCGCGAGCACTCCGGGCACAGAGAAAAGTCCGCCATGGTCGTGTTCGGCCGGTCATAAGGAACTGCCCGGGTAATGGTATAGCGGGGCCCGCAGTTCGTGCAGTTGATGAATGGATAGCGGTATCGACGGTCGTTCGGGTCGTTCAGTTCCCGAAGGCAATCGGGACAGACCGAAACATCGGAGGAAATGAGCGTGAAGGGATGACTTCCGGCGTGGTCCCGGCTCGCTTGGATCGTGAATCCGGCGTATCCATGGATGGGGAGCGGCGTGACGGAAATATCGGTGATACGGGACAGCGGCGGCGCCTCGACGGGCAGCCGCCGGATGAAGTCGGCGACCGCCGCGCCTTCGATGTCGATGTGAACACCGGCGGCGGTGTTGGAAACATAACCGGCCAACCCGAGGCTGGTCGCAAGGGTATAGACGTATGGCCGGAAACCGACGCCCTGGACGGTCCCTTTTACTGCGATCTGAGCCCGTTCAGCCATTGAGCCCACGCATCGATCCCCGCTCCGGTAGAGCATGATACCTCGAAGACCTTGAGCTTCGGGTTCAACGCAAGGGAATCGTTCCTCATCTTATTGATGTCCACTTTGGTGTACGGGAGAAGATCGATCTTGTTCAGCACCAATCCCGATGACTGTTGGAACATAAGGGGGTATTTGAGCGGTTTGTCGTGGCCTTCCGCTACGGAAAGCACCATCAGCTTGATATCCTCGCCGACCTTGAATTCCGCCGGGCAGACGAGGTTGCCGACGTTCTCGATGATGACCATGTCGAGTTCCTTGAGCGGCAGTTCACCGAGGACCTCGCTGATCATGTTCGCGTCGAGGTGGCATGCCCCGCCGGTGTTGATCTGGACCACGGGGATATCGAGCGCACCGATCCGCTCCGCATCGTCCGTGCCGACAATGTCGCCTTCGATGACCCCTATCCGCAGATGCGGTTTGAGCCTTTTGATGGTCTCTTCGAGGAGCGTCGTCTTCCCCGCGCCGGGAGCGCCCATCAGGTTCGCGACGAATACCCCCGCTTCCTTGAACCGTTTCCTGTTCTCCACGGCTATGCGGTCATTCGCCTCGAGGATCCTTGATACCACCTTAACTTTCACTCAGTTCGCTCCTCCCGTCGTTACTCCGCACTCCGCACTCCGCACTCCGCATTTCGCACTTCGCACTTATTCAATGCATTTCCATGTCCGAAATTTCCATCTCCCGGCCCCGGGTGATCTCGAAATCGTTCGAGCCGCAGTGGGGGCAGGCAAAGACGTAGGCAACTTCCTTCTCGTCGAAATCCTTCTTGCAGGTCCTGCAGGCGCCCCCGACCGGAACGATCTCGATCGTGAGCCTGGCGTTCTTCGCCTTCGTCGGCTCCTTCAGGGCGTCAAAGGCGAACTGGAGCGCTTCGGGCATGACCCCCGTGGCCTTGCCGAGCCGTACGGTCAGCGCGTCGACCGTCGTGCAGCCTTGCTCGGCGCACTGTTCGTCGATGATCTCGATGATACTGTGAGCAATGGATGATTCATGCATGATCTCACCTGTCTGGAATGCCTCGGCCTTGATCGACTGGATCGCGAAACCCGCGTGGACCAGGACAAAATCGCCGAGCTGCGGCGTTTCGGAAAGCAGCATGATGTTCACTTCTTTCCGGGCGCCGTACACGTCGATCGTCGCGACATCGTTATCGATGGAAATTACTTTTGAGGGGACCGCAAGGCACATGGTATGTTCCACTCCCGAAGCTTCGACACGATGCGCTCGATAAGGACGTCTTTTTTATCCCATATCTCCGGGGTCATGTCAAGACCGAGTTCGAGGCTCTTCGGCTGGATGCCGATGAGGCAGAGGTCCTTCGGGACGTTTCCCGACATTCTGACAATGCAGAGGACGTCCATGAGCCCCAGATGGTGCATGGAGGCCTTCT
>CAYILT010000367.1:0-2451 GCA_964364055.1 uncultured Nitrospiraceae bacterium | reverse complement strand
TCTCTCTTCTTGAAAAGAGGGGTCTTGCAGTCCTTCCCGAGCATTAGGTTCGAACCACCTCCCCAACCCCTCCTTGGCAAGGGGGCAGTAAAGAGTCCCTCCCCTTGAGAAAGCACCCCCTCCTTTGTCTTCGGGAGGTTAGAGCCTGCACTCGAATGATTCCATCGAGTGTGGGGTGATTTCAGTTGAATTGCATAGGTAAAGTTATTTACGACTCACTACACTATGGGGAACAGAGACAATTAACATAGCAATGCCGATGAGCATCTTTCGCCTTTACCTACCTTATTATTGACAAACAACCCGCCAAGCCCGTATAATCCTGCACACCAACACAGGAAAGGCAGCAGCCCGCATGAAAAAAATAGTCCAAAAATACTCAAAGTTTCTCAAGCTGACCAGTGATCAGTTCAACACTGCGGCGAGAAAGAACGGCGTGAAATGTGCGCGGGGGTGCCATGAGTGCTGTGCGACCGGGTTCTTCGACATCACGCTCCTCGACGCTCTCCATATCCGTGACCGTCTGAAGAAGGTCCCCGCCCCCATCCGAAAACGCGTCATCGCCAAAGCGAACGAACAGCTCGACATCCTGGAAAAGAAAGGCGCCTTTTCCCGGAAAGACCCGCTCCTCAAAACGCTGGCCTCCATCGACTCCATTTCCCGCAGGTCCGCGAAGATGCGCTGTCCCGCACTCGATGACAAGGGCGCTTGCCTCATCTACGACCACCGGCCTCATATCTGCCGCATCTTCGGGCCTACCGTCCGTGGTCCGCGCCGCGCCGTACGCCTCGAAGGCTGCGGCTATTTCACCCGGGACATACCCGATGCGGACTTCCCCATCCTGCTCAACTACAGCGATGAAGAGGCCATGCTCAAGGCCATGTTCGTCAAGGCCGGACGCAAACGGTTGCGTGAAGTGGACACCATCATCCCCGCAGCCATCGCCCTGGACCTGGAGAAGTGGCTGTGAAAATCAGAAGCCAGAGAACAGGGGTCAGATTACAGACTGACCCCGATTAATCGCTGTTCCGCAGAGATCGCGCTTCTGTGTACTGTCTGTCGTCTGTTGTCTGCCATCTGTCTTCTGCTTTCACATGGAAATCATCGACAAAAAAGTCCGCTGGAAGGGCCGTTTCATGAGCGCCGTGGAGATACACTACCGCGACGCGAAGGGCATAGAGCGCACCTGGGAGGCCATTGAACGCGTAAACATCGGAGGGATCGTCGTCATGGTCGCGGTCACGCCGGCGAACACCGTCCTGCTTGAAAGACAGTTCCGCCCACCCCTCGGCCGGGATGTCCTCGAGCTCCCCGCGGGTCTCGTGGACCCCGGCGAGGCCATGGAATCCGCCGCACGGCGTGAACTGATCGAGGAAACCGGCTGGTCGGCGCGGGAGCTCAGATTTCTCGTTGAAGGCCCCATGTCCACCGGCGCATCCACCGAGATCATCAGGACCTATCTCTGCACCGGGCTCGAGCACGTGGGGAAATCCGGCGGCGACGACAACGAGATCATCGAGGTCATCGAGGTCCCCATCCAGAGCATCCACGAATACCTGGTCAATGCCCAGGCCGGGGGAATGCTCGTTGACCTGAAGGTCTTCGGCCTTGTCGAGCTCGCCCGCCGCACCCTCGCTCTGTAAGCTGCACGCCGGCCGGCCCTGAACACCCCTATCAACGGAGATCCCTGCGTCCCTGCCCCCTTTGGAGGACGTCCCGGCGCCCCGGCCATCACCGATCGCGGAAATAGCATTGAAACAGCGGCATCTTTCTGGTATCTTTCTAGTGTATTTTCTTTAAAACCGTTCCAGCACGCTCTGTGAACACCTCTGAGGAATTGCATGAATAGTCTCCATGAGTTTACCGCCGAACCGATGATCGCCTACTTCTCCATGGAGATCGGCGTCAAGAACGATATCCCCACCTACA
Source organism: uncultured Nitrospiraceae bacterium (assembly GCA_964364055.1). Classification (GTDB taxonomy): domain Bacteria; phylum Nitrospirota; class UBA9217; order UBA9217; family UBA9217; genus JAAXXJ01. The sequence continues at coordinate 522 of CAYILT010000367.1, read as the reverse complement.
GCGGCGGCCTGGGCATCCTTGCCGGCGACACCATCAAGTCCGCGGCTGACCTCAAGCTGCCCGTCGTCGCGGTCACCCTCATCAGCCGAAAGGGTTACTTCACCCAGGAGATCGATCCGCAAGGCTGGCAGCGGGAAAAACCGGTGGTCTGGGACCCGGCCAGGTACATGAAGCTCCTTCCTGTGAAGGTAAAGGTCCAGATCGAGGGACGTGACGTGGCCATCCAGGCATGGGTCTATCTGGTCGTCAGCCCGACGGGCGGCAAGATCCCGATCTTCTTCCTCGACACCGATGTGCCCGAAAACACCCCGGAGGACCGCGGGATCACCGATTACCTCTACGGCGGGGACCATACCTACCGGATCAAGCAGGAGGTCGTACTGGGCATGGGCGGTGTGCGGTTGCTCCATGCCCTGGAATTCCATATCAAAAAATATCATATGAACGAGGGCCACGCGAGCTTTCTCGCGTTGGACCTCCTGCTTCGCTTCAAGCGGGACATCGAGAGCGTCTGGGACGAGC
>CAYILT010000366.1:0-2463 GCA_964364055.1 uncultured Nitrospiraceae bacterium | reverse complement strand
CAATAGTAATTGGTAACGGAGCGGGGGTGGCATAGTTGGTTCCGGCCTGCCCAGCTTTAGAGGCATCCGCCTCTAACGGGGCTTGCCCGGGTCAGGTATGATTGCGCTGATTCAAGGTCAAAGATATATATTTTTACCAGAATCCCGGAGGGAAGTCAAACAAAACATGGAATTACATGGATTTACAAGGCCGGAATCGCGTGGAATGCGGCTGCAGGGCGGGATTGACGGAGGCGCGTGGTATGCTATACTCAAGCTGCGGGCTTCGCGGGCGGATCACTATGATGAATCGCACATGAACTGATGTTCACAAGGGAAGATGGAAAACGGCGCTTGTCTGCGTCCCGATCATCACCCCCACCTTCGATTCCTCCCCCATCGAGGGTGAGGAGCTTTGGAGAAAGGCATTTTCAGATGAAACCGGAAAACGAAAAACGAGCGTTCGTGCGAGTGCCGTTCAGGATGGGCACGACGGTGCGGACCAGCGACCGCACGATCCGGTCCGGCAATACGCTCGATGTCAGCATGAACGGCCTCCGCGTCGCCACGACGGAGATCGTCCCTCCCGAAGGAACGTTTTGCGAGGTCGAGATCGTCCTTTCCGAAGCTCCTGAGCCCGTGATCATCGAGGCCCGCGGTTCCATCGTCCGGTCGAAGCCGGGCACGCTGGCCGTGCACTTCTCGGAGGTCGATGTCGACAGTTACGAGCACCTCCGGCAGCTCATCCTGAACAATACGGAAGACCCGGAGCGCGCGGAGAAGGAGTTCGGCGCGCATTGGGGGATCAGAACAGCCCGGCCTCCGGAATAGTCCTGATCAGACGCCGTCACCCACCAGCGATTTCCCACTCAGGGGCATGAGAGCAAGCCGCCGCCGCGCACAAGATCAGCACGCAAGTGCGGCTTACCTCATGCCGGTCCGCCATGCTAAAGATGCCGCATGGTGCGCGATTGATAGTGAGGAGGGGAAGGAGCGAAAAGCGTGCGGTGCATTGCTACCTGGCCTGCAACATCTTTCCGCCATCGAGGATCCGCCTGACCGCGGAGAGCACCTCTTGGGCATCGAAGGGCTTTTGCAGGAAAATGTCGGGCGCGATGTCGTCGCCCTGTTCGCTGTGCTGGCTGTATGCCGAGATGGTCAGGAAGCGGGCCTTCGGATGTATCTCGGCAATGCGTTTCATCAACTCTCTCCCGTCGATCAGCGGCATGACAATATCGGTAATGACAAGCGCTATTTCTCTGCTCATCTTGCCGTAGGCGTCGATCGCGCTCATCGGGTTTGTCGTCGCAATGACCTTGTAACCGTTCTTTTCAAGCTCCGCCTTGATGTAATTCAGGACGCTCTCATCGTCATCCACCAGAAGTATCGTCTCGTTTCCGTGAACCGACAGGACAGCCTGCTTCCTGATCGCCGCCGTCGCCGTGGCGGACACCGGGAGGTATACGGTGAAGATCGTGCCCTGGTTGATCTTGCTCTGGACGGTGACGAACCCCTTGTGCTCGGTGACAACGCCGTAGACCATGGCGAGGCCCAGGCCCGTTCCCTTGCCCCGCTCTTTGGTCGTAAAGAAGGGCTCGAAGATCTTACGCTGGAGCTCCTCGGGGATCCCTACGCCGGTATCGGCAACCGAGAGCACCACGTACCTGCCCGCGGGAATATAGGGAGGCACGCCGGCCACGCCGGGATGGCCATCGATGACGGTCGAGGTAACGGTGATGATGCCGCCGTAGGGCATGGCGTCCCGGGCATTGACCATGAAGTTCATCATCACCTGTTCGATCTTGTTCATGTCACCACTGACCGTCGGAAGGTGTTCCGCGAGTTGCAGCCGTACAACGATCCGCTTGTCGATCACCCGTTCGAGCAGCTTCACGGTATCCTGCGCGACGGCATTGATATCGAACGGCACCATGTCGATCTCGCTCTTCCGGGAGAAGCCCAGGATCTGGGAGACCATACGACCGGCCTTCCGCGCGGCGTTCTCGATGACGCTTAGCCTGCCGAGCACCTTTTCGTTCGCCCCCACGTCCCGGCGGATCAGGTCGGTATATCCCAGGATGGCCGTAAGCACGTTGTTGAAGTCGTGGGCGATCCCACCGGCCAGCATGCCGATGGAATCCATTTTCTGCGCCTGGAAGAGGTGCTCCTGGATCTTCTTTTTTTCGGTAATATCCCGCTGGAAGGACTGGATGAACACGTCGTCATGAATGGGGATCGCCCGGGAGCTCACATCGAGAAAGATCCGGCTGCCGTTCTTTTTAAAATGGACCGTTTCATAAACGAGGGACTCGCCCTGAAGCAGCTTTTGCAGGCGCTCAGCCGCGGCGCTCCGGTTCTCGTCCACTTCCAGCAGGCTGCTGTGTGTACCGACCAAAGCTTCCGTGCTGAAACCGTGCATCTCGCAGGCCCGTTCGTTCGCGTTCAAGATGCTCCCGTCCCGGTCGAGGCCCACAATGCCGGCGG
>CAYILT010000365.1:0-2464 GCA_964364055.1 uncultured Nitrospiraceae bacterium | reverse complement strand
CCGTCGCTGTCCATCATCCAGGCATAACCGCGGGTCCCGGACTTGACCGGCAGCAGATACTTCTGCGTGATGCCGTCCACGGACAGGACGGCAAGGACGACGCCATTGAACTGAAGGTCTTGTGAACCGGGCAATTTCTGGTAGATCGGGACCGCCATGATGAACTGCTTTGAGTCGGGCCTCTCGACGACAATATTCATGAGGTCCGTGACGAGGTGCTCGTTCACGCGAAGGGCGCTCGCCCTGATAAAATATTTCGTGTCGGCAAGGCTGTCGCCTTCCCGCCCCGGATAGGCGCTGTCATACAGTATGGTGCCGCGCCGGTCCAGGACCCGGAGGGCCACGAGGATGTCGCTTTCGATATGATAGTGTATCCCTTTCACGACCGCCCGCGCCGGGGAGCTCCGGCCGACGCGCATGATGTCGGGCAGCTGCGAGATAACGTTGAGGTCCTTGTACACATGATCGAGGAACGATTCAACGTTGATGGCGACCTGCTGGGCCAGCAGAAGCTGCTGCTTGTTGAACTGGTCGGCCATCTCGTTCCGGAGCGTCTGGTGAAAGGTCTGTCCGATTATGATGATGAGGGATAGGATGAAAAGAAAAGCCAGGATGACCACGAGCGGCGTAAGGACTTCACGGTTCTTAAGGTTGCGGAACGCACTGAACATGCGCTAATTTACTGCCAACATACGATTGATGTCAAGAGTTTAGATTGCCAGCGAAGGGTTAAATCCCGAGGGCAAAATGATATTTCAGAAGGCAGGTCCACACTGTACATGAGCGTCCTGTCCCCGCTCTCAGATCATGGGCAGGAAGAGGTTTCGACGGTATGTCCCGATACTACCGCCGGAAATACGGATCGGGAAAGCCGGAGGATGCCGGCAGGAGTGCACCCTGCCGTGCGGTTGAGGGTTCATAAACGAAAACAGGGGGATTCCGGCAGGGCGCAGGAGATCAGAGGTCCATGTCGGTCGTCAGATGGTCTCCCTCGATCTGCCATACTTTGTCCAGGGGGAGGGTGAATGAAAAGGAACTTCCTTTGCCCGGGGTGCTTTCCGCCCATATCCTGCCGCCATGGTACTCAACGATCTGCTTGGTAATGGCAAGGCCGAGACCGGTGCCTTCCGCATGGGTAGTAAGGACGTCGCCGGAGCGGCGGAATTTCTCGAAAATGACATCGAAGTCCCTGGAAGGGATCCCGACGCCGGTATCCGAGATCTTCACAAGGATCTGATGACGCGGACCATCCTCGGTAAAAGCATTGATGGAGATCGTACCGCCGTCGTGAGTGAATTTGACGGCATTGGACAGGATGTTCGTGATCACCTGTATTAACCGGTCCCGATCGCCGTACAGCTTGGGCAGGGAAGCCGGAACGTTCATGATGATGGAGAGGCTCTTGTTGTCTGAAAGGGACTGCATGCTGGTCACGGAGTTCTGGATGATCTCGCTCAGGGAGACGCGGGTCACGTGCCAGCTCAGCTTTCCCGCTTCGATCTTGGTGAGGTCCAGGATGTCGTTGATCAGCCTCGCGAGGCGGTCTGTTTCGTTGTTAATAATGGTGAGGAGGCGGTTCCGCCTCTCGCCCGTCATGCGGGGCTTCATGATGATCAACTCGGTGAAAGCCTTGATGGAAGTGAGCGGGGTGCGAAGCTCGTGAGATACGACCGAGATGAAGTCTGATTTGAGCTGGTCGAGCTCCTTCAGTTTCTTGTTGGCAAGCTCCAACTCGCGGTTCGCCACCGCCAGGTTCTGGTTCGAGAACTGAAGACGCTCGTATGCCTTGGTCAGATTTTCCGTCTTTTCCGCCACGCGGAACTCGAGGTTGCGGTTCAGGTCCTCCAGTTCATGACGGTTCTTTTCGATCTCCTGCGCCATTTTGTCGAAGCTCTGCGACAGGACGCCGATCTCGTCGTTCGAAATGAGATTGGACCGGGCATTGAGGCCGCCCTTTTCGAGCCGCCGGATGACGCTGACCATGTGCCCGAGCGGGTTCGAAATGCTCGTCGCGAGCAGGATGCCGATCCCCGAGGTCAGGATGAGCGTGGCGATGGTTACCAGGAAGATCAGGTTGAAGAGCTGGTTCATCACGGGCTGGTTCGGCGAGAACACGAACGGCATGAGGCTGAGTTCCATGCCTACCTTCCGGTACATCAGGACGCCCAGGGCGATGAGGGGCGCCGTGACGGTCGCGAGGAGGATGGTGACCAGGCGGGTGCGGGTGTTGATGTGGATCACCTTGGATTCATCAACACTGATGTTCCTGGTCTTTTCCGCGAGGAACTGACGGACCGGGTATAAGAGCCGTTCGGTAAGGAAGAACGAGAAGATGGGGAAGAACGTCAGTCCAATACCGGCATAGAGGCCAAGCCTGATGTTCTCCTTCAGTGGAAGGCCGCCGACGGTTCCCATATACAGGCAATCCAGCAGGGTAATAAGCTCATAGCGGACAAGGACGGTT
>CAYILT010000364.1:0-2471 GCA_964364055.1 uncultured Nitrospiraceae bacterium | reverse complement strand
TGAAGGTGGAGCTTAACATCGCGGCTCTGCGCGGTATCATCAGTTCCTCGGGTGGGGCCGATGACTTCTACCGGACCATGCGCGGCCTCAAGGAATACTTGACCGCGTCCGGTGGAAACAGCACGATTACGAGCGAAGCGCTCTCTGAAAAGGTGGTCAATAAGATGTACCGGGATGCGTGGGATGACGGCGGGAATCCGGCTGACCTCGTTGGCGGGGCTGACATGATCACGCAGTTCGCCAGCTTCAATGCCTCGAAGATCCGCTATGCGCCCTCTGACCGCATCGCCGGGGTCTACGTCAACATGTACCTGACTGAGTTGGGACAACAGGTTGCCCTGACCCTGGACAGGTTCTTCCGCCCGGACGATGTTGCTCTCATCGAGAAGCCCAAGGTTTGGATCGCGCCCTTGCAGGGCCGCGGTTTGACCGTGAAGCCTCTCTCGCCCATCGGTGCTGCAGAAAGATGGCAGGTTCTCATGGAGTGTACCCTGATCGCTCAGAACGCGACCAACGCGCACGCCTGGCACTCGAACCTGATCGGCCCTGCTTGAGCATAGGAGGAATAGAGAAATGAAAAAGACCCTTCTCGCTCTGGCGGTCCTGGCCGGCATCGCATACGCGGCGCCGGTCTACGCCCTCGGGGATAAGGAGTTCCATGTCCCCCTGGATGTCAACCGGAATCCGTCGGACAACGACGGACTCTTCGGCTACAGCGTATCGTCCCGTACCGCAGCTGGTGTGCAGAGAACGAACAACTCTGGACCTGGTCTTGCAGAGGCCGCACTCGGCAAACAGTGGGCTACGGGGACCGGAACGCTCGTCGATGTGGTGATCGGCACAGCCGCGGCGACCGTCTATGTCGTCTGCACCGATACGGTCTCCGTTGGCTCTGGCGTTATCAGCACTGAAGACCCCGCGCTTGTCAAACTCATCGAGCCCTCATTCGCAAACACCACGAATGCCGTGAGTGCTCAGACGGGTACGACCGGCTCGGGTCCTCGGATGCTGCCGGTTGAATACATGAAGGGTATATGGTGTTGGGCCAGCGTGGCCGGCACGCCTTACCATCCCGTGTTCCGTAGGACTCAGGACTGACGATGGCTGAGAAAGGCGGGGACGGCAAGAAGAAGGCTGAGAAGCCCAAACCTTCCGTCCCCGCCAATTTCGGTTTCTCCACGCAGTTTCCATGCGTGAGAGATGACTTCAACCAACGGGGCCGTCGTCGAAGCTGACCTGCGGCCCGGCAGGAGGCCGTATGGACTTTAAGAAGACCTTTCGGGGCATCCTTGCCCTACTCGTAATTTCACTTATTCCCGTCGTAGGCCATTGTGCCGGCCAACTCAGGCAGTCCGATGCTGTCATGGGAACGCGCCTTGTTGCTACTTCCTCAACCACGGCAACATTGGTATTCAGTTCTGCAACGGCGCCTTCCTTGGATCCGTTGCAGAATGAGATCTGCTGGCGCAATATGGGTACTGACTCATCGCAATTCATCTACATCAGCACCTTCTCAACCGTGGATGAAACGACCTACGGCTGGCCTATCGCCGGCACGGAGAAAGAATGCCATGACTTCGGCCCTAACATCAGGCTCTATATCTGGCATACCGATGCCGAGGCGACAAAGAATGTCATCTTCATGTATTCGAGGTAAGCGATGAAATCATTCCTGGCGCTCTTTCTCCTCATTCCTTCGGTCGTCTATGCGCGCGCCCCTGGACCGACCGGACCATTGTCGCCATCGACAGTCAACTATTCCTCGATGACAACGAATTGCGCCAAGATACCAGCAACCGCAACAACATTCTCTGCTGGATGCAACGGCGAAGGCGTCACCATGAAGTCCTCAACTCTCACCGTCGGCGGCAACGCCTTCTCCGTCGGAGCCTCGACGCTGGTGGTGCAAAATGGGCGCGTGGGAATCGGCATCACGAATCCAAGTAATTTCCTGGTCGTTAATGTAACTACGGCCAATGCCGGAATAGATGTAACCAATGGTGGCAATATCCCATTCAGGATTCAGGTGGCAAATCCAGGGGTTGATAATACTCCGACTATCGGGTCTGTTTCTGGGAATGACCTAGCCTTTATGGTGGGGAATTTCGAGAAGATGCGGCTACAGTTAACCAGCGGGAATCTCGGCATCGCGACGACAAGTCCACTGAAAACCCTCCACGTCGGCTCTGCATCGGAGGCTACCACATTAGCTTCCGAGCAACTGACTGTACAAAATGCCGGGACTACCGCGCTCACCGTCCGGGACACGACGGACGATGTTGAGGTATATATCGCCGCGATAGTCGGGACGGGATTAGTCGGCACCTCGACAAATCACCCGGTTACCATCCGGACCAACAACACGGACAAAGTCACCGTAGCCGCCGCTGGAAGCGTCGGCATCGGGACGACTTCCCCAAATGCAACTCTCGATGTTGCAGGCGGAGTCGGACTGTATTCTAGGACCATAG
>CAYILT010000363.1:0-2484 GCA_964364055.1 uncultured Nitrospiraceae bacterium | reverse complement strand
GGGCGTCGTCACCGTTACCGTAACCTGTTGGTTCCGGCTTGTCCGGGTTAGGATAGGGTGAACGGGAATGAATACCGGGGCTAACGTATCTCGAACGAGGTCAACTCAGACCATGGAACTGCTTGATACGACACTGCGTGAAGGCGAACAGTGCTACGGCGTTTTCTTTCCGATCGAGACGAAGATGCGGATCGCGCGAATGCTTGAAGCGCTCGGGGTCGACTTCATCGAGGCCGGGCATCCGGCGGCAGCCCCTTCGATACGGAAGGCAGTGTCCGAGCTTGCGGGGCTTGATCTGCGCCCGCGGCTGATCGGGCACGCCCGGCTGGATCGTGGCGAGATCCGGCTGGTCCGGGACCTCGGCCTGCAGTGGGTCGGGCTGTTCGCAGGCATAAACAGGGCGAGCCTCGTCCGGTACGGATTGACCCGTGAGGCGGCCTGCCGGCGGATCTCCGATTCCGTCCGGTATGCAAAGGATAGCGGCCTCCAGGTCCGCTTCACCTGCGAAGATGCTTCCCGGAGCGCTCCGAATGAACTCGTTGAGCTGTACAGCCGTCTGCGGGAGATCGGCGTGGACCGGCTGAGCTACGCGGATACGGTGGGCACGGACACTCCCGAACGGATCGAACAACTGCATCATGCGATCCATGAAGTAATCCCCTTTTCCCAACTGCATTTCCATTTTCATAATGATCTGGGCAGGGCCCTGGAAAACGCCATAAAAGCTCAGGAGCTTGGTGCGCAATGTATTGACGCGAGCATCATGGGCATCGGGGAACGGTCGGGGCTCCTCTCGATCGAGGATGCGGTGGTCCGATTGAAGCTTCGGGGGGAGGAGGGGCCGAAGGTGGAGGAACTGGCGCTTCTGGAGCAGGCAAAGGACCTGGTCACGGCATCCATCAATATGCGGCATTTTGCCCGCCGGCGGTTTGCACATAAGTCCGGGATCCATATTCACGGCGTTCTGTGCGACCCTGCCCAGTATGAGGCCGAGGACCCGGATAGGACCGGGGAACAGCGGACGATCGTGTTGAGCAAGCTGATAGGACGCGCTGGATTGCGGCGGATGCTCTCCTGGGGAGGGATCGAGGCCGCTGATGGGGTCCTGGAACAGCTCCTCGATACGGTGAAGTCCGATGAGTTTTTGGAACTGGCGGATGCCAAGGAGATCATCCGGTACATGGAAGGCCACTACCAGCGTATTATCAACAATGCACGAGCGAGCCGAAGGCTATTGCAGCATCACCTGCCCACGTTCATCTGATCAATAATTCCGCACATGCACAATTAATCACCGGTGCGCCGACTCAGACCATACATCGCGAGTTATTAGGGTATCGTGAAATCGCAAGAGAAATCAATGGAATGCAGTGCCCTGCTCGCTGCATCGCACATGGCACACGCCTTGCTATAAGGATATGCAAGGCAGTTGTTGATGGACATCATGCAGAAAGGCTCCGGAGGTCTTTCGGTCTTTGCAGGACTGCCGCAGGCGGCAGAACATATCACCAGAGCAACACAAGGAGGAACGAGTCATGAAGAAGATAGCTATGGTTCTCGGCTTGGTGCTGCTTTCCGGCACCGCGGCGTTCGCAACGCCGTCAACGCAGATCTGGATCCCGTCCACGGACATCCAGCCGTTCAAGAAGGTGCATTTCGGCTTCGATCAGTACATCAAGGCGCGCGGGACGGACAGCACAACGAGGGAGCCGAACGTGATCAATAATGGCCTGACGCTCGGCGTCCTGCCGTTCGAAAAGGTCCAGATGGAAGTGGGCATCGACCAGCGCGCCTACGGCATCGAGCCCTACGATTCAGCGCCGATCTACTGGAACGCCAAGCTCGGCACACCCGAGGATTCGCTGTTCAAGAATTCACCGGCCATCGCGGTGGGAGGGTATGATTTCGGCACCAAGAAGTATACGGCATCAGCGGGCTGGGGCACGGACTACAACATTGTCTACGGGCTTATTGCGAAGACCCTCGGCAAGGCGGGCCGGTTCTCGGCGGGCTATTACCAGGGCAATGACAAGATGCTGCTCGACAAGAACGGCAAGAAGGACGAAAAGGGCGTGCTGGCATCGTGGGACCGGACGATCTCGGAGATATCTGACAAGCTTTGGGTGGCCGTCGATTACATGGGAGGCGATAATTCCTACGGCGCTCTCTCCTACGCGTTCGCCTGGAAGTTCGCGCCGAACGTGGGCGTGATCTTCGGCATGGATGACTGGAACAACAGCAATTATAAGCCGACCTATACCGTCCAGGTGGACATCGACCTTGACCTGTAGGTGGGCCTCGACACTGCTTCAGGATGCATCAGATGCCTGTTAAATGAACAGGTCCTGTTTGGCAGATACTCGCAGGATCAACGGGTTGCGAGGGAAAGTCCAGACCGTATCGCTGGCACATGCTTTGCTATTAGTCGGATAGGAACATGATTTTAGCTCGTATAACACTTGGGTAAGGAGGATCTTGTTATGA
>CAYILT010000362.1:0-2489 GCA_964364055.1 uncultured Nitrospiraceae bacterium | reverse complement strand
GGCCGGTAAGACGAAATAAAGAGAATTCCGACTTCTTGCGAGTTCATCAAGGTTGCCCGTGAACTCGACCGGTTCGCAAAGAGCCAGGGAAGGAGCAAGAGCGACGTTGTCAAGGAATCGATCAGTCTGTATCTTTGGGAATCCCGGTTTGAGGTCGCGCGTAAAAGCCTTAGCGCACGGGCGAATGAAGAAGGGCATGGTAACGGACGAGGACCTTTTCAGGGAAGTTTCGTGAAGGCGGTATTCGACGCCATTGGAGGCAGCGGGTACACTTTATTGATCTTGACAAAGATGACAAGGATTAAAGAAGCGACTATAGAGCTCCAGTTAATTGTGCTGGAAGGGAATAACTCGTCAATTCAAGTCTGACCCCAAACGACCTCGGAGTGTTTGTATTAGAGAAAGGCTTTTTGTATTTCGATAACGTACCCTTTGGCTTCGCCACTCAAGAAATTAGAGACGCTCATCTGGATATGAAGTGGATAATAGATGATGCACCAATCGGTAATCTTCTCTTATGAAGGGATTTTAGCTCTTGATAGCGTCCGGTTTTTACAAAGGAGACAAAAATGGCTAAAGAACGATATTTCGCGGATGTGCTGCAAGAACTCTACGACGTCAAGAAGAGCGGTTCACTCTTTGTGGGTGTTTTAGAATCCAGCGAGGATTTGATCAGGATATACATCAAGAACGGGGAAATATACCACTTCACGTATGGATCCGCGATCGGCCAGGACTGTATGGATATTATTGAATATTATACTTTACGTAACGCCACGTTCTTTGAGGGATTGGCAGCGCCTGCGGGCATTGTTCCATCGAAATTCCCGACGAAGAAGTTCATCGACATGATGAGAAAAGCATATAAGAAGGTTCGAGTGCCCTGAGGTTGATACGGGAATTGCGGCGCTAATCCTTCCGGTTTAATTTCACCGGGCCGGGTCTATAATGTTTGACTTGGACGGCATAGGGGACGTAGGAGCATCTTCAGGGTCTTGGGCCAGGGAGGGTACGTGTTTAGCGGTTTTCGCGCTCTGCGCCCCATGATAAAGCGGAAACATTTACCGCCAAGCCCTATTCAACGCCGACCCGTGATCGCAGCTGCTCGATAAGTTGTTTTGCCGCCATACCATCATTGACCCTTACCGCACCGATGAGATGACGCCCCGCCTGCTCGACAAGTACCGTTCCGTACAGAGGATCGATCGCCTCCAGGAGGATCCGGCCCCGCGCTTCGGTCACGCGCACATCGCTCCCCGATAGTTTAAGATAGGTGCGGTATTGATCAAAGGTCTTGCGGGCCGCATCCCGCGATTGCTCCGGCACAAGGAAGACCTGCACCGGTACGCCGTTCAAGAGAGCCTCGGCAATAAGGCCCCGGCGGAAGAAGTCGTACCCCAGCAGGCTTTGAGCGATATACCGCTCGCTTTTCTTCACGACCGCGGGGACCATGAATGCATCGAGCTCTTTGGGCCGGCCCCTGTTACTCGGGAGGTTCCGTGATATGGCACGGGCACAGGCGAGGAACACGTCCGGTGAAAGGGTTGTTGCGCCGGTGACCTGGAGCCGAACGAGATATCGATCCTGATAAAAGAGCAGTTGGGAAGGTGTGACCGTTCCTTCGGCGCCGATCCCGGCTTCGGCTGAGTCCTTCCTGCGGTAGTTGGCGTACATCCCGAAGGCATCGAGCAGCGAGCCCATCGTGTATACGTCCGCGTCGACAGCGATCTTCGGGTCCTTTTTGTTCTCATACCGGGCGTAGGCGAGCACTTCGAAGCCGTAGGGGGAGTAGAGCTCCGATTCGCCGTTGATGCGGTCGAACAGGCCGTCCTTGTCGAAGAGCGCCACCTTCCCGTCCATGACCCAGCCTTCTGCGCACGCCTGCGCGGGCAGCGCCTTCTCAGCGGAAGGCCCGTCGGCCTGGCCAGGGGTCGATGCGATCATAGAGAGCAGTAACGCGATGATGACTATGCGGGATGAGATCATACCCATGCTCCGGAATTTCTCGCGGGTCCGTTCGGCTTACGCCAGCACTGCTCGCGCCCGCTCCATCTTCGCCGCGATGTTCAGCCCCTTGGCGCACTGTGCAGTGCAGACGGGACAATCGAGGCACGCATCTGCCGACGCCGATGCCGGGATCTCGGCATACGTGGACAGCGCGAGCCCGCGCTCCCCGTATCCTTCGGCGTACATGAGCGAGCGGTTGACGGTGCTGATCTCCACCCCCCGGGGGCAGGTCCCCTCGCAGGTCCCGCAGAGGTCGCAGTAGAAGCCGGCCACAGCTGCGCGATACCGCCGAAGGATGCGCTCATCGGCGTACTGGAAGGGCATGCCCATGACCGCGATGTTCTCGCGAAGCTGTGCGAGATCCTTCATGCCCGGGATGGCCATAGTGACGTTCCGGTCCTGGAGCGCCCACTTGAGCGCCGCCTGGTGTCGAAGGCGATCTTGAGCACCTCCGGCTCGGGCGTCAGCATGGCGCCGAAGCT
>CAYILT010000361.1:0-2505 GCA_964364055.1 uncultured Nitrospiraceae bacterium | reverse complement strand
AGAAGGTCTAACGGGGTGAACCGGGGAGACGACTTTTTACGAGACGATCAATATTGTGTCATTGCGAGAAGCGTAGCGGTCCCGGGCACAGCGAAGGAACTCGGAGCAAGATTCCTCACTTCGTTCGGAACAGGCTCCGCAATCTATTACTTTACAACGAGATTGCCGCGCTCCCTTCGGTCGCTCGCAAAGACAACGTAACAAAACTTTATGCGTTTGTATTATACGCAGCGTACCGTGGATGTATGCGAGTTTTTTTTCGCAGGCAGTGAGACGACAGACCTTCCTTTCCAAGTTTAGGTCCACCCGATACCACGGTCACGTCAAAGTCGACCATAAACCCCTATAACGTCATTCCCGCAAGCGAAGCGCGTCGGGAATCCTTCTGAAAATACAGGAAAGATTCCGGACAAGCCGGAATGACGGCAAAAGACGTGAATGTGCGGGGAAAAGCTTATGTTATTGCACCATTGCATTAAACAATGACACGACCCTGACCCGATACCCACAGCTGTTGACAAGTATGGAGAGATTGATTATCATAAACATGCTCACCCGTGCCGTGAAAGGCGATCCTGCTTCAAACGGTATTTCACCCGGGAGGTTCGACATGATCTGCCAGCGGATATTCGGCTCAAGAGGCATTCAGAGAAAGGTCGCGGGGAGGATGGTGCTTCTTGCGGCGGGGGTCCTGGCGCTGTCCTTTGTGCTTGCGGCCTGGTCGTTCACCGGAACGGTGCCGGCGGCCGAAGCACCGGCGGGCACGGGCGTGAAGAACCCCTTTGAGGGCAAGCCCGACGCGATCAAGGAGGGCGAGAAGATCTTCGACGCGAAATGCTCCGAATGCCACATGGACGGTACGGGAGGCGCCGGGCCCGACCTTACAGACGACAAGTGGATCTACGGCGGGTCCGACGCCGAAGTGTTCGAGACGATCTCCCGGGGCAGGAAGGGCGGGATGCCTTCCTGGAAGAGCGAACTGGGCAAGGACGACATCTGGAAGGTCATCGCCTTCATCAGGAGCATCTACAGGAAGTAATGGGCTTTGCATGTGCGCGTGCTTCTTTTGCATGTATGATGGGAGGTTGCCATGAACAAGCAGGATGATCCGAAAAAAAACGCGAATGCGGGCGAAGCCGGGCCTGCCGGGCAGAACGAGGAGATCAAGCCCAGTGATTACCTCCGGGCGGTACGGTCCCATCTCCGGAGCGGGAAGCACAAGGACGCCTACAGCCTCCTGCTGCAGGCATCCGTCCGGTATCCCGAGGACCCTCTCATTCTTTCCTATTACGGTTGTCTCCAGGCCCTCGTGGACAAGAAGTACCGGAGCGGCGTCGAGACCTGCAAGCGGGCGATCCTTCTGTTGAAGGAGCAAGGGTCCTTCAGCGAGGAGTTGCTCTATCCGGTGTTCTATCTCAACCTCGGCAGGGCCTTCGTCGCCGCGGGCAGGAAGAAGGACGCCATCGACGCGCTCAGGAAAGGACTGAAGTTCGACAACGGAAACAGCGACCTCAAGAAGGAACTTCAGGGCCTGGGCGTGCGGAAGCAGCCGCCAGTGCTGTTCCTCGACCGGTCAAACCCGATCAATAAGTACATCGGCATGATCCTGAAATCAGCGAAAAAGGCGCCTCCGGGAGGAAAGAGCGGGGGGCGGGGACGGTAAAGCAGACGGGGAGACACGGGGATGACATCAGTGCGGAATTCGGAGCCGTTCGGCAGGCTCACGGTGGTGAGCGAGGTCGAACCATGCCGAGTGCGGAGTGAACTCCTGTGATCGTTACCGACCTCAACCACAGCGACCATCAGGCACCGATGACGCCTTCCCTGCGGAAGGCGTTCGACTATTTGCGGGGAAGGGATATTCACGTGCTCCCCGACGGCAGGGTGGATATTGACGGGGACACGGTGTTCGCCCTGGTCCAGCGGTATGAGACGGTGCGGACGGAGGCCCCGAAGTTCGAGTACCATCGTCATTACCTTGATGTCCAGTTCATCGTATCGGGAGAAGAGATCATCGGCTGGGCAACCTCGGAAACAATGAAGATCACCGAGGCCTATGATGAGAAGAAGGACATCTGCTTCGGCACGGTGAAGAAAGGGAAGTGGACGCCGGTGTCTCTGCAGGCCGGGCAGGTGGCCGTGCTCTGGCCTGAGGACGCCCACGCGCCCAGACTGGCGACAGGTGAGCCGCTACCGGTCATGAAGATCGTGATCAAGGTTGCGGTGGAATAGAACGAGGGTCACGGGGCATGGGTCAAGGGTCACGGAGTTCAGTTGCGAAGAACGCAGGACAGGGAAACGAATACAAGCACAGTTGCTTTTGTGTCATTGCGAGAAGCGAAGCGACGAAGCAATCCCAGCTCTTACAACGAGATTGCCGCGCTCCCTTCGGTCGCTCGCAATGACGGTGTGACCGTGTTTTATGCGTTTGTATTAATTGATGGTTTCGTAAGAAGCCGGAATTCTCTTTATTTCGTCTTACCGGCCCCGTTAGATTTCTCGGAC
>CAYILT010000360.1:0-2511 GCA_964364055.1 uncultured Nitrospiraceae bacterium | reverse complement strand
TGGTCGACGACGAAACGGGCGAAGCACTGATCCAGCGCGACGACGACAAGGAAGCAACCATCAAGAAGCGGCTCGAGGTGTATCAGCAGCAGACCGCGCCGCTCATCGACTACTATTCCCGGAAGAACATCATGAAGACGGTCATGGGCGTCGGCAGCATCGACGACATCTTCAAGAAGGCAGTCGCAGCGCTCGAGGGCAGGTAAACGGCAGATCAGGGCAGAACCGTGGCAGCAGAACCACGTGGGAATAATTATTTTCACCTTATAAGGAGGAACGCAGTATGGCACTGGTAAAGCCCCATGGCAAAAAGAAGAAGCTTATGCCTCTTCTTCTGGAAGGACCGGCCCTTCAGAAAGAGCTCAAGAAGGCCAAGAACCTGAAGCAGCTCAAGATATCCTCGCGCGAGACCGCAGACCTCGTGATGATGGGCATCGGCGCATTCACACCGCTTACGGGTTTTATGACCAAGAAGGACTGGAAGGGCGTTTGCAGCGACAAGTTCAAGCTGGCTGACGGCACGTTCTGGCCGGTCCCGGTGACGCTCTCGGCAACCACGGAGTTCGCCGGATCGCTCAAGAAGAACGAAGAGATCACCCTGGTCGATGAAGAGTCGGGCGTGATCATGGCCACCATGAAGGTGGCCGAGAAGTACGCCATGTCAAAGTCCGACAAAGAGCACGAGTGCTCGAAGATCTTCCGCACCGTCGATGTCGCGGGGCATCCGGGCGTCCAGAAGGTCATGGGGCAGCCTGATGTGAACCTGGCAGGTCCGGTGAAGGTCCTTTCCGAGGCCCATTTCCCCGAGACCTTCAAGGGCATTTACATGACGCCGAAGCAGACCCGCAAGATGTTCGAGGACAAGGGGTGGAGCACGATCGCCGCGTTCCAGACCCGGAACCCCATGCACCGCTCCCACGAGTACCTCGCCAAGATCGCCATCGAGACCATGGACGGCGTACTGATCCACCAGATCCTCGGCAAGCTCAAAGAGGGCGATATCCCGGCCGATGTTCGCGCCGATGCCATCAACACCCTCATGGACAAGTACTTTGTGAAGGATTCCTCCATCCAGTGCGGTTATCCCATGGAAATGCGGTATGCCGGTCCTCGTGAAGCCCTCCTCCATGCGCTCTTCCGGCAGAACTTCGGCTGCAGCCACCTGATCGTCGGCCGCGACCACGCGGGCGTGGGCGACTACTACGGCCCCTTCGATGCGCAGAAGATATTCGACGAGATCCCCGCGGGCGCGCTCGAGACCCGGCCGCTCAAGATCGATCATACGTTCTATTGCTTCAAGTGCGACGGCATGGCCTCCATGAGGACCTGCCCCCACGGCAAGGAAGACCGGCTCATGCTTTCCGGCACCAAGCTCCGGAAGATGCTTTCCGAGGGCGAGAACGTTCCGGACCATTTCAGCCGCCCCGAAGTGCTCGAGATCCTCAAGAAGTACTATGCGGGCCTCACCGAGAAGGTGGAGATCAAGCTTCACAGCCATGCCGAAGGCACGCATACGGAGAAGAAGTAGTCCAGGGTTTAACGACTGCGGAAGCAGTTAATTTTATTCCAACGATAGGAGGTTTGTAACATGCCGAGTTATGTTATTACCGAGAAGTGTGACGGCTGCAAGGCGCAAGACAAGACAGCATGCCAGTACATCTGTCCGAACGACCTCATGACCCTGAACAGGGACACCATGAAGGCGACCAACCAGGAGCCGGAGCAGTGCTGGGAGTGCTACAACTGCGTGAAGATCTGCCCGCAGCAGGCGATGGAGGTCAGGGGGTACCAGGATTTCTGCCCCATGGGGGCGAACGTGATCCCGTTGAGGGGCACGGACTCCATCATGTGGACCGTGAAGTTCCGGAACGGGATCCTGAAGCGGTTCAAGTTCCCCATCCGGACCACTGCCGAAGGCTCGGTCGATCCCTACAAGGGCAAGCCTGAAGCGGATTTCGCAAACATCAAAAAGCCGGGTTTCTTCACCACCACGAAGCCGATGCCGGTCATCAAGAAATAAGGAGGATATGATAAATGGAAAAGGAAACCTGTACATTTTCGTTCTGCGCGAAGCCGGCGGTAGAAGAGGTCGAGACCGATCTCCTCCTCATCGGCGGCGGTATGGCATGCTGTGGTTCGGCGTTCGAAGCTGCGCGCTGGGCGAACCCCAAGAAGATCAAGATCACCATGGTTGACAAGGCCGCGACCGACCGGTCCGGCGCCGTTGCCATGGGCCTGTCGGCCATCAACACCTACTGCGGTGAGAATGACCCGGCTGACTATGTAAAATATGTACGCAGCGACCTCATGGGCATCACCCGCGAAGACCTGGTCTATGACCTGGGCCGTCACGTTGATGATTCCGTGCACCTCTTCGAGGAATGGGGCCTCCCGATCTGGAAGATGGGCGATGACGGCTTCTCCCTCGACGGTTTCCAGGCAAAGGAAGCGGGCAAGACCATGCTGAAGGACGGCGGCAAGCCGGTCCGTTCGGGCAAGTGGCAGATCATG
>CAYILT010000359.1:0-2514 GCA_964364055.1 uncultured Nitrospiraceae bacterium | reverse complement strand
GGCGTGGCTGCCGGCCAGATAACAGGCTTTGGACCCGAGAGCTACCTCCTGGGACTCCGCGCCGCCGTTCAGGCGGTGAGGGCCGCAGCCGGTAAATGAGAAGGCTTCGAACGGAACGTTTGCGCGTTGCCGCGCTTCAGCGGCTCATGGAGGAGCGGAACATCGAAGCCCTCCTCGTGACGCAGCGTGAGAACGTACGGTACCTTACGGGGTTTACCGGTTCATCGGGAAGCGTCGTGGTCGCTTCCGGAAAGCCGGTGCTGGTCACGGATTTCCGCTATCAGATCCAGGCGCGCAGAGAGGCGCCGGAGGCGATGGTCCTGGTCCAGAAGAAGGACCACTTTTCGGCGGTCAAGGATGCGGCTCGGCGCCTCGGCGCTGATACCCTGTGGTTCGATGATGCCTCGTTGACCATCGACCGTGTAAAAGCTTTCAGAAAACAGGGGCTCCGCCTCAAGGGCATCAAGGACCCGGTCGCCGAGCTGCGGCAGCGGAAGGACACTGGTGAACTTGCGAAGATAAAGTCCGCTATTCGCCGGGCGGAGGACTCCTTCCGGGCATTGAAACGATTCGTCAGGCCGGGCGCGTCGGAGCGTGAGCTGGGATTCAGGCTCGAAATGCTCATACGCGAGCAGGGGTCGCGCAGAACGGCGTTCGATATTATCGTTGCTTCGGGAACAAACAGCGCAATGCCCCATGCGTCGGTCACCGGCCGCCGTCTCAGGGCAGGGGACCTGGTGACCTTCGATTTTGGCGCTGAAGCGGACGGGTATTACTGCGATATCACCAGGACGGTCTGTATCGGCCGGCCTACCTCCCGGCAGCGTTCGGTCCACGAGCTCGTCCTCCGGGCGCTGGACCAGGCCATCAACGCGGTAAAGCCGGGCGTACGCTGTGCAGAGCTCGACCGACATGCCCGCAGCACCATCGCGCAGGCCGGTTACGGGAAACACTTCGGTCATGCTACGGGCCATGGGATCGGCCTCATGGTCCATGAAGGTCCTTCTCTCTCGGCGCTTTCCAAGGGTGTTGTTGATAGGGGGATGGTCTTCACCGTGGAACCGGGTGTCTATATTGCCGGTTGGGGCGGTATCCGGATCGAGGACATGGTGCTGGTGACGGCCGAAGGCCACCGGGTCTTGACGAGCCTTCCGAGAGAACTATAGATCTTGATTGAAAGCAGAGACTGCATGAGAACAGGAAGAGGAGGATTTGGGAATTGCCAGTATCGACAACAGAGTTCAGGAACGGGTTGAAGATCGAGATAGACGGCGAGCCGTATATCATTGTTGAATTTCAGCATGTTAAACCGGGCAAGGGCGGCGCGTTCGTCCGGACCAAGATGAAGAGCCTGAAGAGCGGGAACGTGATCGACCGCACGTTCCGGTCAGGCGAGAAAGTGGATGTCCCCGAGCTTGAAGAAAAGACCATGCAGTACCTGTACGCGGCCGATAAGGACCGCGTGCTCATGGATACCAGCAGCTACGAACAGATCTCAATGAGCGAGAAACAGCTTGGCGACAGCGTAAATTATCTAAAAGAGAACATGGAGATCAAGGTTCTCTATTTCAAGGGGCAGCCCATCAATATCGATATCCCCATGTTCGTCGAACTGAAGATCGCGCGGACCGATCCCGGCGTGCGGGGAGACACGGCTTCCGGCGGCTCCAAACCGGCCACGCTGGAGACCGGAGCGGTGGTGAAAGTGCCTTTTTACCTCAATGAAGGTGACATTGTCAAGGTAGACACCCGCAGCGGGGTCTTTATAGAACGGGTAAAGCAGTAATACATCCTGGCCCGCCGCGAGGGCGTGCAGGTGTGGTAAGCTGGTATCCACCCCGTTCATTCCGGGGGTACCTTTAAAGGAGCAATCATGAATCTGAAAGAGTTGAAGGAACTCATTGAAATGCTCAAGAACACCGATATCTCAGAGCTGGAGATCGAGCGTTCAGGCGTGAAGGTCCGTCTCCGGAAGGGCGGCGACGTGACGTTCCATCCGGCGATGCCGCGCATGGAGTATCCTCCCGCCGCCATCGTCGCTCCGGCCATTTCCGGGACGGAAAGGCCGCCTGTCGAGCAGGCTCCTGCAACCGCTCCTTCGAATCAGATCAAGGTCACGTCACCCATCGTCGGCACGTTCTACCGGTCCAGTTCACCTGACAAACCGTCCCTGGTGGAAGTGGGCGACATGGTGAAAAAGGGCCAGGTCCTCTGCATCATCGAGGCCATGAAGCTCATGAACGAGATCGAGTCCGAAGCATCAGGGAAGATCGTGCAGGTCCTCGTGGAGAACGGCCAGCCCGTGGAATACGGTCAGACCCTCTTTGTGGTCGAACCGGCGTGAGGCAGTGTCGCGATACGATATCCCAACCCGGACAAGCCGGAACTAAAAGGATACGGTAACGGTGACGACGCCCGTTTCGTCCAGCGGTTACGTCATTCGGTCCTTTTGCATTACGGTTACCCGAAAGACGTTTGACGATACGGGCTTCGTAACCATAAGACGTTACCAAT
>CAYILT010000358.1:0-2532 GCA_964364055.1 uncultured Nitrospiraceae bacterium | reverse complement strand
ACAACAACGAAGAAACGTCCAGCCGTGGCCGTAAGTTCATCACTGTTCAACAGGCAATCTCCCGATATCGTAATCCTGGCCGTCACAAGCAAAATCAGCGCTCCTTTCGGTATCGGGGAAAGCCTTATTGGAGACTGGCAGGTCGCCGGCCTGTTGAAACCTTCCGCCATCAAATCCGCCATATCAACCGTGGAGCAAACGCTGATTCTGCGAAAACTCGGGACGCTTTCTCAGTCCGATATTGTAGCCATGAACACGGCGCTCACCATCATGCCGGCTCTTGCGTAAGCACTTCACAGGATTCATAGGGCCAGATCCTTGGATAACCTTGGGGTCATTTCCTTCCCCTTGCTAAGATCAGGCTGGGTCAAGCTATTCAGCCGGATTGAAAAGCCGGAGACAGAGCTTATAGGGTTGCGTCTTGTATCAAGATGCTATCTTAACTTACGCCCGAGATCAGCGAGATCAGTGATCTGGTCCATTTCTTGATTTCCTACCGTGTATTTTGTCCTTCAAAGCCCTTGTCATAAAGCAGTTGACGTGTTGCCAAAAAATGCGTAAAATATGATTATCATATTATGCACTGAGGAGGGGGAATCATGACGAAAACCATAACCGCCACCGAGGCCGTTCGGAATTTTTCCGAGATACTGAATTCCATAAAATACACGGGGAATGACTACACGATCATGCGGGGAGGCAAGCCGGTTGCGACGATCCGTCCGGCGGAAACCCACGCCAAGGAATTGACCCTTGGCGACCTGGCGGGATTAGTGAAGTCGCTTCCCGCGCTCGGCGACGAAGCGGAACGATTCCAAAAGGACATCAGGGAAGCCCGTAAACATCAGCCCCCTATGCCGGAGAAAGACAAATGGGCGTAATATTCGACACGAGCGTCCTGGTAGCCCTCGAGCGCGGTTCGCATGGACTCGAAATACTCGTCGCAGGCAGGGAAAACGAGCCCTTCGGCATCAGTGTCGTCACTGTTTCCGAGCTTTTGCATGGCGTTCACCGTGCGAATTCGGAGAAAAGGCGTCTCACGAGGGGAGCGTTCGTCGAAAAGATCATACAGACCTTCCCGCTCTATCCGTTCGACTTGAACGCCGCGAGAATATACGCGAAACTCTGGGCCAATCTCGCAAAAAAGGGAGTGGCCATCGGCGCTCACGACCTTATGATCGCTTCAACGGCAATCGCCCTCGGTTTCTCCGTGGTCACCGCTGATGTGCGCGACTACGGCAAGGTGAAGGAAGTGTCCGTCGAAAAGTTCGTCGTGTGATCATCAATGGTTTGTTTGCGGCGAGATCATGATGCGACTCAGAAAGGATAAGAAGATCGTCAGGGAGCGGATAAAAGGACTTAAGCTTATCCGAGAAGTGTACGATTTCAAATATGTCGCGGTTGATTTGAATACTTAGACCGCGAATGCAGCCGTAAATTCCCCGAGGTCATGGCCCGTATTTTTTTTCTATCCGTTTCCAGTAGCCTGCAAGAAGCTTTTGCGCGTCAGTTTTCGATCTAAGTACGCCGGCGATTTCCGCAGTAATAGGCTTAGTGGCGGGAGGCGATGTGTCCAGCCGTTTGCCCGACGTCCGCGTAGTATTTTTGTTTGAAATCGTCATGAACTACCTATTCTCCGGGCGCAAAGAGTTTCAGTCGTATTAGTTTCTTTGCAAGACTGTAAATATCCGTGCTGCTTCCTTCCTTGTGAATCCCTACGGCAACGATATAAACCATGATCTTGTCATTGTGCACGCGATAGACTATCCGGTAACGCTGCCCTGCGGCCCGGATGCTCTGGTATCCGGATAATTCCGCAACAAGCGGTTTTCCCTGCTTCTCCGGTTCTTCTGTGAGATCGTCGATCCGCTTGACAATAAGATCACGCACGCGCCTGTCCGTAATGCGTTTGAGCATCTTCAAGGCTGTCGGTGCAATGATGATCTTATAGGTCATGCCGCCAGTTCCCGCTTCGCTTTTTCCCAGGCCACGCCCTTGCCAGCGGCTATCTCTTCAATTCCTTTGTGCAGGGCCGCGGTCATTTCCTCGTCACCGAGTATTTCCAGCGTTTCCATGATGGATTCGTAAAGGTCCCAGGGCATGACGGCAAGCACAGGCTTGCCCCGTCGCGTGATGGCTGCGGCGCTGCGCTGTTTCTCCAGCTTTTCAGGCATGGCGGTCAACTCGTTCCGCGCTTCGCTCATGGAGTAGTTTTTCATCTCTTTCAACATAGTGCATCCTCCTGTCCTGTACCGATAATTGTACAGATGTATGTGCAGAATGTCAACGCTAAAGAACGAAAGCGGACATACCAAGCGAACCCCGCAGCGGAAGTGCGAGGCAGGTGTGCTAAATTTGTGCTAAAAATCTTCTAAAAAAGCATAACAGACGTAATCATGATAACGCTACAAACAGCTTGATTCATAATACAAAATGGGAAAACAGAACCAAAGCAAGGGCTTCGCCAAAATGGCTTTTTTAGATTCGCAATGCGGGGGCCGAGGGTTCGATCCCCTTCTCGTCCACCAATTT
>CAYILT010000357.1:0-2540 GCA_964364055.1 uncultured Nitrospiraceae bacterium | reverse complement strand
GGTGTGGGACCAGTTCGAGAGGTTCTATGATCGGCCCGATACGTTAAGCCTCGGCGTGTGCAACGGCTGTCAGCTCATGGCGCTCCTGGGTTGGGTCCCGTGGCGCGGCATCGCGGACGAGCTGCAGCCGAGGTTCATTCACAACCGGTCGGGCCGCTTCGAGTCCCGGTTCTCGACCGTGAAAATATTGAAAAGCCCCTCCATTATGCTTCAGGGCATGGAAGGATCAGCGCTCGGCATATGGGTCGCCCACGGCGAGGGCATGGCGTATTTCCCGGACAAGGCCATATACAATGAAGCGGAGTTCGGTCTCGCGCCGGTCCGGTATGTTGACGATGGCAACCGGATAACCGAAGCCTATCCTTTCAATCCCAATGGTTCGCCCGCGGGCATCGCCGGCCTCTGTTCGCCTGACGGCCGGCACCTCGCCATGATGCCGCATCCCGAGCGGGCCGTGCTTCCCTGGCAGTGGGGGTGGATGCCAGAGAAGATGAAACGGTCCCTCGCGGCATCACCGTGGCTGCGTATGTTCCAGAACGCCCGGGAGTGGTGCGAGACGGGCGGTAAATAAACCCAAATCGAACCGCTTTTAACCACGGGCGACCTCGTTGCACACAGATGGCATCAAACGACAAACGTCGAAACTGAGAAGATCGAAAGAGGGAGAACGGCATGGCACCAGTAAAGCAGGGAGATACGGTAAAGGTGAATTACACAGGGAAGCTGCAGGACGGGACGATATTCGACTCATCGATCGGCCGGCATCCGATGCAGTTCACAATGGGCAAGGGTCAGTTGATCGCGGGTTTTGAGAAAGCCGTGCTGGGCATGGCGGCGGGCGACAAGAAGACCGTGGTGATCCCTTGCGCCGAAGCCTACGGGCCCCGGCAGGATTCCTCAATCACGGAGGTGGAGCGAAAGAACCTTCCGACGAACCCCGACGCAAAGGTCGGTCAGCGGTTGGAGCTTACCCAGGAGGACGACAGCACCGTCCTGGTGACCGTGACGGGCGTTTCCGAAACAAGCCTGACCCTGGACGCGAACCATCCTCTTGCGGGGAAGGAACTGACCTTCGAGATCGAAGTGCTGTCGATCGCCGGTTAGCTTCCGAAAAGAGCAAGTGGACAGAAACGCCGCTGAATGCTCATTCAGCGGCGTTCTTGTTTCATCGTATGACGCAGACCACAGACATCAGAAATCCAGCGGACTCTTTACCGCTTTCCCGGTTTTGGGCGGGAGGCAGTGCAAATAGATCATCGTCGTCCTGATATCGGAATGACCGAGCAGCGCCTGGATCGTGCGGAGGTCGTAGCCTGCCTGCAAAAGGTGGGTAGCGAAGGAATGACGGAAGGTATGAGAGGTAACGCGCTTCATAAGCTTCGCCTTTCGGACCGCCTCGCCGAAGGCTTCCTGCACCCGCGTATCATGCACGTGATAGCGCCGCGATTCTTTCATTTGGGCGACGAACGTCAGTGACTCCTGCGGCAGGAACCATTGCCAGATCAGTTCCTTTGCGGCCCGTGGATACTTCTTCTCAAGTTGATCATCGAGAAAAACCCCGGAAAAGCCCGCTGCAAGATCTTCGTCATGCAGTTCCTTCACGCGCTCCAACTGAGCATGCAGTTCCGGGAGGAGCGTCTTCGGCAGCGGCACGGTGCGCACTTTTTTCCCTTTTCCCCGGACCGTAAGGAGGCCCGTCTCGAAGTTGAAGTCCTTGACGCGCAGTTGACACCCCTCGGAGATGCGCAGCCCGCAGCCGTACTGGAGCTGAGCCACCAGTTTGAATGGATGCCGGAGATGGACCAGGACCGAATCTATTTCTTTCCGGCAAAGGACCGAGGGGACATAATTCGATGTCTTCGCGCGCGGAATGTCCTTATGTGTTCCGAAGTCCTTGCACAGCACATGCCGGTAGAGAAACAGCAAAGCATTGAATGCCAGGTTCTGGTGGCTGGAAGAGACCCTGCAGGTGACTGCCAGATAGGTGAGATATTCCTTTACGTCCTGCGAGGACAGTCCTCCCGGGTCCTTGTCTTTAAGGTAATTCTGGAACTTGCGGCCCCAGTCGGCGTAATGCTTGAGTGTTTTTCGCGAGTAATGCCGTACCTGTATTTCGGCGGCAAGTTTTTCGATGACCGCGTCCCAGGCGGGAGCCTCGGTCTTCCTGAGACAACGCCATTCGTCATAGCGCCTGCCGCTTCGTTCCGGAGGCGCAAACTGAGGGCCGCCCGGCGGCTCGCAAACCATCGGCAGCGCCGTGTTCGCGCAAACCGGATTTCGATCCGCATGGTCCTTTCCCTCACAACGCCGCCCGAACAGCGGCGCCGCGGGAGCGGCCGCCGTGTTCAACGACACACCGACCGTACTTCCCGGAGTGGAAGCGAAAAACAGGGAAAGAGCGTCCGTGGCCTGTTCAACCTGATCAGCTGTCTGATGCTTGGAACGAAGTTTTTCGGTGAACAGCCTGACCTGATCCGATGCTGAAGCGGGGAGAGGATATTTTGCGCGAAAGTCGAGAAAATAGAGGAGCCACTTCCGGT
>CAYILT010000356.1:0-2545 GCA_964364055.1 uncultured Nitrospiraceae bacterium | reverse complement strand
ACAGAGTCTTCATTATTCATTCAGGAGGAAATACAATGGGCCAGGAATTGGTTCAGGTAATTGACCAGATCAGCAAGGAAAAAGGAATCTCCCGGGAGATGGTGATCGAGGCGGTGGAGTCCGCCCTCGTGAGCGCGGCCAAGAAGAAATATGGCGCACAGCGGATCGCCGTGCAGATAGATCCCAAACGCGGAGATATCGTCATGTATGCCTACCGGAAGGTTGTGGCCGAGATCGCCAATCCTGAAGAGGAGATAACCCTCGAGGAGGCTATAAAGCTCTTTCCGGAAGCCCAGCTTGAGGGTGAAGTGCCCCTCCAGGTGGAATTCGAGGGTTTCGGACGCATCGCCGCGCAGACCGCCCGCCAGGTCATCGTCCAGAAGGTCCGCGAGGCGGAACGGGACGTGATTTTGAAGGAGTTCAACGACAAGATCGGCCAACTGGTGAACGGCATCGTTCTGCGCCATGAAAAAGGCGCTTATTTCATCGACCTCGGCAAGACAGAGGCGGTCCTTCCCGCGCGTGAACAGGTGCCTCGCGAGAACTACCGCCGCGGGGACCGGCTAAGGGCCTTTGTCCTTGAAGTGAAAGACACGTCAAAAGGCCCCCAGGTGGTGCTGTCCCGGAGCCATCCTGACTTCGTGTCAAAGCTCTTTGAAATGGAAGTTCCCGAGATCTACGAGAACATCGTTGAGGTCAAAGGCGTTGTCCGGGAAGCGGGGGACCGCACCAAGATCGCCGTATCGTCCAAGGAGTCCCAGGTCGACCCGGTGGGCGCCTGCGTCGGCATGAAAGGCTCACGGGTGCAGGCAGTGGTCCGTGAGCTCCGCGGCGAGAAGATAGACATCATCCCGTGGTCCGAGGACCCGCGCATTTTCATTGCAAAAGCGCTGAGCCCGGCGGTCGTGGAGAAGGTCGGGGTTACCGAAGAGGACCGCTCCGCTCTGGCCGTTGTCGCCGATGCGCAGCTTTCACTCGCTATCGGGAAAAAAGGCCAGAACGTCCGGCTTGCCGCAAAACTGACCGGCTGGAAGATCGACATCCTGAGCGAGTCGGAAT
Organism: uncultured Nitrospiraceae bacterium; assembly: GCA_964364055.1. GTDB lineage: Bacteria > Nitrospirota > UBA9217 > UBA9217 > UBA9217 > JAAXXJ01. The sequence continues at coordinate 1,486 of CAYILT010000356.1, read as the reverse complement.
ACGAACAGGAACGCCAGAAAGAGCGCGATCAGGAGATCGAAGCGGCCATCGCCGAGGAAACACGCAAGTTGGCACAGGATACCGAAGCTGCTGAGACCATGGAAGCGGAGCATGCCGAGGCTGAAGCCGAGGCCAAGGCGGCCTCGGATATCACGAACATCGAAGGTGTCGGCCCCAAGACCGCGGAACAGCTCCAGCTGGCGGGGTACGACACCATCGAAAAGATCGCAGCCATGTCTGACGAGGATATCCTTGCGGTGCCCAGTATCGGTGAAAAGACCGCCCAGAAGATCCTTTTGTCGGCGCGTGCGCTGCTGAACAAGACGTAATCCAAGACCATGGGACATCTGCCGGAGAGGACCTGCATCGGATGCCGTGGTGTTTTCAACAAGGCTGACGTCGTTCGCATTGTGTCCGGCCCGTCAGGTCCCGTCATCGACTACCGGGAGAAGCTCCCGGGACGGGCCGCCTACGTTTGTCCGCGCCGGGAATGCATACAGAAGGCCCTTTCCCGGGAGAACCTGTCCCGTGCATTGCACACGAACGTGAGCGTGCCGGAGCTCGAGGTGTTCATACAAGCGCTGTCGTCGGCAGTCCGGGAAAAGATGCGATCGTTGCTGCCAATGGCGGCCCGGGCGGGAATGCTTGTAGCCGGAGCATCGGCTGTTGACGATGCCCTGCGGAAGAGCAGGGTGAAAATGCTCATTTTCGCCGAAGACCTTTCAGAGGGGACAAAGCACAAACTGCTTACGGGCGGTCTGCCCCCGAAAAAGCAGGCTACGCTCTTCACGAGGGACGAGCTGGGCCGGATGGTCGGCCGTGAACTCGTCGGTGTCGTCGGAATCCTTGATAAAGGCTTCTCCGACGCGGTCTGGAGCGAGTCGGAAAGATTAAAAGGCTTGCTTAATAAGCATCTGTAGAGTAAAATGCCGCTACCGATGTATCAAAATTGCCGGGGGTATTTGATTTTATGACCGTGATCAGGGTGCATGAGCTTGCAAAAAAAATGGGGGTCGAGAGCAAAGACCTGATAGGCGTCCTCGAAAAGATGGGCATCAAGGAAAAGACCCCCACGAGCGGTCTCGACGAGAAGGAGACCAAGTCCCTGATCGAGAAGCTGAAGGCTGTCCGCAAGGAAAAGGAAAAGACCAAGAAAGAAAAACCGGCCACTGCGGCCGAGGTCGCCGTTTCCCTGGATGAGCGTCGGAAAAAAGCCGCGGCGCTCATCGGAAAGTTCTCCTCCACTCTGGAAAAGCCGGGTACCCGTCCCAAGCCGGCGCCTATCCCTCCCGCAGTGAAACCGTCAATGCCCGCTCCTCCGGTGATCGCGCCTGCCGGGACCGCCGGATCAGTGCCGCCGGCACAGGCAGAGATGGCAGGCGAGCAAAAAACGACCGCGCCGGCCGCTCAAGTACGGCCTGCTCCCTCACCAGGGGGGCAGCCGTATCCTTCGGCAAGGCCCGGCGCACGTCCGGCAACCGGTATG
>CAYILT010000355.1:0-2574 GCA_964364055.1 uncultured Nitrospiraceae bacterium | reverse complement strand
TCGCGCATGCCGATATGGCCCGGGATGAGGTCGGTGAAGCTCGTGGCAACACCGATCATGGGCATATCGAGCCCTTTCCGGGTGATCCCCGTGGCGAACAGAAGAGACCGGTGACCGGCCCTTTCAACGCCCTTTTTGATCCTGTCGCTTCTCAAAATAGCGTCTCCAATGACAAAATAGTTATTATTTTTAACATAGATACAGCGGGAGAGTCAATAAAAAAATCCCCCCTTACGCTCTCCGTAAGGAGGGATTTCGAACCGTTCGGTCGTAAACCCCGTTAGAGAACAACTTCTCTAACCATGGCAGCTTGTGGCTTTATACCACAATCTATACATGCAATAAAATCAACCGCCGACAGAAGTCGGCGGCTTTCTCTAACGGGGTAAAAAACATAAAAGGCAAGGAATCATCCCTTGCCTCTGCTTCTTCAGGCGTTCCCTGTTTTTACGCGCCTGATCATTTCCCTCATTTTATCTTTTGCCGCCAGTTTAAGCTTCTGAAGCCTTCTCCTCTCGATTTCTTCCTCAGGACTGAGATACACGTGGGTTTCGAATCTCATGAGCTCACTATCGAGCTTTCTGTGATCCTGTTCCAACTGCTGGAACTCCTGGTTCTCCATCCTGAGTTTCACCCTTAGTGCTTCCTCGGATACCTCCATCACATTCATAAGCATGCCCTCCTTTTATTTACTGGGGTCTTTGAATGACAAGAAGTTCGTGGGACGCTATTCAGTTTTGTAAAAGTTAACACAATTAACCTGAAAAGGCAAGGCAAAATATTTTTCGGGAATTGTATTTATTTCCTTTTATTATTATGCAGTTACATAATTTGTATGTGCTATTTTTCAGGTCCTCCATCCGCATCCTGCTGTACTAATTTTTGTAAACCATCCTGCTCAAGTGACATGACCACGGCATCTTCGACCGGCAGGTCGTAATAGCCCTTTCGTACGGTCGACCTGATAAATCCAAGTCCCTCATAGAGGCACAGAGCCGCCTCGTTCGAGGTCCTCACCTCAAGAAAGGCCCGCCGAACGTTTCGCTCACATCCGTACTTGAGGGCCGCCAGGACCAGGTGACGGGCGATCCCTTTGCGCCGCCGAGCCGGTTCAATAGCAAGGTTCAATATATGCAGTTCATCGGCAACGATCCAGCAGACGATGTACCCGATGATCGTTTGGAGTTCCCTCGATGAACGAGCCACCAGCATGAGCGAGACCGGAGCATTGCGGAATTCCGAAAGGAAAAGGTTCCGCGACCAGGGCATGGTAAAAGACATCTGCTCGATCGCAAGGACCTGGTCCAGGTCCGATTGTATCATGCGATCTATCGAGATTGTTGACGTTTCTCCCACGCCACCTCGGCCTCCGGTCTTCGAATGTACATCGGGACAAGCGCATCGGGACCGGTCTGCAGGCCGCCCTTGAGCATCATCAGGGCGATTTCGGCCACACTGGCGGCCGAGGGAACCGATGAGGACAAGGGGGCAAAATGCGCCCGGTCGCCGAAGATCTTTTTTATATCCTCCGCAAAGAGACGCGCCCCTTCTCCGGTAAAGAGAACGTCCCCGGTTATCTTTCCCGCCAATCCTGCAAGGGATACCACCGTATCAGGCATTTCCTGAATATAGTTCCTGCCGTCGTGCCGGTAGAGCGCCGCGTAGACCTCCTTTTTCCTGGCATCGAGCAGCGGGCAGACGAAATAGCGCGGAAAGGGAATGTTCCAGGCAAGCGCCTTGAGGGTGGGCACCGCGGCCACGGGCTTTCCCGTGGCGAAGGCCAGCCCCTTGATGGTGGACAGACCGATCCGGAGTCCGGTGAACGAACCGGGACCGATGGAGACGCCGTACCCGTCTATGTTCGCAAGGGTGAACCCCGTGTCCTTCAGCACCCGGTCCACCGTGGACATGAGCCGTTCGGAATGGGTCACCTCGATGTTCAGAGTGTACTCAGCGAGGACGCCGTTCTCCGATACGATGGAGACCCCTCCGGTCTTGGTGGCTGTTTCGATTCCCAGGACGTACATGAAAGTACCTTACCGGAAAAGAGGGGGTGTGTCAAAAACAAAAATACGGGATTCGACGACATGTTATAAATGGGGCGCGTTTTGGGAAAAAAAGGAAGCACGCCGTCAGAACAGCGCGGCAACAGTTAAAAAAAAGGGTTGGTTGAATTGATAAATGGGAAATGGAGGCTGATATGACGACGAAAATAGAAATAGTTACAGTCGGCGCCTTGAAGCAATTTCTTAAAGTTGTTCCCGATGATTATGAGGTGATTCTGTCCAAGGACGGAGAAGGCAATATCTTTTCTCCCCTCGTCTATTTGCAGCGTGCCGGCGTTTTCTTTTCCTGGGCCTTCTGCAACGCCTGCCGTAACGCTTCGCTCCCCCGCCGCCAATAATCGATTTGTTGTTCCTTTGAAAGTCCGGCGATGGCCTGATAGACCCGTTCCGCGCCTTTGTGCTTCATTTCAACGCAATCGAACCGTTTATTCTTCATAATTGATTACCTCTAACTAGAGTCTGTATTTTAATGCGGGATTCAGATTGAACGAGCGCGTAGTGAACCGTC
>CAYILT010000354.1:0-2583 GCA_964364055.1 uncultured Nitrospiraceae bacterium | reverse complement strand
CTTTTGAGAAACTCGACAATTATATCTTCTTTGATACGATAGCCGTTCTGGATAAGATCGAACGTCAATAATTCAAGAGCGTCTCTGCTGATGAAACCGGCTTTATAAGCATCCCACAGTACACCGAGGGTGCCTTTCGGTGCGAGTCCATAAAAGCGAGCGACGGTTCTGGCCTTCGCCTCATCGATCAGGACTTTATTGATCTTTTCCTTGACCGCTAGGCTGATAACGGCCCGTTCTCCAGAACCGAGAGAATGCGGGAGGTCTTTCAGCAGAGAAACTTTATCAGGCATGATGTTTCCGGCATGAAGGTAATCTGCGATCTTTGCCGCGTCTTGTTTTTTTCTTTTGGCGCCTTTGAGGATTTCGGCTTCTACCTGCACGGGGATACGAATCTCATAGGCATCGAGGAGGGACAGCTTGTCTATCTTGGCGAGAAAGATAAGCGGAGAGGCATTGCAGACGATTCGTTCCGCCATTTATCTCAGGTCCTCGGCCAGTTCTTCCATGGTGTAATCCAGGTGTATCTCGGCCTTCTTTACCTTTTCTATCATCTCCCATATATCCACGGCGAGCATTTCCGCAGCCCGCTGGAGGGTTATTTTTCGAGCACGGTAGAGATCGAGGACGATTTTTTCGGTCATTACATCAAGACCCTGCTTCAGCGCTTGCGCAATAAAAACATTCGTTTTGATACCCTGCGCTTTAGACGCCTTTTCGGCTTTTTTGTATATGTCGCTCTCTACTTTTATGACTTTCATTTTTTGCCCTCTTGTCTCATGAGATGATTAAATACTAAAGAAACCGGAATAGCTTGTCAAGGATAACTCCTGCTCCATTTTATTTATGCCCCGGCATCAATCCTCTTCCTTCAGCCTCGCCATCTGGTCCACGTCAAGGCTGTCGAAGGTGGTGCTGATATGGAAAAAGAACATGCCGAAGATGAACGCGGCGATCAGCAGGTCCAGGGCCACACCCAGCTCGACGACCAGGGGCATGCCGTAGGTCGCGCTCGTGGCGGCGAACAGGAGACCGTTCTCCATGGCAAGAAACCCGATGATCTGGGTAACCGCGTGCTTCCGGGTGATCATCATCAGGAAGCCGAGCATGACCGTGGCCAGGGCGACCGCAAGTGTCGAGCGGGTCACGAGCGTCGAAAGCTCCCTGATGGGCGCCGTGAGATGGTAAGAAAATATGACCAGGACGATGCCCATCAGCATGGTGGTCGGGATGTTCACCACGGTTTCCACTTCCTTATGGATCTTCAATTTCACGATAAGTTTGTGCAGAATATACGGCAGGAGGACGACCTTCATCGAGAGGGTCAGGATGGAAGAGATATACAGATCGTGCGCTCCGCCCACATACCCGACGATAGCGGTGCTTACGGCAAGCAGGAACCCCTGCCACGCGAACAGGTGCAAGAGAGCGTTCATCCTCCGCTGCACGACGAGTCCAAAGGCCGTAAGGAGGATCAATGCGGCCAGAAGGCTGTTGATCTGTGATGCGATATGCGTATCCATGTTGAACTCCGCTTAATGTATATTGCAAATGTCATATTGCATTTTGCGTATTTAAATACTATTGATGCAGTCGTAAAAACTAATATTTTCACACGAAGCCACAAAGGCACGAAGAAAGGCACATTGAAAATATTAAAGATTCTCTTTGTGATCTCCGTGGCGACCTGTGAGACTGGAATTATTTTACGGGGTCATTACTATTACTGTCTGCAGTGCTCCCCTCTCCTTTTTTTGCACTTTTCATTATCAAATATGCAATCGTTCATGCTCTACTCCAGCATGAAATACGACAGCATTCCGAGCGTCGCGAACAGGAAAGCGCTCCCGAGGAACTCCGTTATGCGGAAGATCCTCATCTTCGCCAGTCCGGTCTCGATCAATACGAGTCCGACGCCGACAACCCCGAGCTTGAGCAACAGGACCGGACAAGCGGCGAGCACCGCGACCAGGTCATCATTCTGGGCGATCCCCCAGGGGAAAAAGGATGCGATCCCCAGGGTCGTGAAGAGAAAGAGCTTCATCATGCTCGCCCATTCAATGAGGGCCAGATGCCGTCCGGAATATTCCAGGATCATGGCCTCGTGGATCATGGTAAGTTCCAGGTGAGTGGCAGGGTTGTCCACGGGCACCCTCCCCGTCTCGGCCAGTGCGATAAGAATGAACGCCAGGAGCGCAAAGACCAGGGACGGCCTGAGCATGGCGTGTCCCTGGGAAATAATGAAGGCCATCTGGGACAAGGAAGTGGACCTGCTCACCAGGGAAACAGCGAAGACGGCCATGAGCATGGCCGGCTCGGCAAGGGAGGCGATGGTCATCTCACGGCTTGATCCCATGCCGCCGAATGCCGTACCGATGTCCATTCCGGCCAGCGCTGTGAAGAACCGGGCGATGGCGAAGAGCGCGACAAGGGCGATCACGTCCGCGGTGGCTGACAGCGGCAGGTCCATCGAAAGAATGGGAATGATGCCGCCCGCCATGACGGACACACCGAAGACAAGGTAGGGGGTGAACCGGAATATCCAGGACGCGTTCTCGGCCAGCGTCACGTCCTTGGACAAGA
>CAYILT010000353.1:0-2630 GCA_964364055.1 uncultured Nitrospiraceae bacterium | reverse complement strand
TTTAGATTCGCAATGCGGGGGCCGAGGGTTCGATCCCCTTCTCGTCCACCAATTTTATCAGTAGTTCACGCAAAAGGCCCTGGAGATCGTCTCCAGGGCCTTTTCTTTATAAGCGACGTGGCGGGCGGCGCGGTAGCGGATTGATCAGGTGGTCGTCCGTCGATGTCCTGCCACCGGTCATGATGACGCGTCTGCCTTCGACCTTCAATTTTCCCTCTGCATAGAGCTGGATGGCGCGGGAGTATATCTTGTGTTCCTGCTTCAGGATGCGCTCGGACAGACTGTCCTCGGTGTCGTTGTCCAGGACGGGTACGACCGCCTGGATGATGATGGGGCCGGTATCCATGGCCTCGTCCACGAAGTGTACGGTGCAGCCGGAGAATTTGACGCCGTGCTTCAGCGCGGCCTTCTGCACGTGGAGGCCGGGGAACGAAGGCAGCAGGGCGGGGTGGATGTTCATGACCCGGCTGGGGAATGCTTTGAGCAGTGTAGGCGTGATGATGCGCATGAAGCCTGCCAGGACGACGAGCTCCACGTTATGCTTCCGCAGTTCCTTGACGAGCAATGCATCATACTCGTCCCTCTTTCCTTTATAGCCCTTGGCGCTCACATGGACAGCGGAAATGGTATGCTTCTTCGCCCGTTCGAGCGAGTAGGCGTCTGCCTGGTCGCTGATGACCACGGCGATCTCTGCGGAAAGCGCGCCGTTCCCGATGTTGTCGATGATGGCCTGGAGGTTGGAACCGCGGCCGGAGACGAGCACGCCCACCTTTATCCTTCTCATACACTCTCCCTGGTGTTGACCGTCTCTCTCGATCGTATTGTGAAGATCAGCATATCAGGAAGGTAAGAGGGTAAGAAGGTATGAAGTTGGGAACTCGAGAAGAGAGGATTGTTTTTCCTACCTTCCTGCCTACCTACCTTCATCTTCGGCATACTTCACTCCCTGCTTGCCTTTCACGATCTCGCCGATGTGGTAGGCTTTCTCGCCGAGTTTGGCTGTTTTCTTGATTACGGCCTCCACCTGTTTCTTCGGTACTACGATAACCATGCCGAGGCCCATGTTGAATGCGCGGTACATCTCGGTGTCGTCGACGCCGGATTTTTTTTGGAGGAGCTTGAAGATCGGAGGAATGTCCCAGGTCTTTTTGCGGATGAGGGCCTGGGCGCCCTTGGGGAGCATGCGGGGCGTGTTCTCGGTGATGCCGCCTCCGGTGATGTGCGCCATGCCGCGGATGTCGAAGTCCTTCATGAGCGCCATGACCGTCTTTGCGTAGATCCTCGTAGGGGTGAGCAACACTTCGCCGAGGGTGCCATTCCCGAGTTCCGTCAGGGTATCGTCCACGCCGTATCCGGCCCTCTCGAGCAGGACCTTCCGGACGAGCGAGTATCCGTTGCTGTGAAGCCCCGAGGACGCGAGGCCGATGAGCTGGTCTCCGGGCTTTATCCGGGATCCGTCGATGATTTTCTTTTTTTCCACCACGCCCACCGCGAAACCCGCGAGGTCATATTCGTCCTCTCCGTAGAACGACGGCATCTCGGCGGTCTCGCCGCCGATGAGCGCACAGCCCGCCTCTTTGCACCCGTCGGCAATACCCTTGACGATCCCGGCGTGGTCCTCGGGTTTTAGTTTTCCGGTGGCGAAGTAGTCCAGGAAAAAGAGGGGCTCCGCTCCCTGGACGATGATATCGTTAACGCACATTGCCACCAGGTCGATGCCCACCGTGTCGTGCCTGTTCATCAGGAAGGCGATCTTGAGCTTGGTCCCCACCCCGTCGGTGCCGGAAACGAGAACGGGGTTCTTGTACTTTTTCAGGGCGAAAAGACCGCCGAATCCGCCGATGTCCGTCAGGACTTCAGGCCGTAAAGTGGATTTGACGAAAGGTTTGATCTTCTGGACAAAGAGGTCGCCGGCATCGATATCGACCCCTGCGTCCTTGTAGGTGATGGCCATTTCTCTCCCCTAACTAGTTGATTTTATATGAAAAATATTGCAAAGCCCTGGCCCGAGGTTTCCGGCCAAAATCGGTACGATACTACCTGTAACCCCGCGGAATGTCAACAGGTTTTCGCTGAGGCAGGAAGAAGTGGGATGCCGGGCGGTAAGGCTTATTTCGCAACTTTTTGCTGAATGTCCCGTACGGTGGGATTGTGCAGGAGCTGGAGAAACTTGGGATTGGCCATGAGGGCGGCCGTATCGCCCGAGCTAACGGCGTTCATGATCTCCGGGTCTTCGAGGATCTTATTGAACTGCGGATCATCCTTGAGCGACTGGATCATACTCATTACCTCCTGGTCGTTCATCATCTTGTCCTGGAGGGATTTTACGTCGCTGTTCTGGCCGGATGGCCGTGATGATGACGTGCTCCGCGGACGGATGGCACGGACCTTCGCGTCATCGATCTTGAGCGTGCCCAGGGAACTTGTTTTGATGATATATACGCCGCTGTTGAGCGACAGGACCTCGCCGGTGATGACGCTTCCGTCGGTCAGTTCGATCTCCTTGATCTCCCCTGCAGAGGAGGTCACTGCAAGCAAGGCGCTCAGGAACAGCGAGATGATGAATGCACGTATCATGGCCGTACTATAGCTCAACTTTCCTCGCGTTGCAAGAGGGGTCTTTTCTGACC
>CAYILT010000352.1:0-2653 GCA_964364055.1 uncultured Nitrospiraceae bacterium | reverse complement strand
CTTTATTGTCTTGACAGAGGGGTCCACTTAACTTTGAAGACGGGCTTCTTTTCGTTGCCGCGTGAGGTCACATGATATACAGCGCCGGGGTATTCTATGCGGAGAGGGCGAGCCATGGAGCAACCATAGCATAGGAAAGGGCAAATTGCAACGAAAAAGACTTGACCCTAAAGGCCCCTTGACCCTAAAGGCCCCTTTTCAAAGAACAAAAAAGCTTGACAGCCTTTTACGACCGGCTATCAAGCTTTAGATCAATTATATTTTTGCACTTCAGGTATCAACGTCACCTATTTTTCGCGGATTCAATCTCGTCAGTCAGGTAATGCAGATTGTCGATGAACACAGCATGAAGCGTCTTATATTTCAGCTTCGCTTCCTTGACTCGTTCGGTGATCCAGGTCAACGTGCTCATATCCAACTCTGCCGGTAACAGGAAGTATGGGACTGTTTCACCGAATTTCGCCAGAAATTCATCTGGCCGCTCTTCATAGGAAAACCAGAGACACCGCGCCTCCTGCTCTGAAAAATTGTTCGTCAATGTCCTGGTACAGAAAAACGGAAGAGCGGCGGGGTGTGAATGATGTCGGGTTGCGCGGAACTTAACCCGACCTACCGGCTACGATCCTAACTGGTAGAAGATAACTCCTACTTCACCCCCCGTTTCTTCAGGATCAAGCACCATAACTTCAAACTTTCTATTTGTATACAAAAACTGAAGTCTGCGCAACCACATTTCCGAGAGCTGTTCGGCTAACCATCGATCCTCTTCTTCGGTTGTGTCCCCCAACCCATGAGAAAATAAACCAGAGGGGACTTCAATCAAATTAAACGATTGCTCGGTCTTTGTCTTATCTCCCCCGTAGCGTTTCAAAGTTTCAGCTATTTTATGTTTATCATCCTCATCTGCAATTGATTCTTTTAAAAAAATCATCTCCTTAAACTCTATAAACTCAGGCCAAAAAAGTCTCGAATATACTAGCGCATCTAATGGTGAGCCAAACGCACTCATAAAATCTAGTATATTGAAGTTTGAAGTATCATGCTTAGAATATACTTTATGTAAGTGTTCAATCAAAAAATTTTCATTCATTTTTCTCGTATCCTTTTGGTAGCTCATCCGAACGCGCCGGCCTTGCACGGTTTAGAGGCGACCCTGGGCCTTTGCCAGGTTTTGGCTCATAAACAATTGGTGGTTCCACGCCGCCATGGGACTTACCCTCGCCACGGAAACGTTTTTCAGGCATGCCTTTTTCATCGAATGTTGTATAACCCTTAACGCGACCAGTTTTTGGATCTTGCTTATATACAGAATGCGGTCCTTCCGCATGAGGATCTGGCTCAAGTTTGTTTACCCTTGATTTAGGCCCTTCTTCTGTCCCGCTATCTGGTGAACTCGGGTTATTCTGTTGCGGTTTTGGTTTCTCTTGATCATCTTTAAATAACTTGTCAATTCCATTTTCTATTGCCTTTCCAACGGCACTTACAATGGATTTGGACTTTGCAATCCCGATACCCTCTGCTACTCCTTTTAATGTATTAACTGCTTGTTCTGCTTCGGACGTTGATTTTTCAAGCTCTGTAGGTTCTGTCAGTATAGCATAAACTACCGCGAATCCTATTATGAGAGGGACCAAATTCCCGTCAGGGTCTTTATGGACTACTGGATTGCTGAGTGAATATGTGTATAAGCCAAGGTGTGATGGATTATATATGCCGCCATTGATCCTGCTATCAAAATATTTCGACAGTATCGGGTCCGCACTGATCCACTTGCTCAGCACCGGATCGTAATATCTCGCCCCGTAATAATAGAGACCGGTTTCAGGATCAAGCTCCTTACCCGTGAACTTGTAGCCCGGCAAGTTTCCGCCGTGGCTACCGCCCTCTTCTATCCACGTCTCACCATACGGGAAGTATTCGAGGTGCTGATAAACTGCACCATAGGCATCGGTGATCATGTTGGAAGACCCCAGATGATCGCCGTGGTAGTAGAAGAAGTCTTTCTCCACCGGCGGGTTCACGCCGCCCGTGGTCCCGTCGCCGAGCCGTTTGATGATGCCGAGCTTCTTGCCCTGGCCGTTGTCAAGCCCCTGGATGCCCGGTATCGTGGATGTCGTGCCGGTGACAACGGTGCCGGTGGTGTTTGACGTTACCGTGTTCGGTGTTTTGACGAGCTTCGAGAGCACCTTCGTCTCTCCGGCGAAGACCTGCTTGGTGCCGAGTTCGCCGTTCCGCACCGCGTAGAAGCGGTTCACATAGATTGTTTCTCCATGTTCGCCGCGCTTTACGACCCTCTCGCCTGAGTCGTCGTACAGGAAGTACGTCGTCTTGCCGTTGTCGTCGATCTGCTTGACTCTGTTCTCTTCGTTCCAGGTGATGTTCCTTCTCGTGCTGTTGACCTTGCTGGTCCAGCCGGTCATGTTGCCGTTGGCGTCGTAGCTGTAGAGCTTGTCCCCGGCATCTCTGACCGCGTGGGGTTTGTCCTGCGGATCGTAGACGTAATTCAGCGTATAGTTCGTCTCTTTCGGGAAGGTCTTGGTCGTGGACGGCTGTACGATCTCGTGCGCCTGTTTCTTCCTGGTGAAGTTGCCGATGGTGTCGTACAGGAACTCGCTGCTGTAGTTGTTCCCCTTGCCCGGGCCGAAGGAATACG
>CAYILT010000351.1:0-2674 GCA_964364055.1 uncultured Nitrospiraceae bacterium | reverse complement strand
GAACATAGGGCGCAAGGGTTTTACATTCCGACGCCGCTCGGTTCATCCCCGCACGTGCGGGGAACATGGCAGGAAGAGGCATTGCAACACCAAAAAAACCGGTTCATCCCCGCACGTGCGGGGAACATACTTCTTCTACTTCCCTGAAATCATGGAACAATTTCGGGGGCCGGCAATCTACCGAACAAAACACTGAAATATACCTGTTAGACTTTCACTGCCGTTTCTACCTCTTCTGAAGCGCCATTTTCAGGGAGAAAAGACACCAACTTGATCCCATCCATCTCCTTCGGAATCCTGCGGTTCGCTCCGAGCGTCATAAAGTCAAACCCCGACTCCGTGTTCGTGGTCCAGGCCATCACGACATTGCCACCTTCCATCCCCTTCTCCATCTGCTCCCAAATCATCTCACGTACACGACGCGAAATCTTGCCGACATAGACCCCGGCCCGGACTTCCAGAAGCCATATCGCCAATCTTCCGCGCAGCCGGGGAGGAACGTTTTCAGCCACGATGACCAGCATCGCCGATAACCTCCTTATTGGGGATTGCAGGCGCAACCGACTCCTCAGGCGGTTTCGGTTTTTCCAATCCTCCTGCCGCCAGAATCTGCTCAATCGTCGGAATGATCCGCTGCAAGATCTTTGATTGACGGAACGCATCGCGGCAGGCAAGCCGCACGTCCCGTTCCGGATTGCCGGGGTTTCTGCCGGCGATGCGAAACGCTACAGGCGCCACAGTCTCGAATTTGAAAACATCGGCGATGTCGTATACAAAAGACTGCGGCTTTCCGGTGTGAATGAAGCCGATTGCCGGAGCGTATCCCGCCGCAAGGACCGCCGCTTCGCAGATGCCGTAGAGACACGCCGTCGCGGAACTCAGGCACCGGTTCGGCACATCTCCGCTTCCCCATTCAGTATGATCGTAATTGCGATGCTTCCATTCCACCTTATACTGCTTGGCGAGTAGCTCGTACATCTTCCGCACTCGCACACCCTCAATACCTCGCAATTGTTCAACGCTTCGCCGCTCCGGCGGCTCTTCCTTGAACCTCATCGCGTACATCTTGCGGACAACCTTTAGCCTCGCGTCGTCGTCCAATGCCAATTTCGCTTGATACAATAGCCGATCCGCCCGCGCCCCGCCCGGCTGGCCCGAGGCATACAGCCGCACCCCCCCGTCGCCGACCCATACGAGCAAGCACCCTACGCGCGCAGCAAGCGTCACTGCCGCATGCGACACCCGCGTCCCCGGCTCCAGCATGAGACACGCCACCCCGCCCACGGGGATATGCGTGCGCACGCCGTTCTTATCCACTATCACGAACGCGCCGTCGAGCACGTCGAGGTTCCCCTTCTCCACGAACAGGACGGAGACGCGGTCCTTCATCGGGATAGGCTTGAGAGGTGGAAGAATGGGCTCGGTCATGGCAACTCCTTCCGGTACAAAGCTATTTCAAGGTGCTCGGGTCAAGCAAAATGCATCTTGACTTAGTCAACTACTTAGTTTACTATCTGACCATGAAGAAGATTAACATACATGAAGCCAAAACCCATCTCTCACACTACCTCGAAGAAGTCGAGCATGGTGAAACCGTCGTGGTATGCAGGCGTAACCAGCCGGTCGCTGAAATACGTCCGCTTGCCGCTCATCGGCACAAGCCGCGCGTCATAGGTCTTGCCAAAGGTAAATTCAAAGTGCCCGCCTCGTTCTTCGAGGACCTGCCCGAGGAAACCATCGCCCTGTTTCGCGGTGAAGAATAGTGCATATTCTTCTGGACACCTGCACCTTCCTCTGGATCGTCTCCGCGAGTCCGGAACTGTCCGACACCGCCCGTCGTCTCTTCTCCGATCCTGGCAACGAGGTCTACTTGAGCGCAGCGTCCGCATGGGAAATCATCGTTAAGAATAAGCTGGGCAAGCTGCCGCTGCCGGAACCGCCTCACGAATTCGTCAAAAAGTGGCGCACCCGTCACGAGATCGACTCATTGCCGCTGGACGAAGCCGCGGTATTGCAGCTTTCCCGCCTTCCTGAATATCACAAGGATCCCTTCGACAGAATTCTCATCTGCCAGGCGATTGCCGGGGGCATGACCATCCTGACACCCGATAGCCGCATTACCAGATATCCCGTTAGGGCGGAGTGGTAGGTAAATAACCGCTCAAACCGTATGAAGCAACCTTTCAAACCGTTTAAGCCGTTCAAACATTCAGGCCGATCAAAAGCCGTTTAATCCGCAAATTGACTTTATTCCGCAATAATGCTATAAAACAATCATGAAGAAGACCATTCAAGTGCATATTTACAAAGGCGAAAAGTACTACATCGCTGAATGCATCGCTCTGCCCGTCGTAACCCAGGGCAAGACGCTTTTCGAACTGACGGCAAACCTGCAAGAAGCTGTTGAGCTTCACTTCTCATGAGAGGTGCAAATCATGCTGACCGTTAAGACGGCAAAAAAAGACACTATCGCCGTTCCTGAAAGCTTCCTCGATAAAATAGGCGTCGAAGAGGGAGATTCCGTGAATGTCCGCGTCAATAAAGGCGCTCTCATTATCATGAAGGAAAAGGACGACTTCCTGTCCCTCGAAGGAGCGCTCAGGGACGTGGACATCGAACGCCCCATCAAGGAGCTCGGGAAACAATGGAAAGCCTGGAAGCCCCGAAAATCGTT
>CAYILT010000350.1:0-2695 GCA_964364055.1 uncultured Nitrospiraceae bacterium | reverse complement strand
TTCACACGCATGGTATGCTCTCCTTGTTGCTGTTCGGTTTTATATAATAACGAAAACTAGGTAACCAGGTAATGCGTAAAGCGAATGCGGGAAATTCAGATACCGTTCCAACCGTGAATCGTCGAACCAGTAAGCGAAAGAAAGGCGCTTCTTTGCGCTTCTTTGAGGTAGCGCTTTTATAGCATAAGCGGGATTTCTCGTCAATCATATATATTTCGTTTTACGTTTTATACCCTACATATAGGGCTATTTATATTTCATTGATAACCCATAAGTATGGTTTATAGATACACCCGGATTTCATATAATCCGTGCATGAGAATCGGCAAGATCAAAGAAACGCGCAAAATGCTCGGCGAGCGGATACGGGAGTTGCGGATATTCGCCGGGCTCACGCAGGAACAGCTTGGCGAAAAGGCCTCCTTGAATTATAAATTCATCGGCGAACTGGAACGCGGACGGGTGAACGTCAGTCTCGATTCCCTGGTGAAGCTCGCTTCGGCGCTGGGCGTTAATCCGGGAAGCTTCTTTGCTAAAGATAAGCTCCCTGTCCGGCAAGTCCCGGTTAAAGAAAAAAATCCTCTGTCGAAATTAACCGCCCGTGATCTTCGCCTTATCAAGAAAGCACTCCAACTGCTGGATAAGACTTTCCTAAAAGTATAACTCATCGCTTGTATTCTACCGGCTGATTTATCGACAGCATATTCATATCGCAGGGAATTTGCAATACCCCGGTACGGGTATATGCGGGCGATATAAACGAAATTGTTGATCTTGTGAATCTGCTGTTTTGTCCCGCCTCCTCCCGTAGTCTCCGCATGAGGTAGCAGGAATCACTGCCCCGGCTGTTTCAGATACCTGTCGCTGTCGATTCTTTTTCGTCGAAAGCTGAGTATTTCCATCTTACGCCGTCTCGAACAGGCGGGGTACCCTGGCTTTCAGTGTGCATACGGGGCAGCCTCCTCGTCTGTATCTGTCGATGACTCTTTCCTGGTGTTCATGCCCCTTCTTGCACTTCCACCACACGTCTATCCGTGAGTGGGGGAATACGGCATCCGGCGTCACCGGACGATTTTTAAATGGATGCCACTGCCTGGCGAGCCACGGACCCATGGTCGCAAGATTGTTTTCTTTCGTCGGCTTTCTCCCTGAACAGAAAGGACATCCATCTCCTCCGCTTCTATATTTTATAACAGTTTCCCATTCATGGCCATTTTTGCACTGCCACCATACTTTTTTATGGGAACCAGGCATCACCTCTGCCGGAGTCAAAGGAGCATTCCTTTTGGGGTGCCATTGTCTGGCGAGGCCGGGGTTCAAGGTCTGAAGGCAGTTGTCTTTACAGACTCTTTTCCCAGCGCAATAGGGACACACCCTGCCCTTGTTTCTGGCGAGTACCGGAATTTCCCATTCATGACCTTTCTTGCACAACCACCATGCTCTTTTGGTGGAGCCGGGGACAACATCCATAGGGGTCAACGGAGCGTTCTTCGTGGGATGCCACTGCCGGGCAAGATCAGACCTCAGCGTCTGAAGACTGTTGCCCTTATCCGCCTTTCGCATCGCACAGTAAGGGCATCCGCTTCCTCTTGCTCTCTCGGTTATTCTGGCTTCCCATGCATGCCCCTTTTTGCACGACCACCAGACTTTTTTGTTTGAGCGTGCGGTAACGTTTCTTGGCGTCAGAGGCGCATTCTTTGCTGGGTGCCATTGCTTGGCAAGGCCGGGGTTTAAGGTCTGAAGGCAGTTGTCTTTACACGCGCGATGCCCGGAGCAGTAAGGACATCCCCCGTCGGCCCTCTCGGCTATTTGGACTTCCCATTCATGGCCTTTACTGCACATCCACCAGACTTTTTTCCCTGAACGGGAAGTTACATCCTTCGGCGTTAGAGGTGCATTCTTGGTCGGATGCCATTCCCGGGCAATCCACGGCGCTACTGTCGCAAGACAGTCTTCCATAGTCGCCTTTCGCGTCGGATGGCGCGAACAGTAAGGGCATCCACAGCCGGCATTTCTGCTCTTTATTTGAGCCTGCCATTCGTGGCCTTTGAGGCATATCCACCATGCTTTCTTATGGGAACCGGGTCTTACATCGATCGGAGTCAATGGGGCATTTTTGGTGGAGTGCCACTGTCTGGCGAGCGCCCTGTTTGTTTTACTCAGTGAAGGTTTCACGTACTTTTTCATCGTGAGGCGCGGTTGTTGGTCTCGTTCGTTTCCGCAAGCTGGTTGACCCTGTCTATAACCACGACCACGTCATGGATGCCGGCCGGGATGTGCCAATTCGTCGTGATGGTCTGCTCTCCACCGGCGATGAGCGAAAGCGTCTGGCTCGCAATGAGCACCCCGCCCGCTTCAGGCGCACCATCATATATCTCGGCTGTGAAGCTGTTCGCAGCCTCCGCGCCCTGATTTCGTATCCGGGCGCTGATCTGGACCGTGTCCCCCGCATGCGGACGCGCAGGCGTGAGGGTGATGTCCATGGGCGAGGCCGCGAGGTCCGCCATGGTCTGCGTTCCGCCGACAGTGACCGTGACAGTGCCGGTGTTGTTCGTTTCCGAGAGTTCGGTGATCTCGCCAAGGCTGTCCGCGACGAGGTAGAGCGTGTGCGGACCGTTGGCCGAAAGCGTCACGCCGAAGGTGCCGGTCCTGCTCCCGCCGCCGGGAACGCCGGATATGCTTGCGGTTTGGAGAA
>CAYILT010000349.1:0-2711 GCA_964364055.1 uncultured Nitrospiraceae bacterium | reverse complement strand
GACCCGATCAACAGGCGGACGAATATGCAGTTCACTAACGGCCTGTTCTCCGTTACCGGGGTTCCGGTCTATGATGGGAGCAGCAATGACATATCGTTCCAGATCCAGGACGCCATGGGATGGGTGTATCACACCATGTATGTGACCACGACGAACGGCATCACAAAACCGCAGTTCGTGAAAGTAAACTCGCCGGTCCACGGCTCCACGGGTATTACGGGGCTGACACCCGTCCAGGGAACGATAACGGACCCCGTGGGTACCGGCTTTACGGCCAACAATATGTGGGCCTATGTATACAATTCGGTTTCTGGAACGTATACCTATTATTCCACGGATTCCTGGCTGCAGCAGAACTATGGTTACCTGCCCGTCACGTTGGGCGGAGGCGCCTTCTCCTTCTCCTACGATTTCGGTACGGGTACGGGCTATACGTATATCTATGTCTCCGCCTCGAACAATACAACCGGTGAAGAACACTGGCATCGCATCTATGTGAATACCACCTTGTACTCGCAGGACTATAAGAAGCCCGGATTGTATGCTCCGGCACAAGACAATATGCGTCGCCAATTCGATTACATCGGCATGAGAGCGTATCGCCAGTCGCTGTTCGATAAGGTCCGTTAGTATGAGATGTCGCGTTCAGCTATGAACGATTGAGGCGGCCGCAATGACCAAGAACGGGGATGGGTATTATTCACCATCCCCGTATTTTATATGGACCGCAGCTGCAAAGGGCCTGGCCAGGTCGGCGCTGTCGTGGCATTGTGTCCCCCCCATATAATCCTAATGAAGAGCAGGTGATCGAACCATGAGACAACCATATGCCATCACTGTGGTCCTCCTGTTGTTCCTGGCAACTTCGCTCCAGGCTTCCGCGGCAATATCGAGCAAGCCCCAGCTCCCCATCCAGGTGATGATCGCGCCGGCCCAGCAAGGGGTCACAGCGGAAACCATGCGGCCCGGGGACGTGGTGGAACTGGCCGTGACGGCGACTGCGCAGACCGAGATAGCGGAGATGCGCATCGAGGCGAAGCTGCAGGCCGGAGCGGAGCTGGTGTCCGGCAGCCTGACCTGGTCGGGCCCGGCGGCAAAAGGCGAACCGAAGCTGGTGCTGTTCTCCGTTCGCGTCCCTGACCAGGGTACAGGAAAGATCAGGGCAACCGTTACGTTCTTCCGCGACGGAAAAAAAATGATGAAGCGCTCTGTCCTGTATTTCCTGGGCGTGGACAGGGACGAGAAGGAAAAGAAGCCCGCGTACAAGCTGAAGAAGGACGCAAAGGGCAGGGACATCATCGAATACTAAGAGGTCATTATGCTTCGTTCGATCAAACGATCCGTGATCATCTCTATACTCGCGCTGCTCTCCCTCGTCCTGTCGAACTGCGGAGGAGGCGGTGGCGGCGGGGTAGGGGGATCGATCCTCTCTGCTCCGACGGGACTGGTGACCTCGATAACCAGTACGACGGCGATCACCCTGTCATGGAGCGCGTCATCCGGGGCAACCGGATACAAGGTCTATCGTTCCTATTACTCTGGTTTGACAAAGGCAACGGGTGATCTTCTCACGACGCCATCAGTCACCGGTACCTCATATCAGGATACACTCGTCCTGCAAGGGAATACCTATTACTATGTGGTCACCGCCATGAGCGGACTGCAGGAGGGCGCGTCCTCAGCCGAAGTGGCGGTCAAAATGTCGGCCCCCGTCGGTCCATCCACTGTTACGGCCACTGCCGGCAACAAGGCAGTGAACCTGAGCTGGACCCGCGACCCCGGTGCATCGTCGTACAGCGTCTTTCGTTCCACCATATCTAGCACGCTCTATTCCTCCATATTAACGAGCAGCGTGGTGACCTCGCTCACGGATACTGTGGTTACGAATGGCACTCCCTATTATTATATTGTCAAGGGCGCTAACGCGTTCGGAGAGGGGCCTGCTTCTCCCGAGGTTTCGTCAACGCCGAGCGCGACTGTCGGCGCGATCACCGTCCAGGGCGTCATCAAGTATGAGGATAAGGAATATAACCAGCAGATCGGGCAAACAGGTAATACATCGTTCAAACCGGTCAGGTACGCCGAGGTCCAGATGATCGACGCAGGTACATCCGCGACGCTTTTAACTTCTTTGACCAGCTCCTCAGGCCTGTTCTCCATTACCACTTCGACCAACACGAACAAGACGGTCTATATCAGGGTTCTGTCCTCGTCAGCGCCCATGTCAACGCCACGAGTGAACATCAGAAACCTGAGTTCCGCCATCTACGCGGTCAGGACCGCGAATGTGACCCTGTCCGGGAATACGGCGCTCAACCTCTCCATCCCGGTCACGAACCCTGCAGACGGGGCCTTCAACATCCTTGATGTCTTTACCAGCGGGTTCGAGTTCGTGAATAATTATGCCGGGGCCTCGCCTCCCGAGCTGAACGCTTTCTGGCAGCAGAACAACCAGTACGGGACCTATTTCTGTCCATTATATGAAGCAACGTACTGCCGTGGCGGCGAGGGGATATATATCCTGAGCGATCCGTTCGGATACATGGACACGGATGAGTTCGATGACGATGTCCTGTGGCATGAGTTCGGCCATTTCGCGCTGAATAAGTTCTCCTTTGATGACTCACCCGGCGGAAATCATTGGTTGAACGATAACACACAAGACCTGCGATTGTCCTGGAGCGAAGGGTGGGGGAATTTCTTCCAGGGGG
>CAYILT010000348.1:0-2768 GCA_964364055.1 uncultured Nitrospiraceae bacterium | reverse complement strand
TTATTCTAATCGCTCGCTAACCCCGCGGCAAGCTGCGGGGAATGCGCTCGCTCCTGGATTCAATTTCAGCTATTTTCAAGCTTTCAATTCCCCGATTAACACGTGGGATAGCGGGGCCAGACCCCGGGAATGCGTAAGTCTTATTGTCGTTCAACCATAATCTGTCCTTCGAGCCCCAACTCCTGAATAATCTGTCTTAGTTCTGCTTCGGTATTGCTCGCATACTGCGCATTGATCTTTACCGAGAAATCAACACCCAGCTTCAGATCGCTGCCACTCCGCAACTTCGGAAGGAGCTTGATCCCGAGACGGTTCCAGACCTCAGGCGTGACAGTACCAGACAACCGGAGCGTTAGCATGGTTGCGGAAGGTTCCGGCTGCGGCGCAGGACCTGGTTCAGGTGGGACAGGTGGCTCTGGTCCCGGCTGCGGTCCAGGTGTAATGGGCGCACCGCTCTTCAACTGCTGGGCTTTCTTTTTTGTCAGCAGGAATATGCCTGAGTCAAAAGTTACTTCGTCGATAGTTACTGATTCATTGAACCAGATCCGTTCATAGGTTCCATCCGACTTCTGACCGGAAGCCAACCCCATTTCGCCCTGTTCTACGAATTCTACTATCTTATTACGGAGAACGGTATCCGGATCAACCAATCGAGGCAAGGTTCCGTTCAAAAAGCTCTGTCGCAAGCTGGCGAGTGGCCATGCGCCGGATTCCTTCAGTGCCGGTGGCCATTTCCTCTCAAGATAACCAGCGCCCACGGCTTCATTAAGCAACCCCTCTGCCTTGAGCGCAGCAATGACACGCCCACCGAGGGTCTCCGTTGCGCTGGAGTGTCCTGCGCCAAGGTCAATTACCTTTAACCCATCCTTCGTCTCTGGGTCGAATAGTACCGCATAACGATAGCAGGCCCAGACTTCATCTTTGGCAGTCTCTTCAGCATCCTTAACCTTGGCATGCAGTTCAGCTTTATCAGACCGGTCAAAGTCACCGCCAAGGCTACCTTCATCAATTTCCTGCTTTACCCGTTTCCAAGCCAGCATCAGCTCTATTTTATCGTGCAGCTCGCGACCGGGCTTTTTAAAGCACCAGACGATCGATCCAGGATACAGCCGCGGTGAACTCCCGCGCTGCTTCGTCCACTCGGCGATCTTTTTACGTAAACCTCCATTACCCTCCCATTCCGTCTTGGGGTCCATCAATACTAAGGTCAATCTGGGGGAATCCTGCACTTCTGCCCCATCGTTCGGGAAGAGCACCCAGGGAAGGCTCCGCCCTCGGTCAAACTCACTCCTGACCATAGACTGCATAGCAGGCTGAATATCACCCTCTTCGTCCAATGATGCACGCCGGTCGCTTACAACCTTCTTAAGCGTCGGTTGATACCCGATACGCAAACCATCAGAACCGACTTTGCGAATATAATATGCCTTCGATTCAAGAGCGTGTGCGGCAGTATCGATCGATGTCGTGTCAATATCAGGCTCACCCAGAGCAAAACGAAGTTCCGGCAGATGTGCAACCTTGTCCACTTGGCCGCCTGACGACTCAAAAAGGATCGCGATTGCCACTCTGCGGTGAATATCTCTGAGAGGCCCTTTAGTATCCGCGTCCATGGCACGCGCATGTGCATGCATTCCACAGATATCAGTATCAATGGCAGGTACTAATCTCGATTCCCCAAGTTGGCCAAGGACAATACTGCGGAATTCCGGCACGTCGAGCGGCGCAGAACCCAAGGTGATTAGTGGTTCAGTCCTGGCTTTTTGAAATCCATCCTTCTGTGCCCATGCAACCCATTGAGCCAGCATTGCAAGGGTACCGCGCGTTTGTTGGTACTGAGTTACAGTCTGCCACTTGCGCTGGAACACCGACAAGGTTGCGGGATGGAACGGATAGCAATCCTCAAAGCGTTTTTGGAGGGATTCACGCGCTTTTGACTCACTTGCAGCGGTATCGACCGCAGTCCATTCCGGCGGAAGTTGTGCGCGTCGCTCGAAACACCAGTCAGCATACGTCTTGGCTACGTTTTTCCGTATACGCTCATTGCCGAGGTTTTCAAAAAGGCGTCGCCGGATGACCTCCGATATCTCCGCCTCGTCCAATACTATGAGGTCTTTTGCCACGCGCCGCACGACCTTGGTTATTTTTTCCTGCCACACCATATCCTGTTCCGTCATCTCAACCTGACTGCGGGGAAGACTGATAACAGCCGCGCTTCTGTGCGCGCCGGTCATGGCAACGGTAAGGTTCTGAATGAACGAATGGAACGATTCAGCCATGTTCTTATGCCGGTTCATAAAATTAAGGACTTCATCAAACAGGACCAGGACAGACCCGCCGGCAGCTTCAAATACCTTGCCGAGCACTTCTGTTCCGGGTGGTGAGGTTCTGGCAGCAGGGCCAAGAGCGGCTACGCCTTTATCACCGGCAAGCTGACGGGCGAGATCGATCCAAGGTGTCTCACGCCCCTCTTTTGGGTCCCAGGCATTCCCTACAAAGACTGCGACCTTGGCTTTCGGTACCGCAGGCAGACCGGCTTGTTTGAGAAGTTCAGGAACACCGATAAATTTGTCCGCTTTTGCACCACTGTTGACCAGGTGATAGAGCGTCGTCAAAGTATGCGTCTTACCCCCGCCGAACTGGGTAATGAGCGTAAGCACCGGAGCGGTATTCGTGGTTTCTCCTGTCAAACGGCGCAAGACCATGCTCGTATGCTCAGTTAGCGCACGCGAGAAAAAAGTGCGCCTGAAGAACTTATCAGGATCACG
>CAYILT010000347.1:0-2795 GCA_964364055.1 uncultured Nitrospiraceae bacterium | reverse complement strand
TATAATCATGAGTGAACGAATTCTCATAGTAGATGACGAAGAAATCGTCCGGTGGGTGCTGAAGAAGGCCCTGGAGAAGGAGGGCTTCGAAGCGGTGCTCGCGAAGGACGCCGCCGAGGCTTTTTCGCGTCTGCAGGAAGGCAACATTGCCGTGGTCCTCATGGATATCCGCATGCCGGGCATGAGCGGACTCGACGCCCTGGAGAAGATCCGGAAGGAAGGACGGAACATCTCGGTCATCATCATGACCGCCCAGAGCACGATGCAGAACGCTATCGAGGCCATGCGCCGCGGGGCCTACGACTACATCACCAAACCCTTCGACCTCGATGAGGTAAGCATCCTGGTTAAAAAGGCGCTGGACGTCCGGCACCTGAGCGAAGAGGTGGATACGCTTCGGGCGGAAGTGCGGGAGAAATACGAAGGCGGGCTCGTAGGCGCCACGTCCGCCATGCAGGAGATCTACAAGACCATCGGCCGCGTGGCCGAGAGCGACGCCACCGTGCTCATCCACGGCGAGAGCGGGACGGGCAAGGAACTGGTCGCCCGGGCCATCCATTTTCACAGCAAACGGTCGGGAAGGCCCTTTAGTGCCGTGAACTCCGCGGCGATCCCCTCCGAGCTACTGGAGAGCGAGCTCTTCGGCCATGAGAAGGGTTCCTTCACCGGCGCCGTGGCCCGGAAGCTCGGGAAGTTCGAGGCTGCGGCAGGCGGCACGCTCTTTCTCGACGAGATCGGCGACATGAGCCTTTCGCTTCAGGGCAAACTTCTTCGCGTCTTACAAGAAAGGGAGTTTGAGCGCGTCGGGGGGACCGAGCCTATCAGGACCGATGTCCGGGTGATCGCCGCGACCCACCACAATCTCGAAAAGATGGTGCGCGAGAACAAATTCCGGGAGGACCTGTTCTACCGCCTGAACGTCATCCAGATCAATATCCCCCCCCTCAGAAAGCGCAAGGACGATATCATCCCGCTGGCCGAGCACTTTCTCCAGAAGTACCAGCCGGGAAAGGGGGTTGGTGCGAAGGTATTTACCCCCGAGACGCTCAAGGCCCTGCGCGCCTACGACTGGCCGGGGAACGTTCGCGAACTGGAGAACGCGGTCCAGCGCGCGGTAACGCTTGCCCAGGGCGACAAGATATTCCCCGACGCTTTGCCGCCGCAGATATTCAAACCGGGACAGGGGGTCGCCATATCGTTCGAAAATTTTCTGGAAGAAAAGCTTGCGGACCTCGTGGACCGGCTCGGCGGACTTGACCATGGCGATATCTATTCCCTGGTGATCCAGCGCGTGGAGAAGCCTCTTCTCACGCTCGTGCTCAGGAAGACCGAAGGCAACCAGGTGCGGGCTGCGAGCCTCCTCGGCATCAACCGGAACACGCTCAGGAAAAAGATCAGGGAACTGGGGATCAAGGGGCCGTTCAACGGGGAGGAAGAGAAGAGCGATGAGGAGTGAGGCTCGTTTCTGAATTTAAATCCGAAATCCGCAATTATGAAGTCCCCGCGTCAGGTGTTATTCCGCATTCCGCACTCGCCACTCCGCACTGGTTTATTTATTCCTCACTTCGCACTCCGAACTCCGCACTGGCTTCACTCCGCACTCGCCACTTCGCACTGGCTGCCCCCATCGAAATCCTTGCAATTTCACGTGCTCTATACTATTCTCGTGGCGTATTCTGACGAAACAGGATTTACAGGAGCCGCATACCCCCAGGCCCAGAAGACATAGCCCGGGAACAGATCGACCGGATGCTTGAACAGGCGGGGTGGACGGAGAATATATGAAATCGCTTGTACCCTTAGAAGTGATAGAGCAAAAGATCTTATTGATCAAGGGTCAGAAAGTCATGCTGGACAGCGATCTAGCCGCTCTTTACGGCGTGACGACCAAACGGTTGAACGAACAGGTCCGTCGTAATGTAAAGCGATTTCCTGCGGATTTCATGTACCAGTTGTCTCGAGAAGAATTCGAATCTTTGAAGTCGCATTTTGCGACCTCAAGTTCGTGGGGCGGCAGAAGAACGCGGCCATTTGTCTTTACCGAGCAGGGCATCTCCATGCTCTCCAGTATTTTGAACAGCGATCGAGCTATTGAGGTCAATATTCAGATCATGAGCACCTTTGTCAAGCTGCGGGAGATGATGTTGTCCCATAAAGACCTGACGAAGAAATTGAATGAGCTCGAAAAGAAATATGACGGACAGTTTCAAATTGTATTCGAGGCGATACGTCAATTGGTCGAGGTCGAGGAAAAGCCGAAGAGAAAGATCGGTTTCATTGCGCGGGAACGTCCAGCTGTGTATCGGATCAGCAGGAAGCGGCGAATGTCAAGAGTAAAGACCTGACCCTCAGGGGCTTTAACTATGGGTTTGGCACTTATAGCTCTGTCACTATGGTTTGGAACAGTTGGCTACCAAGTTTTTATACATCGGGGACTGTAGGCGATAACGGAACGAATATTCTTCCTGGGGTTTATTCTTATCAATATGGAACTCATCCTATCTCAGGTGGCGATCCAGCATTAAATTTATATACGCTTAGTGGTAGTAGAACGTTACCCGCGTACAGAACAGATGGCGGTGGGTGGACAGCATCAGGCATCAATGTCCATGCTGGCAATAATATAAATAATCCTGACGGTTCTGGTTCTCAAGGTTGTCACGTGATTCCAAGAAATAATTGGAACAGTTTTATAAATCAATTTAATCCGGGTGATTCAGGAACATATATCTACCTATGGTTATGAGGACAAGAATGAGAAAGATATATTATGATTTGTTTATTTTTGTTTTAAT
>CAYILT010000346.1:0-2800 GCA_964364055.1 uncultured Nitrospiraceae bacterium | reverse complement strand
TGTTCCTGCCGGTCAGCAGGAGCACGGTGACGCCAGGGCATATCGACGGCATCGCCAGCGAGGTCTGCATCTATTGCCATACGGTCTCCGGAGCCGGCGGCCTCGAGGACCTGATCAACGAGCGGAAGGAGGAGTATATCGAGGCTGTTGAGGCGACGATGTACGTGCTGGACAAGCGCGGATTCTACTTCCGAGGCGCGCATCCGTATTTCTTCGCGTTGCGGGCCAGCAACGGCACGGCGGTCGTTTCAGGAGGCACCTCGACAACGTCAACCCTGACCGGTACGCTCACAACATGGGCGACAGGCACGACAGCGGTATCCACAAGCGCTGCCACGCCCGATTACTTCAAGTTCAACGAAGACGGGACCTATTACAAAGTGATCTCTCGCACGTCGGATACGTCGATCACGGTCACGCCGACTTACACGGGTGCCGTGACATCGGACAAATACACGATCATCAAGAGCGGCACCGCCGGCGGCATCAAGAACTGGCTGACCCAGGCGGGGTCCGGCATCATCTCTGCTCCTGCATCAGATACCGACGGAACAGGGTATATCACCGGCCGCTACAACCTCGGCGCGGCCTTCAACCTGAACCTCCTGGAGCATGACCCCGGCGCCTATGTCCACAACCGCATCTACGCGAAGCGGCTGCTCTATGATTCCATCGACTGGGCCGACGACAACCTCATGAACTACTCTGTCGGGAACACGCTCAGCAACCTGGTTCCTGCAGGCGCGATCTTCCGCGCCGGCGCAATGAAGTATCTATTGCCCTACGGCGTGCTCGGCATTGCCGCCGAGCGGCCCTAACCCACACTCAGAGTGAAGGAGGATTTACCTATCATGGACCGACTGACGAAATGGAAAGCCTGGATCCTCGCCGGCATGCTCGGCGCCTTCTTTCTCGCTGGGTGCGCGGCACTGAAGGAGTCGAGGCCCCTCATCCTGAACAAGGAGTACGAGAAGATGATCGCCGGCCGCCTCGACGCGGACTACGTGGGCACGGACAACTGCCTGAAGGCCTGCCACTTCCACGACACGCGGCGGCGCGACTTCGACCTGTCCACCATGGGCGCCCAGCTGTCGCGCGAGTCGGGCCTGCCCATTGTGAACTGCGAGTCCTGCCACGGGCCAGGGAGCCTTGCCATCGACGGCATCACGCCGGAGAAGGTGGCCAGGGACGCCAAGGCCGGGAAGCAGACGGCCTGCGACTTCAAGACGCTTGTGGACATGAAGAAGATCCCGGCGCAGGCGAAGTCGCTCATCTGCCTCAAGTGCCACACGGCGAACGCGACCTTCAACCTGCATAACTGGAACGCAAGCACGCACAACATGTCCGATGTCTCCTGTTCCGACTGCCACAACATCCACGCCGGCCACAACCTGAAGGTGAAGCCCCGCGAGACCGCGGAGCTCTGTTACAAGTGCCACCAGGACGTGAAGGCGGCCTTCAGCCTCCCAAACCACCATCCGGTGCCGGAAAAGAAGATCTTCTGCACGGACTGCCATGATTCGCACGGCGGCATGGCCGGCAAGAACCTCCGGAAGGACACGGTGAAGGAGACCTGCACCCAGTGCCATGCCGAGAAAGAGGGGCCTTTTCTCTATGAACATGCGGACATGAACGAGGACTGCCGGGCCTGCCATACGCCCCATGGCTCGGTGAACAACAATCTCCTCGTTCAGCGCGAGCCGTTCCTCTGCCTGCAGTGCCATCCGACCCACCGCCTGACCGGTTCCACGACGGCGGAGTCCAGGCGGGCCGTCTACACCCGGTGCACCGACTGCCACTCGCAGATCCACGGCACCGATCTCCCCTCGCCCAGCGGCAAGGGCACGTTCGTCCGATAGGAGGCTGACATGAAAAAGATCATATACCTGATCGCAATGCTAGTGCTCCTGGCGCCGCCGCTCCGGGCACAGGAAAAGACGCCCGCGGGCGGGCAGTACCAGCTCGGCACGCCCTTCGAGGGTGACCTCAGGCTGGGGTACCGGTGGAACATGACCAGCGGGAACCCGATGGCGGGGGAATACCAGTACCAGCACTCGGCCGTAGCCGGCTCGGCCATCATCGAGTATGACCCGCTGCCGAACCGCATCCTGCTCGAGACGTATATCCAGAACTCGAAGGACTACTTTGCCGAATTCGATTACGCCTACAAGGACATCGTCATGCTGAACCTGACGTCGCGGTCGCTGTTCCATAACCTCGACCATTATTCCCTCGGCCGGGACGATCCGGCTACCCTGACGCCGTACTTCACGGACCTGAACACCGGCGACCTGTACGGCACGTCGAACGCCATGAGCCGCATCCAGGTCCGCGTCAAGACCCCGGACTTCCCCTTTCATATCTACCTCGAGGCCAAGAACCAGGAAAAGCACGGGACCATCCAGCAGCGCTTCCTGAGCTCCTTCAGCGGCGGGTTCAATAAACTGGCCCGGTCGCGGGACATCGACTGGGAAACCCAGGAGGCGAAGGCCACCGTCAACAGCCACCTGGGCCCCGTGGAGGTCGAGTACAGCCACGCAACGAAGAAATTCTCCGATACCCATGGCAAGGTCATGACCGACACCGTACCGGGCGGCTCTCTGAGCTATACGCACAACCTGGTGCCTGACCTCGAGTCCTCGGTCGACACGGTAAAGATCCATACGTCCCACACCGGCCGCATCTCGGCCACCGCCACCTATTCGTCGGGCGAGCGGAAGAACACGGATAGCAATGCGAAGGCAACTTTTGTGAATGCGGCAGGCGACTTCGGCTGGATCCCGGCGAAGGACGTAACCGT
>CAYILT010000345.1:0-2807 GCA_964364055.1 uncultured Nitrospiraceae bacterium | reverse complement strand
ATTAGGGGCGCCTTGCAGTCTATCCAGCTTAGTGCGGTTGGTACCGCCGCGATCTGACTCCCGATCAGATCGTGAGATCAACATTAGGGATTATCACTCCGGGTAGAACCTTCTCGTCGTCCCATCGAACGAGATTGCCGGAGGTAGGTTACTCGCTACGTCGCAAGGCGGGCGGGGGAAGGGCCTGAGATCGAGGAACAGACCCGATTTTCCTTCCAGAGGGAGGGATTAGACCGAGGTGGCGTACATGCCGGGGGAGGATTCCTAATAGTCTGCACCCTGTTGACGAAAGTCATCTGAGTCTCACGCAGAACTTCCTGGGGCCAGGTCTATATTGTTGCACTTTGAACATACGGAATTCGCAGCGCGTGTTTTTCCCTATGCATATTGAAGCTGTGAAAAAGGAACTTTTATGAGCGAAGAAAACCCTATTACCGCTATTACTCCATTTGAACGCATCCGCCGGACGAATACGACAGGCAGCGAATTCTGATGATCTCGTAAAAAGTCCCCACTGCTGTCATTGCGAGGAGCGGAGCGACGCGGCAATCTCGACTTTTCAGGCAGATACGAACTACGAGATTGCTTCGCTGCGCTCGCAAAGACGGTATTCTCGACTTTTTACGAATGCATCAATTCTGGTCGAGCCGGGATTTCGCCCAGGTACTTGGATATACGGATTACCGAAACTTCGAGGCCGTCATCGAAAAGGCGCGCACCGCTTGTTTCAACAGCGGCCAGCGGGTCGAGGATCATTTCGTTGAAATCACCGAAATGATCGAGATCGGCAAGGGTGGACAGCGGGCAGTGCGCACGGTGATGATGTCGCGCTATGCCTGTTACCTGGTCATCCAGAACGCCGACCCTGCCAAGGAAATCGTAGCAGTAGGCCAGACCTACTTCGCTGTCCAGACGCGGCGGCAGGAGGTGAGCGACAAGGAAGTGGAAGCCGAACGCCGCCTGCTTTTGCGCGACGAAATGAAAAAGCACAACACGCAACTGGCTGATACCGCCCGTAGCGCAGGAGTGATTGAGCCGCGTGATTACGCTATTTTCCAGAATCACGGATATGCCGGACTGTACGGCGGCTTGATGGCGGGGGACGTTCACACCCGCAAAGGGCTGAAGAAGGGGCAGCAGATTCTTGACCACATGGGCAGCACCGAGCTGGCGGCGAACCTGTTTCGCGCTACGCAGACTGAGGATAAAATTCGGCGCGATAAAATCGTCGGCAAAGATAAGGCGAACAAAACTCATCACGAAGTCGGGGCCAAGGTCCGCCAGAGACCATCAAAGAATTGGGCGGCACAATGCCCGAAAACTTACCGCCGGCAGACAGTATCAAAAAACTTGCGGCCAATAAGAAAAAAGCTTTACGCGGCAGTAAGTAGAAATGACGAGCACGGTGAGGTGACTGAACCGAAGTTTTACGATAACTTGAACAACGGCGTTACAGACAAATGAAGGTATTTGGCGGATTATTTGGAAACTTTTATCCAAATAAGTGTCCATATTCTATAACTTCGCGGAAAATAAAGAATTCATTACGATCTGGTAGCTCGAATTGATAGTAGTCCTTTCACCCCTCAACAGGAAAAAGTCCTTGCAACTCCTTAAAAAATTTACTATAATTCACACTCTTGCCGCAGGGCATGAAAAACCCGATCATGTCAATCGAAAAAATACAAGAACTTAGAAAAAAGATCGACGAACTCGACGATAAGATCATTGACCTGCTGAACCAGCGGGCGAAGATCGTGATCGAGGTGGGCGACATCAAGAAGGTGGAAAAGCTCGATTTCCACTCGCCCAACCGCGAGCGGGAGATCCTCGAGCGGTTGACCTCCCGCAACCGGGGGCCCTTTCCCCAGGACACGCTGAAGGCCGTCTACCGCGAGATACTCTCGTCGTCCCTCTCCCTGGAGCGCCCGCTTCGTATCGCTTATCTTGGCCCCCGGGCGACCTTCACCCACATGGCCGGCATGCAGCAGTTCGGCCTGGCCGCCCAGTACGTGCCGGTCGAAAGCATCAAGGACGTGTTCGGGGAAGTGGAACGGGGCAGGGTGGACTACGGCGTCGTCCCCGTGGAAAACTCCACCGAAGGCGTGGTGAACTACACCCTCGACATGTTCATCGATTCGGACCTCAAGATCACCGCCGAGATCATGCTCGAGGTCTCCCAAAATCTGATGAATCGCTCCGGCAAGTTGGAGGACATACGGAAGATCTATACCCATCCCCAGGTGCCCGGGCAGTGCCGCCAGTGGCTCGAGAAGAACGTGGCGGGCATCCAGATCCTGGACGCGCCGAGCACGGCCCGGGCGGCCGAAATGGCGAAAGACGATCCCGGGGTCGGCGCCATCGCCAGCGAGATGGCTGCGATCCTCTACGGCCTGCAGATCGTCGCGAAGAAGATCGAGGACAATCCCCATAACTTCACGCGGTTCATCGTCATCTCCCCGAAGCCGAAAGGGAAGACGGGCCGCGACAAGACCTCCATCATGTTCTCGATCAAGGACAAGGTCGGCGCCCTCCACAGCATGCTGACGCCCTTTGCCGAGGCGGGGATCAACCTGAACCGCCTTGATGCCCGGCCTTCGGGCAGGCAGGTCTGGGACTATGTCTTCTTCCTTGATATGGAAGGCCATATCGAAGAACCGAAGGTCGCGCAGGCCATCGAACAGCTCAGGAAGGACTGCATGTTCCTCAAGGTGCTGGGTTCGTACCCGAAAAGCCAGTAGATTCCGTCCATTGCGGAGTGCGGGTAGACATGACCCTCACCCCTGCCCCTCTCCCCTGGAGG
This sequence comes from uncultured Nitrospiraceae bacterium, assembly GCA_964364055.1. Classification (GTDB taxonomy): domain Bacteria; phylum Nitrospirota; class UBA9217; order UBA9217; family UBA9217; genus JAAXXJ01. Next base: position 4 of record CAYILT010000345.1, on the reverse strand, counting down.
GAGA
>CAYILT010000344.1:0-2845 GCA_964364055.1 uncultured Nitrospiraceae bacterium | reverse complement strand
GGAACCAGACAAAGCCGAGGGTATGCCAATAAATCGTGGGAAGCCAGGCCTTGAAGAGCGACCGTCACGCTCCGCATCGCAGGCGATCAATGGCCTCCGCCATGTCCGGAGGAGGCGGGGCGATGAAGGTCAGAGGAGTTCCGGTCACGGGATGGAGCAGTGAAAGTGATTCGGCATGAAGCATCTGACGAGCGATGGAGAGCGGGCCAGGCTTTGCCGCCCTGGCGCCGCCATATACCCGGTCGCCCAGAACGGGGTATCCCAGGTGCGCCATGTGCACGCGGATCTGGTGGGTGCGTCCTGTTTTGATCTCCACCTCAACGAGGGTCGCTTTCTTGAAGCGTTCCTTGACCTTGAAAAGAGAAACGGCCTCGCGCGGCGATGCCGTGTGGACGCTGATCTTTTTCCGCTCCTTCACATGCCTGCCGATGGCCGCATCGATGGTGCCTGAACCCTTCTTGATAACGCCACTGACCAGTGCGATATACTTCTTCCGCACCATGCGGTTCTTGAACTGCGCCGTCAGCGCCTTGAGCGCCTGCTCCGTCCGTGCCACGACCATGACTCCCGACGTGTCCTTGTCCAGGCGGTGCACGATGCCCGCCCGCTCGCGTTCGCTCCCCTGGGTCCCCTTGCCCGATGACGGCAGGCTGCCGTAGTGATACAGGAGCGCGTTCACCAGGGTGCCGGTGTAGTTCCCCGGTGCGGGATGGACGACCAGGCCCGGCGGCTTGTTCAATACGATCATGTGATCGTCCTCGAACACGATATGGAGCGGGATGTTCTCGGGCAGGACCTCGCGGATCTTCCGTTCAGGAAGTTCAAGCGTGATCTGGTCTCCGGGTTTGACCTTGTAGCCGGGCTTCTCGGCCTTGCCGTTGACCAGGGCAAGCCCGTCCTTGATAAAGGTCTGGATGCGGTTCCGCGAGCTGTACGCCTCGAAGTGAGTGATGAACATGTCGAGGCGTTTGCCGGCGTGGCTATCGGTGACGATGAGGGTTTTGAGAGGCATAAGCAATAAAAAACTCAACGCCCAGCTATTAAGGGGCGCTTTTCTTCTCAAGTCGGGACATCGGAACTGTCGGTATCGACGAGGATGTTTTGATGCTAGACGCAACACGCCCTGAGAATGAATGTCCCCGTAGTTACACTCTTTTTTATTTTAAAGTGGTTACGAACTCTTCAGGCGTCAGCGCAGTGCCGAGCTTTTTGGCGATCTTTATGAAGTCGTCATCGCGTGATATCAGAGTGACGGGCTCCAGGCCCACGCAGAGAGACAGGTGGATCGCATCGAAAGGATCCAGAGGATGATCGGATTGGAGGGTATTGGCCTTGAGGAGGCTGATTTCATCGGGGATGATGACGTCTATGACCGACGTGAACGAGTTGAGGTCATCTTCTACCTGGCGGGTCGAGAAAGATTTTTTCCTGCGCAAAAGAAACCGGATTTCCAAAAGGGTCGTGAGCGAGATAAGCGCCCTCAGCTTCCCGGCCTCCGCGCGCCGCACGATTTCATGCGGCGCTTTCCACAGCTCTTTTCCGGATACCGTCTCCACCTCCCGCACCAGCCAGTTGATTACGACATCCGTATCCAACAGGACTGTGGGAGTATCCATGGCTACTTTTTTACTTTGCCGTAAGCCGAAGCCCGCTGTTCCCGGACGAACTCCGCGGATGGTTTGCCTTCCGGAACAATACCCGCATACTTGCCCAACAGCCCGTCAGAGACGTTCCCTTTCGGCTTCTGTTCTGGCTGAACGGTTTTGATGGACATCAAGGCGTCTTTGAGAGTAGAAAGCATATGTTTTCACCTCGTTACAAGGCTATAGTAGCATAGCATGAATGATACCGTCAACAGGTTTATCTGAGATGCTTCTCCGACGAGATCGGCATTGCAGCGCCGCTGCAACTTTTCGGATTAAATCTCCTTCTCAGGTCGGGACATCGAAGCTGTCGGTATCGACGAAGATAGACTTGATGCTCGCCGCAACGCGCCCTGCGAACGAATATCCCCATCAATTCTATTGTTACAGTGAACAGTTGTTCACTATTTGGTTGACATCTTTTAATATCATGCTAATATATAGCAGACCTTTACTTAGAGTATGGGGTCCTTCAAAGGCTTCGACCGCTGGGCCAATACTAACCAGCGGCAACAATCCATCGTAAACGTTCCTCCTCAATGACAAGAGCCCCTGGGCTCTGCTCCGAGAAATCGGGGGTAGTTGAGGAGGTCATTTTTTATAGACATAAAATTCCGTCCCGCCTTTCTCAAAAATCGGGAACTCCGACTTCACATGATGCTTTACCAGTTCATACGAACGCAAGTCCGCTAATTCCCATTTCCGGTAGATGGCCCACCCGAAGTAATCCACCGCCTGGTTGCATAGATCAAACTTTGAATCATGAAAATATAGCGAGAACGGAACATTGGCGTTTTGTTTGATGAGCGACTTAAACGCCTGCTTCAAAATACCTCGCTTTTTTCTGTCAAATAAGCTGCTGAACACGATAACCACATGCTCGTATCCATGCCACTCAACGCGCGTGAATGCGTACTTGAGGGATGTCTCACCGAGCGTCCTGTAAAAGTGCAGTTGATCTGTGTGGAAAGAAGGCGCGGCCTTATTCTTCTGAGCAATCACGGCATCGACTCTGATAGGATGGCTCAATTTAGACACGATTGAATAGACGCTGTTACGAACAGCCTGCGCATCTTCTGATGCATGAAAATAGCCGTGCTCTTCCATTCTCGGGCCGCAGGAATAGTTGGGCAGCAGGTCATAACGCAGTTTCAGCAGCGGCGCGCTAATGTCATAGGGTCCTATCGTGCTCAGCACCGTGA
>CAYILT010000343.1:0-2849 GCA_964364055.1 uncultured Nitrospiraceae bacterium | reverse complement strand
AGAAGCAGGAGAACGAGAAGCTCATCGGCCGCTTCGGCGCCGCCTGGACCGAGTTCGACAAGGCGGTGCCGGACTACTTCCCGAGGCTCTCCCCGTACCCCGGCAGGGGAACGAACCGCTGGAGCTGGGAGGTCGTGAAGGAAAACTCCGAGCACGAGACCGCCGCCGCGGTCTTCGTCGGCTTCGCCGTCATGCTGTACCTGCTGGTGCGGTAACGACCATCAGGCTTCCCCGGACCGCCGTACACGGTCATTTCCCGCTTGAAGGGGAACGCGCTGTTTGGGATACTCGCATCACCCTGTCCCGAAGGGGTGGTCCGCAATGAACAGTGCCCAGATCCTCGGTTATCCCCTGCTGCTGCTCTCCGCGCTCGAGTTTTTTCTCGGCCTTCTGCTCCTGATGCAGAATCCCCGCAACAGCCCCGTCAATAAAGCCACCGCAGCCTGTGCCTTCGCAGCCGCCGTCTGGTCCCTGAGCACCGCCTTCATGTATATACGCGTTTCCCTCGGACTGGACTTTATCTTTTTCGCCCGGGCAAACTGGATAGGGTGGTTCACGGTCCCCACGGCGCTCCAAACCGTATTGTTCCTGAAGGATGAGAAGAGCCGCAAGGCCCGCATTACGGGTTTTGTCCTGTATCCCTTCTGGTTCGCGGTGCTCTGCCTGAGCCTGTACACCGACCTGATCGTCACGGACGGCTATATGCCGATCCCGTATCGCAACAGCCCCGGCCCTCTTGAGATGTATTTCCGCCTGGCCGGCGGCCTGATGGTGTTCTGGCTGGTCTATGAGATCGTCCGGCTGAGGCGGCAGGTCACCGGGTACCGGCGCTCCCAGCTCAGCTATTACCTGTATGGCACGGTCATCTTCGGGACCGGCGGCGCCGTCGTCGGCGGTTTTCTGCAATTATTCACCGGGCACGGGCTTGAGCCGTCGTTGAGCGCCTACACCAGTTTCCCCTGGGTCTTGATGATCTTTTACGCGATCACCCGGCACCGTCTCTTCGACATCCGTCTCATCTTCTCCCGCACGGTAAACATCCTGTTCCTGTCGTTTTTTATTTCCGCGCTGCAGTTCGAGCTCTTCAAGATACTGGAGCCGGCAGCGGGCGCCGTTGCCTCCATCTTTATCTCGGTCCCGATCATCGGGGGCATTTTCTTTGCCACGCCGCTCAGCAGGAACGTGCAGCAATGGGTCAACGACCTGGTCCTTGGCGGCCGGTACCAGTACCAGAAGATGCTGAAGGAATCGGCCAACGCCATGATCACCATCCTGCACCGCGACGAGCTCCTGCGATATATCATCGAAAGCGTCCGGAGCGGACTGGGGGTCAAGGACGCTCTCCTGTACCTGCTGGGGCCGAACGAGGTCTATTCCACGCGCCACTGCCCCGAGGTCAATACGGATTCGCTTGACGGCTGCGTACTGCCGCACAATGTCATTGAGTGTCTCCGGAGTATCGGGCAGCCGATCATAAGCGAGGAACTGGCGCTCGGCGCACCGGACGCGGGCGGTCTTGTGGAGACGATCGGAAGGATGCGGGCGGAGCTGATCCTCCCGCTGAGCTCCAAGGGGCAAATGCTGGGCGTGCTGACCCTCGGGCAGCGGCAGAACGGGGAACCGTACCTCCAGAGCGACATCGACGTGCTGCAGACGCTCGCCGGCCACGCCGCGGTGGCCATCGAGAACGCGCAGCTGTTCGAGGAGGCCGGAAAGGCCCGGGCAAACCTCCGGGAGAGCGAGAACATTTTTCGCACCCTGGCGGAAACGACGACCGCCGGCATCTTCATCTTCCGCCTCGACCGGATCCTCTATGCCAACAAGGCCGGCGCCCGTATGTGCGGGTACAGCATCGATGAGCTGCTGACCATGAGCCCTTGGACGATCATCCATCCGGAGCACCGGAGCGCGACGCTCGAGCGCGGACGTGCCATCGTGCAAGGGCAGCAGATATCGCCCCGAAATGAGTTCAAGTTCATCACCAAGGAGGGGATGGAGCGGTGGGCGTTGTCCACCTCGGCCGCCATCGAGCTGCAGGGAGAACCGGCCCTCATCACGACCCTCGTGGACGTCACGGACCTGAAGCAGGCCGAGCAGGAAAAGGCCGGGCTCTACGAGGAAAATGTGCGGCACTATCAGCAGCGGATCGCCGAAGAAGAGCGGCACCAGAAGGAAAAGGAAAAGATCCTGAAGGACCTTCATGATGGCATCGGCGGCCTGACGACGAACATCAACCTGCTGGCCGAGCTGGCACGGAAGAATGATGATCTCCAGGCGGTCAGGAAATCCCTGGCCACGATCTCCGATCTGTCCCGTGAGAGCCTCTCGGAGATCCGTTCGTTCATTCAAAGCCTCGACGCCAAGGAGCTGAGCTGGCAGGCCATCGCCGCTGAACTCCGTCATCTGGGGAGCGCCATCATTGAGCCTCATGGCGTCCGACTTTCCCTCGACACCCGCATCGATGAGCGGAACGACAACCCCGGCAGCACGGTCAGCATGAACCTGTTCCGGATCTACAAGGAATCGCTGGCGAACGTCATCAAGCATGCCAAGGCATCGGCGGTGGAAGTTTCCTTTACCATCGAGGGGGGGAGGGTGGTCCTCGATATCCGGGACAACGGCATCGGGCTGGACGGCAGGCGGGTAAGCGGGCGGGGCCTCCCGAACATGAAGAGCCGCGCCGAGGACATGGGCGGGTCCCTCGCTGTCATCTCGGACAACGGAACCCGGGTCCATCTCGAACTGCCCATACCCTGAAAATACCCCATCGGAACGCTGGATTTTCCCCGGCATGGCAGCGATTCCGCAATAACGTCTTGGAAGTCAACTGACAGAAGGCGGATCAGCGT
>CAYILT010000342.1:1762-2866 GCA_964364055.1 uncultured Nitrospiraceae bacterium | reverse complement strand
AAGCCCCCTCTCCCTTTTTCCCTCTCCCTCAAGGGGAGAGGGGCAGGGGTGAGGGTCATCGATAGGGGTAGGGGAGGTGTTTTTACCGGAGGTTCATGAACGTTCCATCAATGCTTCGCCGGCGCCTGCCGGTCGAAGTAGATGCTCTTGCCGCCGATGCTGACAGGGATGCCCATGGTGACCTCGGCCTGAATGAGGCCCAGCGCCCGCGCGGCAGCTCCGACGCGCTGCTGCACCCGGTTGTCGACGTTGTGGATGATCGCGGTTTTGGCCGCGGATGAGAGCGCGACGCCGATATCCATCATCCTCATCACGCAATGCGGACCCGTGTAGCCCATTTCCTTTTCCTTCATCTGTTTGTTCTTGCTGAACTCGTTGCAGGTCGGATGACCGCATGCCCCGCAGTCATACCCCGCGGTCACCGGTTTGCTCAAGCCGACAAGCAGGAGCGCCTGCGAGTTCTCGATATTTGATGCGTCGCGGAGCCAGAAGGCCTCGTTCGTGCTCTTCGGCGCGTACTCCTTCATTGCCTGTGCGATCTTCTTGAGGTCCTCGTCCTTCGTGACGACCACGATCTCCAAAAAATCCTTGCCTCCCGCCTTGGGGGCGGTACGCGCCGACGCAGCCATAAATTGTACCGCCATTTCAGCAACCTGTTTCATGGTAGTTCTCCTCTCAAACGAATATTTGCCAAACATATCCCGCGACCGCGGAGCCGACGATCACCGGGACCATGCCCCATTTGAACCGCTGCATGCCGATGAAAGCCACCAGAGATGCAACGAGCGCGTACCAATCGAAGCCTCCCGTATCGGGGACCAGTGTGTGGTGGGTGAAGATCACGGCAAGGTTCAGCACGACGCCGACGACCGAGGCGGTGATCGCTGAAAGCGCGGTCCCGAGCTTTCTGTTCTTCCTGAGCGTCTCGATGTACGGCGCCAGAAGGAAGATCATCATGAACGAAGGGATGAAGGTCACCCAGGTGGTGAGCAGTCCGCCGATGGCCCCGCCGAGGGCGGGGGAAAGCCCCCGGGCATGATAGTACCCTGCGAGATAGCCCACGAACTGGTTCACCATGATGAGCGGCCCCGGCGTGGTCTCCGC
>CAYILT010000342.1:0-1662 GCA_964364055.1 uncultured Nitrospiraceae bacterium | reverse complement strand
TTTGGGAACAACCCGGGAGCGAGCGTGCCGGAAAAGTAGCCGATCAGCCCCGCGGACAGTACGATGACCGGAAAGGGAATGTTGAAGACGTAGATCCCGACGAATGCCGCAGCGGCGAGTGAATACAGGAACCCTGTCTTGAGCGACTTATTTCCGATGCGAAGCACCGCCTCAAGCACGATCGCGACGACCGCCGGTTTGAGACCATAGAACAATGCCGCAACCGATGGTACGCTGCCGAGCGAAGCGTAGAGCCAGGCGAACAGCCAGAGGATGAAGATGGAAGGAAGGACGAAGAGACCGCCCGCGATAATGCCGCCCCATTTGCCGTTCAGCAGCCAGCCGATGTAGGTCGCAAGCTGCTGCGCCTCGGGGCCGGGCAGGAGCATGCAGAAGTTCAACGCCTGGAGAAAATGGTCCTCGGCGATCCATTTCTTCTTCTCGACCAGGTCCCTGTGCATCATGGCGATCTGGCCGGTGGGGCCGCCAAAACTTATGAACCCGAGTTTTAGCCAGTAGCGGAAGGACTCGCGAAAGGGAATAGTGGTGTTCGACATGGATTGGGTATCTCCGTGGTTATTAAAGAATGGAATTCAATTCAAAGTTGCAAGAATTCAACGCAGATTTTCGCTGAATTTGTATGAAGAAACCATGTAGATTCTTTGGTTTTACCGCGCCAATCATAGTTCTTTTCATGGCCTTTTCAGCGTTGAATGCCACCTTTTATCTTTTCCGAATTTATCCTGTTATCCTGTCAAAAGAACTATCTGCTCCGGATGGTCCTGGCCGGTATCAGGTCCTCGACTGGTACATCATTTCGAACACGGCAATACCCTTTTCGAGCATTTCGCCATCATCCTTGACGGTCTTTCTGATCCCGGTCAGGACCTCTTCGATGCCGCTCCCTGCGGCATTGCCGTACTTGTCGTCCTTCAGATCGAGATCATGGACGATCTCGGCGATCTTTCTGACCGCCTTGTCCTTGATGCCGAAGGAGCGAACCAGGACTTCGAAGGTGCAGAGGTCGCCATGATGCGTGAACTCGCTTTCCTGCATGTCGAAGGCGACCTCTCCCGCGGCGAGCCGTTCGCGTTCTTTCTCATCGATGAAGCGGAACGTTGCGTCAGGGTCTACGAACCGCCGGATCAGCCAGGCAGAGGCCATGCGGTCGATGAAGGGCCGATGTCGCGTGACCCAGACCTTCTTCCGGTACTGTCGCGAATCTTTCCGGGAGACGGCCGCGAGTTTCGCCGTATCGGGTTCCTGCAGACCCGAAAGCGCCGTTTCCAGGGACCGTATGCGTTTGCCTGTCTCCTTGCCGAGGGGGGCGTTGAAGAAGTCACGGCCGCTGATCTCCTCAAGCGTCTTGCGGACCGACGCCAGGGTACCGGACACATTCTCCCGGACGCCTGCGACCGCGCTTTTTCGAGAGCTCTGTACCTTGCGCTCCAGGCCGTCGAGGACCTTGTCCAACTCGCGGTATTCAGCATCGCGCTGGGTGTTAAAAAGTGCCCGCACGTCCGGGCCGGGTATCGTCTCTATGGCCGGGGTCCGCACGAAAGCTCCGTCCCCTCCGAGGGACTTCACCTCGCCGATGATCCACTGGAAAAGCTCTTCGTGCTCATCGCTTGCCGGAAGTATGTAGACCGCTCCCTTGAGCTG
>CAYILT010000341.1:0-2923 GCA_964364055.1 uncultured Nitrospiraceae bacterium | reverse complement strand
TAGCGACGAAGCAATCTCAAAATGCATGAAAAATCGAACCGCGAGATTGCTTCGCTTCGCTCGCAAAGACCCTGAAATCCGTTTTTCAGCAAGCTGCTGGTCCAGGAATGCCGAGGCAGGATCCGCATGGGGAGGGGAAATGCTCTCACTGATCGTCGTTATCATCACGCTGACCATCGTCGTTCTATTCTCTGTCCAGAACGCAGGCCCGGTCGCCGTGTCCTTTCTTTCATGGCAGTTCGAGGCATCTCTTGCCATCGTGATCGCGCTGTCTCTCGCGGGCGGCATGATCGTGGGTATGACCGTTCTCTCCTTGCTCCGGCTGCGCCGGTCCGCCCGGAAGAAAATTGCGCCGGGAAACGAACCTTCAAGTTCCGACAAACCATAGTACTGCCACATCAGGACGATCAAGCGCGGGGAACCAACGCTTCGACACATGCTTGTTCCATCCCTGACCTGCTCGTGGAGAACGTTGACGGCGCGCCGTGATCATTTTGACACTATCATGAGGAATATTCAGCGGGATCATCTTAGGGAGATTTTTAATGCCGCGCTCACTGCCGTTGACCCCTGCACCGCGGTGACCAGGGCGGTAACGATCGAGAACAATTATTTCCATACCGCGGGGGCCGTGTATGATCCGGAGGCCTACAGCGGCATCCTCGTGGTCGGGGCAGGGAAGGCAACGGCGCGCATGGCTTTGGCGATCGAGGACGCGATCGGCGATCGGATCACCGATGGGCTCATCATCGTGAAAAAGGGACACACCGCGCCGCTCAGGGCCGTCAGGCAGGCGGAGGCCGGCCATCCCGTTCCCGACGAGGCGGGTGTGAAAGGAACACGGGAGGTCCTCAATCTCCTGCAAGCGGCCAATGAGCGGACCCTCGTCATCTGCCTCCTTTCGGGCGGCGGGTCATCCCTGCTGGTCGCACCGCTTCCTGGCGTCACGCTGGAGGACAAGCAGAGGACGACGGAGCTTCTCCTCAGGGCCGGCGCGACCATCGATGAGTTGAACGCGGTCCGGAAGCACCTTTCCGCTGTTAAGGGGGGCAGGCTTGCAAAGATCGCCCACCCGGCAACGGTGGTGACGCTGATCCTCTCCGACGTTATCGGCGACCGGCTCGATGTGATCGCCTCGGGGCCGACGGCGTCCGATAGTTCTACCTTTTCCGATGCCGCGACGGTGATCGAAAAGTACCGGTTAACAACAGCGATTCCATCGCAGGTGACCTCGTTCCTCGAACGGGGAAAGGCGGGACAGGAAGCGGAAACAGTGAAGAGCGGGGATGCTTGTTTCCTGAGGACCAGGAACGTGATCGTCGGCAGCAGTGCCCAAGCCCTTGCCGCTGCCCGGGACAAGGCAACGGCCCTCGGCTGGCGGCCGGAAGTGGTCACGGCGGAGCTTCGGGGCGAAGCGCGCGATGCGGCCCGCTTTCTGGCGCAGATGGCATTGCGGGTCCGGGATGGCATGAAGCCCAATGAGCGATGCTGTCTACTGTCTGGCGGCGAGACCACGGTCACCGTGATGGGGAACGGCAAGGGCGGACGGAACCAGGAACTTGCCCTGGCCTTTGCCGTGGAGATAGCAGACAGGGACGGTATCACCCTGCTCTCGGCAGGCACTGACGGGACCGACGGCCCCACTGATGCGGCAGGCGCCGTGGTGGACGGGAGCGTGGTGAACAAGGCGCGGGAGCTCGGTATCCATCCCGGGGCATACCTGGGGAATAACGACTCCTATACGTTCTTCCAAAGGCTCGATTCGCATACCAGTGAAAAGCACCACGTTATGACCGGCCCTACGGGGACGAACGTGATGGACCTGCAGATCCTGTTGATCGAGGCGCTATGAAGACCGTTACGCTCAGAAAAGAGGTCGTCGAGCAGCTTGACGTATTGAAGAATGTCGATATCCTCGTCGGCATCCCCAGCTTCAATAGCGCCCGAACGATCGGCCATGTGGTCCGGGCCGTCCAGGCGGGGCTTGCGAAATACTTTCCCGGTCACAAGGCGGTGCTCGTCAATTCCGACGGCGGGTCCCGGGACGGGACCATGGACGTGGTGCGGAGCACGCGCATCGAGGACCAGGCGGCGATCCTCGTGCATCATCGGATCGACCCGATTCCCGTCATTGCGACTCCCTATGAAGGGATCCCCGGGAAAGGAAGCGCGTTCAGGACGATATTTGAGATCGCCGATGTGCTGAATGCAAAGGCCTGCGCGGTCATTGATTCAGACCTGCGGAGCATAACCCCGGAGTGGGTGCAGCTTCTTATCACACCGGTGCTTCGGGAAGAGTCGGAATTCGTCGCCCCGTTGTATCATCGGCACAAGTTCGACGGAACGATCACGAACAGCATCGTCTATCCCCTGACGCGGGCGCTGTACGGTAAGCGCGTGCGGCAGCCCATCGGCGGCGATTTCGGTTTTTCCGGCAAACTTGCCCGGTTCTATCTTTCGAAGGATGTGTGGGAAACGGACGTGGCGCTGTTCGGCATCGACATCTGGATGACGACCACGGCGGTGGCGAACGGATTTACCGTCAGCCAGTCGTTCCTCGGCGCAAAAATACACGACACCAAGGACCCCGGCGCCGACCTGAGCGCCATGCTCTATCAGGTCGTGAGCGCCGCCTTCGAACTCATGGAGACCTACCCGGATATTTGGAAAAAAGCGCAAGGCTCCGAACCTGTCCGGACCTATGGTTTCCAGTACGCCGTCGGTCTTGAGCACGTGAACGTGAATGTGGAGCGGATGCTCGGGATCTTTCGCGAAGGCCTCAGGAACCTCCGTGAGATCTGGATCGACGTGCTTGGACAGGGAGATTTTGGAGAGGTAGAGTCGCTTGGGAATCCGGGAACCCAGGCATTTAGCTTCCCGCGAGGCCTGTGGTCGAGGATAATCTATTATTACGCCCTTGCGT
>CAYILT010000340.1:0-2935 GCA_964364055.1 uncultured Nitrospiraceae bacterium | reverse complement strand
GGATGAAGTTCGTGAACATCACGCCGGAGGACAGCGCCCTGATCAGGTTCTTCATCTATGAACAGCTCGGGGCGGGGATCATGCCTTCCGGCCTTACGGTGGGGCAGGCGTGAAGAGGGCGGGGAGGATTGAACGAGAGCTTTTCAGCTTTTCAGGACCGGCCTTGCGGATGCTGTGGATAACGTCTTCCGCCGATCCCGCTGAGCAGCTTCCTTAGATCAACAATAATCCTTTTTCCCTCAAGGTCTTCCATTCCTTGGACCGTAGAAAAGACTGGAAAGGAGAAGAAAATCGCTTCTCATAATCTCGTTTCAATTCTTCCAGTGATAGTAACGCTGTGTTCTGCGCGGAAAACCTTGGAAAACCATTCTTCAGCCACTCCCCGATCTCCGTGTTGGTGATCAAGGTAAAACTCTCCGTTTTAGTATAAAAAACAAGCCTGCCTTTCCTTCCCGGAGCTCCTTTCTTCGCCGGATCGTATTGCATGGAACGAGGCTGGTTCTCAATCCAGAGCACTCTGGAGCTCAACCGGTCACCATCAAAGGCAGGACCTTCTTTGATCGCCCGTAGCACGAAGTCTTTTTTTACCGAAATTGCGGGAACGTGAAAGTCGAACCACTCTTTGATCGCAAGGTCCGTACCGATGCCATGCATAAAGTTGTACACTGCTTTGTTCAGGCCCTGCGCAAAGGACTGATGGTCGCAGCCTGCGGGATCTTCGTGCACGAGATCATTTTTTGCAAACCTTCCGGCAGGACGAGTGGCTATCGTACAATGATATTTCCCCGGATTGTTCCCTACATCGCTGTGAACGGTAGCGGTGAATAAATGCCAGAAAGCGGATTGGATGAGCCCCTCTTTAAAGAACTGCCGCACGATTTCAAGGGCATCGATGGTTTCCTGCCCGGTTTGCGTTGGAAAGCCATACATCAGATAGGCATGCACCATGATGCCTGCTTCGCTGAAATTGCGGCACACCTGCGCGGCCTGGCGAAGGTTCACCCCTTTATTCATCAACTTAAAAAGCCTGTCAGAGGCCGCTTCCAGGCCTCCCGTGGCGGCAATGCAACCCGAGGCGGCCAGCAGCCGGCAGAGGTCTTCGGTAAAAGCATTCTCGAAGCGGATATTCGTCCACCAGGATATGCTGACCTTTCTTCTCAGCAATTCCAGGGCCAATTCTTTCAGGGCCGCGGGCGGCGCGGCCTCATCAACAAAGTGGAATCCGGTCTGTCCGGTCTGGGCCATCACCTGCTCGATCCGGTCAACCAGCACCGGGGCCGGTGTGCTTGCGAAGCGTTTAATATAATCGAGGGTGGTGTCGCAGAAGGAGCATCGATGCCAGTAGCAGCCGTGAGCGACCGTAAGCTTGTTCCAGCGTCCGTCGCTCCAAAGGCGGTGCATGGGATTGGCGATCTCAATGAGAGAAAGATATCTGTCCAGCGGGAGATCCGAATAATCGGGACAGCCGGTCTCCGAAGGGGAAAGTTCTTTTCCCTGGTCATCATTATAATAGGTTACTTCATCTTCAATCCTTATAAACGTCCTTTTGAGGCCCCCCCCATTCTTTTCACCGTGAAGAAAGCTGAGAATATTCAGAAAAGGAAGTTCGCCCTCGTCCAGGGTAATGAAATCCACATAGTTAAAGATCGCCGGTTCTGAAAGTTCACGAAGTTCCGTATTGACAAACCCGCCGCCCGCGACGATCTTGATGCGGGGAGCGGTTTTCTTGACAAATTGACCGCACTTTAACCCTGCGTAGAGATTTCCGGGAAAGGGAATGGTTATCCCCACGACATCGGGACAATGCTGTTCGACATGGTTCTTCAGCAACTCGATCAGCCAGGCCTCAATAAGAGTATCGGGTTGTTGCAAAGCTTCATCGATCGGAGCAAAAGAATGGGCGGACATCCCGAGTTTTTCCGCATACCGGCTGAAACCAAAATAGGGAGTAACGGCATCTTTGATCAGATCGCCGATATCCTCAATATACAGCGTTGCCAGGAACCGGGCCCTGTCATTCACCCCGAGGCTCCCGAAGGACCATTCCAGGTCGGGCAATTGATCAAAGCGCGAGGCCCGCGGTAAAAAAGTATCGGAACAGAGGCGCTGGGCAGGGGTGTTATCGCGATACCGCAGGAAGTCCATTACCTGATCCACCGTCTGCAGATAGTACTGTTCATTGTTGATGATCCGGAGTGAATTCCGGGAAAATTCCTTATCGGTGTTTTTCGCAAGCGCGAAAAGTTCTTGAAAGCCTTCCCGGGAAAAGATCTTGTTGATCAGTTCAATGCCCAGGTCGGCCTGGAATACGTCATAGCCATGCAATTTCAAAAAGCCTTTCAGATACGGCGATGCCGGGTAGGGGGTGTTGAGCTGGGTAAAGGGCGGAGTGATGAGGAGTATTTTTTTATGCATAGGACATTATTCTTAGTAACCAGTAAGGTCAAAATAGGACTGCAGTGTACCGCAGGGAACTTCAATGCGCTGTTGGTCCGTATGGTTGATAATTTGTTTGTACCTTTGTGGCGAGATGGTTGCTCATCGTTATACTGTGCCAATCTTACTGAAGTCCCCACCCTTTGGCAAGCAGAACCTGCAGGAAAAAATCTTCGATAATAAGCTATGGGAGAGCATCCGTGCCTTGTTTTCCCACCCGGTCAAAATTTCCCCATTGCCGTGTCTTTTTTATCATTCGCCGCAACAGGTATGGCATAACAACCGACTGCACGGGCCCCGATGTTTATTTCCTGTCATTGCAAACGCGAAAAAAAACGCTATAATGGATTCGTTGCATATGCGGCCGTCGAACGCCGGGAACGCTTATATCCAGGAGGATACCATAATGAAGAAATACTCACTGCTTGCTTTGATCACCATTCCGCTCGCCCTCTCCCTGCTCCAGGGATGCGGGTACAATTCCATGCAGGCCAACGAA
>CAYILT010000339.1:0-2954 GCA_964364055.1 uncultured Nitrospiraceae bacterium | reverse complement strand
TTACCCTCTTAAACTCGACTCTTTATTGTCTTGACAGAGGGGTCCACTTAACCTCTCCGCTTCCGGGCGTCTTCTTCCTCAAAAGCGCGGCTATTTTAATCTGAAATGACGAAAAGATGGGACGGATTATTTTAACATCGGGGAATTTATAAAGAGGTTTAATGTAAGAGGCAACAACAAAAGCAACAACATACAGGGAGGCAGGAATGATGCGGGGATTCTACAATTCAATCAAGTGGATACAGAAAGTGACAGGGAGCAAGATTGTTGTCAGATCGACGTTAAGAGGAGAGGTGTTGACTTATCTCTCGTGAAGATGACAGACCTCGCAAAACTGTTTCCTAGTGCCATCCCGGCGAAGGTACATGGTTCTTTCACCGGATGCCGGATTCACATAGGGCCGGTGGGGGTCATGACAGGTAGCGCACGTGAGCATGCCTCTAACATCAAGGGGAAGATCCGGCGGAACGACAAACGCCGGCTGGATATCAACCACATGGGAGTGACCGGGGAGTTTATGGCAGCCGGCGCAAATTTCTCCGGCCGGTTTCCGCATAACCCCCCGGCTTTTTATACCTACGGAGGCATGGCAATCTTTGCAGCCCATATTATACCTCAGAAGAAAATCATGCGGGTCACGCTCCGTCGACAATATGGGTTCCGATGATCGTGTCTGCCCGGGCATGAACATGAGCATGACGAACAGGATGACCGGCGGCATGCTAATAGGTAAACGCATTCAGTTCCTCCTTCATGCGTGCCACAGCCTCTTTCAGCGAGCCAACATGGCTCGCTGAAGGATTCCCTTTCAGGGCGGCCTTCTGGAGCTCGGAAACCGCCGAGGAAAGCACCGCATGCCCTTCCTTGATTTTGATCAGCTTCCCGTCGAGTTCTTTGCGCATTGCGTCCACGTCCGACGCCAGATATTGAAATTCATCTTCCTCTCTCAGCGAAACCTCGGTTGCAAGATCACCACCGGCGATCCTCGCGATGTCCTTCTTGAGCATATAGAGAGGGACCGAAAGTTTCCTCGAGAGCGTATAGATGGCATACGCAAGCAGAACAACAAACAGAACAAGGGCAACGGCATGTGCTGATACGGCGGAGGACATGAGAAGTTCTCCTGGCGACGAAACCTTGAGATGAGTCGTATAGAGCGCGTCCTGCAGCCGTTTCTTGGCAAAATACGCGAATAAAGTGATTGCGGCAACTGCCCAGAGCGTCGTGGTGAGCACAAATCTCATAATAAATCTGCTCTGAAAATCTTTATTAATGAAGTAGTTTCTCCGGCGATTAACCCCCATACCCACCTCCCCTATTTATCATGACACTCCAGGCACAATCTGCTTCCTTCGTTGGACAGGACAAGCATTTTGCGCAGTTTGGAGTATATATCGTGACAAGATGTGCATCCAATTTTTCCGTTGATAAGTCTTATTTTCGGGTTTAACCGCTCCAGCGGAATCAACCCGCCTCGTTTCATCGCTCGACGATATGTTACACCGATCGGGTGGCTGCCCTGAGCATCATAGCCAGATGATAATGCATTCCCATGCCGCCATGTGCCCGTTTTTACATCCGCCTTCGTTGCGAGGGCCCCGTCATGACAGGACATACAGGCCAGGGAAACCTTATCTATGCGGCCGCCAGTCCCTTCCGTAAATCTCATGTGGGCCACTCCTAAATCCCTGGCATGGCTGTCGCCTTTTTTCTGTATGATTGCACTGTCCCTATGACAGGCGATGCAAAACGCTTGTCCTGTTACAGCTCTTCGCAGGTAATACCATCTTCCGTCAAATCCCGGATGAGACGCGGTATGAATATCATGGCAGGTGGCGCACGTCATCTTCCCCTCCCAGGACAGGGGGAGATCCGCGGGGGATACTATAGTTACGGGCACCATCTCAACGGGATGCGATAATGAATCCTCGCTCTTTTTATGGCACCGGCGGCACAGCGTTTCCACGGAAGCCGTCATCCTCAGTGTCTCGCGCTTGCCCTTCACCGGCGTAATAGCATGACAATCAACGCACTGAGAGTCCGAAAAATCATGCGCATTGTTTTGCAGCGCCGAATAGACCAGGCATGCGGAAAATGCGATCAGGAGGACGACAGGCAGATATGTCTTTAACACGTCCTGATCTCCGAAAGGATTTTATCGATATTTTTTATCTTGCTCGATAATTCATCAAGCGCGGACTCGAGCGCAACCCGGTCCTTGCCCTGCTGAACCATACCGGATATCGATTCGGCTTGCGTTTCCATGGCCGTGGTTTGATTTTTGAGCGCGCTGACGGTGTCCCGGTAGCGGACAGCCACCTGTTTCAAAACAGCCTCAATATCGGTCAGGTTGTCTTTTTGGCGCAGCCGAAAATCCGCCTTCAGGTTTCCCCGGGCGATCAGTTCCGCCTCACGACCGAGCCGAAACGCCGGTCCCGCGATTCGGTGGGAATAGAACATGAGGAGAAAGGCGATCGCGGGGATGAAGAAAATCGCCATGACGATGTAGAGCCATATTACCTTTACCAATAACGCCTGCTCCATCCTCTGAATGGTCAAGAGCGCTGCACCGTAACCTTCACCCAGGCTTGAAGGGAAGAGCATAAATATCCCAATTCCACCGCATACGGCGCCGAGGACGACAATGCAGAAGGTATAAAAGAATAGTTTTCCGTGGTAGTAACGGCTTGTGGAAGAACGCGCAACATTTTCCATGATAGTACCACCCTCCTCAGTAGGATGTTATTCGATCATAATCAAAAGTATATCATAAAATCGGGAAATATCAAGGACGCGGAGGATGAACGCCAATACTTTGAATTCCTCGATCCCGATGTTCACCTCGCCTTCGCGGTAAAATTCTTTTCGTATTTTAAGATTGAACTTTTACTTTACCACAAGATTGCCGCGCTCCCTTCGGTCGCTCGCAAAGACAACGTAACAAAACTTTATGC
>CAYILT010000338.1:0-2962 GCA_964364055.1 uncultured Nitrospiraceae bacterium | reverse complement strand
TGTAGCCTTCCGCTTTAATATATTCCTCTAGCCTTGCCTCATTCAAAATAAACCAACCCAAAGAGACAGCACTTCGGATTATAATAGCCGCACTTTGAAGAAAAAGAAAGGAGCCCGGAGCGGCGAAGCTTTTTGTTTTTGATGGACGAAGAGTATCCGCCGCCCCGGGCTTTAGGTGCGGCTCATTGTCTCTTTTTATCATGATGTGTGTCAAGGAGATTTTCAGGCTGGGAAGAGATTATCCCTTTCACCGGCCGGAGAGATGTTTGCGCGAAGGATGCAAGAGCACGAAGGTGTGGGGCCATGGATTCATACTTTTATACATTGAGGGATACGCCGAACGTTTGCCGTTTCGGCGGTGGCGTTGCCCGATATGCAGACGAGTGTACACAATCCGGCCATGCGGCTATTGGCTCCGGCATAGGGTGCCGGTGTGGACGATTGCCGAGGCGCTTCGTTACCGGACAACGCAAGGGTTCTGGAACAAGACCATGGGGTTTTCCCGGCAGAGGCAGCAACATTGGTTCCGGGCGCTCAAAGCAAACATTAAGGCGCATTTGGGGATGGACTTCTCCAAAGGTTTTATGGAGGGGTTCTCTGAGCTTGCCTCTCGCGGGTTAGTGCCGGTTTTGCGGTTCGGTTAATTCGGCTCGTTTTCAAAAAATCATCCGCCCTACTAGAGTGTGTCGTTTTATACTCCCCGTAAAGGTGCTATAACCCGTCCATCAAACCAAAAAGGAGGTTTTAGATGGATGAGGAGCTGAAAAAGCTGGTTGCGGTGTTCCGGTTCGGAGTGATTGCCGATTTTGTGGACGGCACAACGCTCTCTCGCGGAGAGACCAAAACGCTGATGCGGGAGAAGTGCGACCGGATGTGGCGGATACCGGGAAGTGGCAGGACCCGGCTCAGCAAATCGGTCATCAAGGAGTGGGTCGTCAGGTACAAGCGGTCCGGGAATAAGCTGGAAGCTTTATATCCCCAAGGTCGGTCGGACCGGGGCAAGACGCGGGCAATCGACGACGACACGGCCTCGGGGCTTATTAAGCTTCGGGAGGAACTGCCGGCGATCACGCTGCCGACGCTCTTGCGCGAGGCGAAGGACCGGAAGATCATCCTTCCCGGCCGGGAGGTGGCGTACTCCACCTTGTACCGGTTCCTTACGGCAAAGGGCCTGGCGGACCGGTCTGATTCCGCTCCCAGGGACCGGCGCAAGTTCGAGGCGGAGCAGCCCAACGAGCTGTGCCAATCGGACGTGATGCACGGCCCCATGGTCCTGGTGGACGGGAAACAGAAAAAAACGTATCTGATCGGCTTCATCGACGACATGACAAGGCTTATTCCCCATGCCGAGTTCTATCACCATGAGCGGCTGGAGTGTTTCCTGGACGCATTCAGGAAGGCGCTCCTCATGCGAGGCTTGCCCAAAAAGCTTTACGTGGACAACGGCCCGGCGTTCCGCAGTCATCATCTGGAGCATATCTGCGCGTCCTTAGGGATCCAGCTTATCCACGCCAAGCCTTATCAGCCGGAAGGAAAGGGGAAAATTGAACGATGGCACCGCACCGTGCGGGAGGGTTTCCTTGCAACCCTGAAGCCGACGGACCTGGCCGGGCTCAACGAACAGTTTTCAGACTGGCTTGCCGGGTATCACGAGCGTCCGCATAGCGGCACCGGCGTCTCCCCGATCAAACGCTTTACCCAAAACATCGAGTGTGTGCGGCCCGCGCCCAAGGACATGGAAGACCACTTTCGCAAGCCCGCCAAGCGGACGGTCGCCAAAGACAGGACTTTCACCATCCAGGGCCGGATGTATGAGGCGCCGGTGGACCTCGTCAAAAAACAGATACGCCTCCTGTATCACGAGCATGACCCGGCCCGGGTGGAAATGCGCCTGGGCGAGAAGACCTATGGGTTTGCTAAAATCGTAGACCTCCACGTAAACTGCCGGGTGAAAAGAGAGACCAGCCCAAGCGATAGTGAGGCAAAGGAAAAGTACAAAAGCGGGAACCTGTTTACGAAAAAGGCCCATAAGGAGGGGGGAGCATGAGCGGTCAGCACGAAACGTACAGGGTCTTCTTCGGCTTCAGCAAGGAGCCCTTTGGACAGAACGTCCGGGTGGAAGATATGATGAAGAGCGCGGCGCTGTTGGGGGTCAAGGAACGGTTTCTGTACGCAGTGGGGCTTTCCGCCGCGGCCGTGATCACGGGAGACGTGGGCAGCGGAAAATCATCGGCCCTCCGGTTCGCCTCGGCCCTGCTCCACCCCTCGGAGTACAAGCTCCTCGCGGTCACGGCAACGACGGGCACGATTATCGAACTCTATAAGCAGCTTTGCCATGCCCTGGACGTACTGACGAAGAACACCTCAAAGGCCGTTTTGACCAGGATCATCCGCTCCTCCCTCCTGGAGCTTGCCGATAAGAAGCAAAAGCCGGTTCTTATCATCGACGAAGCGTCGCTTTTGCGGCTGGAGGTGTTTACTGAGCTTCATACCATCACTCAGTTCGAGGGGGACTCAAGGCCCATCCTGCCGATCATCCTGGCAGGCCAGAACAACCTGATCGACAATCTTCAATACCGTCAGGCGCGCGCCCTGGCCTCGCGCGTGGTGGCGCGGGGACATCTGGAAGCCCTGACTCAGGATGAGATGACCGCCTACCTGACGCATCATCAAAGCATCGCGGGAATGAAGCAGAATCTTTTTTCCGAGCAAGCCGTAACCGCCATCCATCAGGGGTCCGGCGGGCTGCTCCGAAGAGCGAACAACCTGGCGCGAGGCAGCCTCATCGCCGCCGCTACGGAGAAATGCAACGTCGTCTCCGCCGAGCATGTGCGCATCGCGTCAACGGAACTCATCTGAATAATGGGGGGACGCAAGTCCCCCTAACTTTTATGAGGCCGGATGAAAGCGGAAGGGCTGGATTAAAGGGAAAGATTAGGCCGGATTAATTCGGAAGACAACA
>CAYILT010000337.1:0-2966 GCA_964364055.1 uncultured Nitrospiraceae bacterium | reverse complement strand
TCCGGCAGATACCACGAGATTCGGCAGAACAGGCGGCTGGACAATAAGCGATACGGATGCGATGTTGTTCGCCTTGCTCGACTCGATGACCGCATTTGCCGGATCAATAACAACATACAGCACGTTCGTTCCTGCTCTGCCCAGGGTATCATAGGTGAAGAGGAGCGACGCAGTGCCGCTAGCATTGAGGATCGAAATGACCTGGTCAGTGCCAATCTGCTGGCCGCCTGCCGCGGGGCTTCCGTTATAGAACCGGACCGCAACGTTCGCTGCCGGAAGCGCGCCGATGTTCCTGACCGCAACGGTGATCGGAACGGACTGACCTTCGTAATAGGGCGCCGCGGGAAGAATGATGTCCTCCGGTCCTGTCTTGAGGTCCGCGTATTCCGCCTGAAGCGTGATATCCGTCGTTGTCTCGTTGTCATCGGTACGGCATTCGGGTATCGCGTTCGACCCGGTATTGACCGAGGCATAGATGTGATGCAGGCCGAGGCTCCCGCCGGACCAGCTGTAGATGACGTCCTGATAATCACCGGGATTGAGCGCGCGGGTTGTAGTTGCAGTACCGATGACTGGAGCCTGTCCTGAGCCTGTCGAAGGGCCGTCGTAGAATACTACCTCAATTCCTGCCGGGGCTTCTTTAGCCCCGCCGTTGCCGATCCTTACCGCAAGGTTCGTGGTGACTCCTGCCTGGTCGGCACGAAGATACGAAGCAGTGAGGTTGGGCGTTGAATAAGGATTCGTGGTTGTGCTCCCGCTGCCGACTGATGCCTGAGTGTGATATGTATTGTTCAGAAGCCAGCTCGGGGCTTCGTGCTGCGGTATCGAGCCGTCATCGTTCACATTGGTGACATGGTATCCGGGCTGGTTCCAGATACGACGCGCATTACTCCAGTCGTTGTTCTTGGAACCGTAGACGCGAATGGCGTCTTGCCCTCTGACAGGGTCATACGAGGGATCGAAGCCCATGGCGATGATCTCTACCTGTCCATCACCATTAACGTCTGCTACCATTACACTCTGATACAGTTTTGACCGTGCACCAAATCTTTCTTCAAAAAGCAATTGTCCGCTTTTTCCGTCAAATATCCTGAAGTAATCGGAGGTATGAAGAATCACCTCATGCCTGCAATCGCTATTCAGGTCGAATACCGTCGTGGCAACCGGCATATTCTCTCCGTGAGGAATGGCAAACGACGACTTGAGGTGCCCATTCTTATCAAGCATAAAGAACCGCGTATTTCCCTTGATGCCGATCTCCATCTCTCCATCACCGTCAAAATCCGCAATAGCCGGTGGAGAACCGTAGGCTACTTTATCATTAAAGGGCGGTGGAAACATCGACATATCAACAGGACCCCATTTTCGCACGCCATCATGTTCAAGAACACTGACTAATGCGCTTCGCCCCAGCCCTGACACCAGCACGATCTCGGGATAAATATCGTCATCCAGATTACCGATCGCGTTTAAACCATCTGACGAACCTGTATATTCCGGATGATTCCAATAGGGTTCCCGCGCTGTTGGCTTGTATGCAGTATACCCGGCGACAATTTCCTGCTTCCCGTCCAGATCCAGATCCGCTACTTGGGATGACGACAACCATCCAGTTCCGGTCCAGCCGTAGTAATTATTACCCCACTTGATAGAACCATCGCTATTTACCACAGTTTTGCCGACCACAATCTCTGCTTTGCCGTCGCCGTCTATGTCAGCAATCGATGGCATGCCCGCTTCACTGACATAGCCATCATAAGTCGGTCCCTGGCTGGTCCATGCCTTTGCCTGCGCGATGTTGTCCCACTTGAGCGTCCCGTCCGGCCTGATCGCCAGCAGATTACCCGACCAGCCATAAGGAGATCCAACAGGGCGTCCTGAGACGATGATCTCAGGTTCACCGTCACCATCGATATCGGCAACAGCCGGGGTCGCTTCCAGAGATGGACCGTGCAGAACCTCGCTATATGTGAAAATCGTAGCACCTGTATCCCCTCGTACAGCCCAGAGTCGTCCCTGATGATGGTTGGTTGCCATATAATCTTCTTTATATCGCACAAAGAGGATCGCTGGCATATCGTTTTCATCGATTTTCCCGTCGCCATTGTCGTCGGTAAGGTTTGCAATGACAGCGGGCGTATAGTTTGTACTGATGTTATATGCGTTCGAAGGCTGCTTTAATCTCCACTTTACCTCTATATCGTTCTGGATCGTATTAGCAGGCCGTGCCTCGCACTCAGCGCCCGACCGCATGACGTTGTTATCCTCGTTCTGTTCCTGAAGAGCATCTCCAGAGTCGATCAGCGCATACAACGGTGAATGCAGGAACTTCACATGGCCCGACAGCTGCACATCGACCATGCCCGCCCCTTCCGACCAGATCGCGGGAACGCTTGCCGTTGGGCCGGTCACGAGCGTACCGGTTCCAAGGGCATTGTCAACTCCGGCGGTATACCTTCCATCTCCATCCATGTCCTCGAAGACCAGTACGTCGAAGGAACTGGCGATCTTGTCGTCGCCCTTGTTCTGGACCGTTATATGGGCCTTGCCGCTTATGGCCAGGTTCTGTGCGTCCGTCGTTGTGTCGGACAGATCTAACTTGAATGGAATGAGGTCGGGACCAAGGGTCTCGCCAGGAGACTTGATCTTGAGCGACCGGACAGCAAGGTTGTTATCCTCATAGAGTTCCGTCACCCTGTTCTCGGCGTCGGCTACTGCGTAAAAGCGATAGGTCTTCGGCACAGCGGTGAACGTATAAGTCACGGTCGCATTTCCGTCGCCGGGGATGTTCGCAATGGGGAAGGTCTGGAGCAGCGCGCCCGCCGGGACCTGTCCTGAGCCTGCCGAAGGATCCCCGTCGTATAGCGTGAGGTTGAACGCCCCGGTGCCCTGGATGCCCGTGTTGTGCGCCGTGATCATGAGCGAGACCATGTCGTTGACAACAGGATGGGCGGGGTTAAAGACCA
>CAYILT010000336.1:0-2996 GCA_964364055.1 uncultured Nitrospiraceae bacterium | reverse complement strand
GACCTAGACGGGTGAGATATTATATCAGGTACGGGAACTTCTTTAGTATTTCTCGGGGAACTATGATTTTTTTCTCTCAAGAGAAAAGGGTGGTATAATCATCAAATCAGGAGGTGTCCTATGAATACCATGAGGATTTTGATTACTATTGTTGTATTGGCACTCGTGTTCACGATGGCGCAACAGGCATCGGCGCAGGAAACCTATTATGTGCAGAGCGTCAAGGCCAAGGTGCTTTCCGCTCCGTCCTTTAAAGCGAGCGTTCTCGGGGAGGCCAGCAGGGGCACGCGGCTCAGTTCGATCGGCAGGGAAGGGAGCTGGGTAAAGGTCAACTATTACGGCAAAGATGGTTACGTTGCGGCCATCCTCCTTTCAGCATCTCCTCCGATGGCGAAACATACCATGATCAAGGCCGGTGACGCGGAGTTCCAGCAGGGGGTGCGCAGGCGCGCATCGACGTATACCAGCGCCGCGGCCGCGAGGGGACTTGCGGCTGATGACCGCAGAAGGCTGAGCGGAGAAGATAAACTCGATTATGATGGTCTGGAGAGGGTCGAAAAATTCATCGTTTCGGACGCCGAGCTCACGAAATTCATGGAGGGTGGTAAATTATGAGAATAACAAGCGTGCTCGCGTTCCTTCTCGTGCTCATGGCCATCTCTGTACCCGATGCGGTGATGTCCGCTGATGATCAGGCATGGCGACAGCGGGTCTCGACCGGTCCTGTCGAGATGACGAGCGATGATGTGACCGAAGAGATCCGTTTCGGCCGTGAGGTCGCTGCCAGATTAATAGGCCGGTACGGACTGTATAATAACGATCCGCTGACAAAATATGTCAACCTCGTGGGTAATTCAATCGCAACCAACTCAAACAGGCCGGAACTGAAGTATTACTTCGCGGTCCTCAACACTTCCGAGATAAACGCTTATGCCGCGCCGGGAGGGTACATTTTCATCACCAAGGGTGCGATCGACAAGATGCAGGATGAGTCCGAAATGGCCGGTGTTGTCGCCCATGAGATGGGCCACATCAATGGGAAACACGTGGTCAAGGAACTGGATATCAAGGCGACGGAAGGTTCAGCGGTCTCAGGGCTGGCTCGGCTGATCGGCGGAGGGACCGAGTCCGCCCGCCTTGCTTTCTCAAAGGCCGTGGATCAGGCCATGGACACGCTTTTCAAGACCGGTTACAAACGTGAGGATGAGATCCAGGCCGACAAGGGATCGGTTATGCTGTGCGCCGTGGCAGGCTATGATCCTGCGGGCCTGATCCGTTATTTTGAACGGATAAACGCCGTGAAAGGCAAGTCGACCGAAGTGCTCGACAAGACCCATCCGGCCTATGATGCCCGCATCATCCTGCTGAAAGATACAATAAAGGAGGCAGCGATCGACCCTGCCGCCCTGAAGACCAATAAGGACCGTTTTGCCGAAGCCATAAAAACCGTTAAATAGCGCGTTACGTGAAATATAATCTCTTCGACCTGGTGGAGGTATCTATGTCTCTTCGAATGTTCAGCGCAGCAATGGCGATGGTCTTCATTCTTCTCGTGATGAGCGGTGTTTCGACCGCGGATGAGTTTCATTACAACAATTTGCTGATCGGAGACCGGGCAACGGGCATGGGCGGCGCCTATACCGGCGTTTCCGACGATCCCAGCGGCCTGTATTACAACCCGGCGGGAATCGTCTACACGACCGGCAGGAACCTCTCCGCAAGCGTCAACGCTTATTACAATACGTCGAAGGAATATAAGAATGTCATCGGTGGAAATGGATGGACGCGCAATGCGACCTCGCTTCTTCCGAACTTCTTCGGCATCGTGCAGCCCCTCGGAAAATTGAAGTTCGGATTCTCCTATGCCGTTCCCGATTCCATAAAAGAGGACCAGGACCAGACGTTCGGCGGAAACATTCCCACCACGCTGGGCTCTCCGGCAATTCGCTATACCATCAATTTCAACAACGAGGACAGCACCTACCTGATCGGACCGTCGATCGCCGGAGAACTGACCAGCAGTCTTTCCGCCGGTCTCACACTGTATATGTACCATCGGAGCAACCAGACCATCCTGAACCAGCTCATTGTGCTGCAAGACGGAAGGTTTGAATGGTCGAACCAATATATCGAAAAGGTCGAGCGCGGGTATAAGCCCATTCTGGGAGTCATGTGGACGCCCGCAGAGAAGCTCTCCATCGGCGTGTCCCTGGCGAAGATACTCGTTTACAGTTCCTCCGTGATGAGCCAGAGCATTATAAAGGACGCAAATGCAGCGACCCCGAACGATTTCACCATTGTCGATGTAGGGAGTTCGACGAGGAAAAAATATCCCTACGAACTGCGGCTCGGAGCCGGATACTTTCCTTCGAGCAGCCTCCTGGTGAGCGCCGATGCCGCCTATTACACGAAAGTGACGGATGCGGTCAACGGAGACCGTGTGAGTGTGATGAACATCGCTCTCGGCACGGAATATTTTCTGAATAAGAGCTGGGCCGTCCGCGGAGGCCTTTATACAGACATGGCCAATACGCCTAAACTGGACCCGGCCCTCACCAATCAGGATGAAAAGATCGATCTCTACGGCATGAGCCTGAGCATCAGCAACTTCAGCAGGAACACCTCGATCACGCTGGGCGGCTCCCTGACCATGGGAACCGGCAAGGCCCAGATCCTGAGCGGAAGCAAGGATATCCAGAACGTCGATCAGGCGGGCTGGATGATGTTCCTGTCATCGTCCTATTCCTATTAGGACCGGTATACACGAAATAGGTCAGGCTGAGTGAATAGTACCTTGACTCGGGCGATCAAGAGAACTATACGTCTTTTTAAATCAAGGGCAGGGAGGTAGAGCGATGAAACGGATCCTATCAGTGACGACGGTTTCTATGATATTTCTTTCTTTTCTGATCGTTATGGGCGGATGCAGCGGCTCCGGCAAGGGAGGAAGCACCGGAAGCGGTTCGGGTTCTACGGTCGTATCAGGAAAGGTGACC
>CAYILT010000335.1:0-3019 GCA_964364055.1 uncultured Nitrospiraceae bacterium | reverse complement strand
AACCGCTCGGCCATCTCTCCGTTCCTGAAACCTCTTTCTCAACGCACAGCCTGCGCAGAATGACCGCTCTGCGAAAACCGCAGGACCGCTATTTTTTCCTGGGCTCGATCCGCTCCGCCCCGCCCATATACTGCCTGAGCGCTTCCGGGACCATCACGGTTCCATCAGGCTGCTGATAATTCTCCAGGATCGCCACGACCGTACGCCCCACGGCAAGGCCTGATCCGTTCAAGGTGTGCACGAACTCGGTCTTCTTGCTCCCTTTCGGTTTATACCGGATATTGCCCCGCCGTGCCTGGAAGTCCTCGAAGTTGGAGCAGGACGATATCTCGCGATAGCGGTCCTGTGCCGGGAGCCATGCCTCGATGTCATAGGTCTTTGCCGCGGAGAAGCCCGTGTCGCCGGTACAAAGCGTGATCACCCGGTAGGGCAGGCCGAGCCGCTTCAGCACCTCTTCCGCATCGGCAAGCAGCGCTTCCAGCTCCTGGTACGACTCCTGGGGCCTCGCGAACTTCACGAGCTCCACCTTGTTGAACTGGTGCTGACGGATAAGACCGCGCGTGTCTTTGCCGTAGGAACCCGCCTCGCGGCGAAAACAGGGCGTATAGGCAGTGTACTTGAGCGTGAGGTCCTCGTCAGGCAGGATCTCGTCCCGGTGGATGTTCGTCACCGGGACCTCCGCCGTGGGGATCAGAAAGTACGTGCCATTCTCCACCTTAAAAAGCTCTTCCTCAAATTTGGGAAGCTGTCCCGTGGCGGTCATGCTCGCCCGGTTCACCATGAACGGCGGCAACACCTCGAGATAGCCGTGCTCGGTGGTATGAAGGTCGAGCATGAAGTTGATGAGCGCCCGCTCGAGTCTGGCGCCCATGCCTTTATAAAGAGCGAAGCGGGCGCCCGTGATCTTGGCTGCCCGGTCAAAATCGATGATATCAAGATATTCCGCGAGGTCCCAGTGCGGCTTGGGCTCGAAGGAGAACTTCGTCGGCCCGGCCCCTTCCGGCGACCACCGCTTCACTTCAACGTTCCCGGTCTCGTCCCTGCCGTCCGGTACCGACGCGTGCGGCAGGTTCGGTATGTTCAGCAGGATGTTTCGCTGGGTCTCTTCCGTCTCGCGGCTTATCGCCTCGAGCGCGGTGATTGCGTCCCCGACGGCCCGCATTTCGACGACCTTGTCGTCGGCCGGCTGGCCGGCTTTCTTCAGTCTGCCGATCTCTTCAGAGACCTCGTTCCGCTTTCGCCGGAGGTCGTCCGCTTCCTGCTGCGCCGTGCGCCGCTTTTCGTCCAGCGCGAGGAACTCACCGAGGTCAAGCTCGGTCCCGCGTCTGCGGATCCCCGCTTTTACGTCTTCCGTGCGTTCTCTGACGAATTTTAAATCGAGCATAAAAAGTAACACGCTCCCCTGGAGATGTCAATAACTTTTCTTGATGATCCGCGTTTCAAGGGCTCTGATCTTGATCTGGATGGCGTCCTTGTTCTCGTACGAAGGTTCCAGCTCTTTGTAGACCGCCAGGGCCTCCTTCAGTCTTTCTGACGCCTCGAGGCACTGGGCCAGGGCGAATTGAGCCTTGACGACGATCTCCTTGTCCTTGCTTATCTCGAGCGATCTCCGGTAATAGGCCGCCGCCGCCTCGATGTTCCCTTTCGAGAACGACAAGGTCCCGAGCCGGTAGAACGCGATGTCCGCCTTCCCGCCGCGGGGGAACTCTTTGACCTGACCCATCCAGGTGTCCCGCGCTTCTTCGCTCTTGCCGACCCGGAAAAGATTGTCAGCAAGACTGTACAAGCTCTTCTCACGCACGTCCTTGTCAGCGTAGCGGATCGCCTTGCGGTACTCCTCGATGGCGCGGGCATAATCATTATAGCCCAGCTCGTAGATCTCGGCGAGATAGAGCTGCGCCGCGGGGGCCATGTCGCGGCGCGGATATTTTTTCAGGAGAAGTGTGAACGTTTGAAGGGACTTCTCGGTCTCTCCAAGATACAGGAACTGGGTCACGCCGACCCAATACAGTGCGTTATCCGCATGGGGGCTGTACGGGTGGTTCTTCACCAGGCCGATATACATCGATACTGAGGCCGGGTAATCACCGGCATACCAGCGTTTTGTCGCCGCCTCATACTCAAGCGCCGCCTGCTTGTCGAAGGCCTCACACCCCGCCAGCACGGAAACGAGAACGAGCATGACCGCGAGACGCCGTCCCATCCTACGCGTTCCCGACCACCGGCGATACAGGACCATCCTTATCGACCGCGGCGTCCTTCTCATCATCCCGCTCAACGACCTTCGCGAGGCTCTTCACCTTGTCGCCTTCTTCGGTCTCCAGGAGCCGCACACCCTGGGTGTTCCTGCCCTGCACGGAGATGTCCTTTGCCCGCGTGCGGAGGATCTTGCCGTTCCCGGTTATGAGAAGGATCTCATCATCCTTGGATACCTGGGCGATACCGACGACCCGTCCGTTCTTTTCCGTGGTCTTGATGGTGATGATGCCCTTCCCCCCCCGGCCCTGGCTCCGGTAGTCCTCGAGTGAGCTCCGCTTGCCGAAACCGTTCTCCGTCACCGTGAGGATCGTGGAGTCGTCGCGCACGATCTCCATGCCGATGACCGCGTTCCCCTCCTCGAGCCGTACGCCGATGACGCCTTTGCCCGTACGGCCGATGTCGCGCACGTCTTCTTCATTGAAGCGGATGGAAAGTCCGTCGCGGGTGCCGAGGAACACGTCGCGGGTGCCGTCCGTCACCTCGGCGGAAATGAGGTCGTCGCCCTCCTCAAGGGTTATCGCGATGATGCCCGAAGGCCGCGGATGACTATAGGCCTCGAGTTCCGTCTTTTTGATGATCCCCTGCTTGGTGGCCATCAGGATGAAATGGCCCGGCGTGAAATCGCGTACCGGCAGCGCGGCGGTGACCCGTTCGTCCTGGCCGATCTGCAGCAGGTTCACAATGGCCTTTCCCTTGGCCTGCCTCCCCGCCTCGGGGAGCTGGTGCACCTTGAGCCAGTACACGCGGCCCTTGTTCGTGA
>CAYILT010000334.1:0-3027 GCA_964364055.1 uncultured Nitrospiraceae bacterium | reverse complement strand
CCAATATCGATGCGAGCGGAGCAACGTTCCTGAAAGAAGTGAAACTTTCTGTTCCTGAGCCGTCCAATATTCCTGTAAACGCGGTTCCCTTCGTTGCCCATCCCGCGGAGTACGTCAACACCGACGGAGCAACGGAAAAAATCTACGAGATCATAGACAGCGCCAAGGTGGTCGCCGGACGCCTCAGGACCGCAAGTCTGCCGTTCGATGGGATATTATCCGGAGGCATTTACGCATTTCTCTATCCAGAAGTACAGCCTGTCATCCTGAGCGGGCAGATGTACCGAGATATCAACCAGAATGGCATGTATGAAGAAGGCATCGACATCCCGGTCAGAAACGGTATAGCCCGAAGCCCGGATGCAATGAACTATATCGCCCGAACCAATTCCAAGGGTAACTATGCGACCTTTAGCTGGGCTGTTTCGAACGTCGGGACGTGCCGGGATTACCGGATCATCGCAATCGACGCTTATTCACAGAGCACGCAGAACTTCGGCGCAACACTGTGCGATCCGCCGTATACAGCGCACAAAGACTTCCTCTTTGCCGCTCTCGCGTCTCCTACGGCGGATAGAGAGCAGCCCAGGATATCGATCAACATGACATCCGACCAGGGATTCACCTCCGGTATTACGCCGCTCGGCTCAACCATGTCAATAGAAATACGGGTCTCCGACAATGTGGGCGTCTCCATCGGCCAGACCTCCATGGGGATAACGCCGCCCGATGGGGGCTGGCAGCCAAATCCCGCGCTGAGCGCCTCGGGAACGGCGACCGAGACGGTTAACGGAATGCCCCGAGAGGTCCTGATTTATAGAGCAACCTACCAGCCCCAGGCAGCCGGATCGTACACCGTCAAGGTCACTGCAACGGACATGGCCGCAACACCCAACAGCGGGACCCGAACCATCAACTTTGTCGTCATGGACCAGCAAGATTATCCCACGAGCCAGCCTGGTCCGCCGAAGGTTCTGGACGGCGGCGTCTATCCCGCGCCCGGGGCCAAAAACATAATGGTGACCGCGCAACCGCAGGTATTTTTCACCGAGCGGGTGAACAACGCAGACGGCACGACAGTCACACTCAAAGCCGTCGCAACCCTCGTCGAAGACCCGAGTTTCACGCCGCACTTCGTGACCGGAGCGGTCGTGACGAGCTTCGAAGCCGGCCGCATGAAAGTCACCTTTATACCCGCGGTCAATCTCCGGTTCTCGACTCAGTACGAAATCCGGCTCAGCCAGGCGATCACCGACCTGGATGAAAACAGCCTTGAAGGCAATGACCCGTTGGGATACGTGAGCACCTTCGATACCAAGATACCCGATGTTTACCGCCTCGGCCAGGCCGATTTTGATGGAAAAGACATCGCGGTCCTTGGGAACCATGCGTACGTAGCCGGCGGCACGACAGGGTGGGAGATTCTCAACATCTCTGATCCATCGCAGCCGCAGATCGTGTACAGCAAAAACTTCACGAACCCAGGCGTCTGGTGGGATCACCGCGGCATCGCGGTGTCTGATGGAATTGCGAACCCCGCAGCGGGATCCGTTTCCGGCCCCTTGGCGGTCCTGACCGAGAATATCGTGTACACTGGCGGCAACCAGTATGGAATGCTCAGAATTTATGATGTTTCCACTCCATCAACTCCCAGAGTCGTGGGCCGAGAAAAGCTTGCGGAAAGCTATTCCGGCATTCCCGGCCGCCTCGCACTCATGGATAAGTTCGCTTACGTGTGCACTGCCGGAGTAGGACTTCAGGTCGTCGACATTAATGCCGCCAAAGCATTCATGCAGAGCGGCAAGCAATCAGACGGCTCCACCATCGTAGGCATATTCGACACCGTAAATGCCGGCTATCGGACCCCTGCGGATATCGCCATACTCAAAGGCCGAATCTATCTCACCACAACGAGCGGCCACCTGCTCGTTCTCGACACGGCTCTGCCGCAACTGCCCACGGAAATAAACAAGCTCGCTCCCAGTCCGAACTTCCGCGCCTCGCGCGTGGCTGTGGCGGATAATTTCAATTATCTCGATGAGACCGGAACGCCTCAGATCATGGACATCGCCCTGGTCTCGAGCGGACTCGGGAGCTTGTACGTCCTTAATATCACGGATCCGTACAATATACAGATCATCGGCACGATGAACGGTATCTATGCGAACGACATCGTTATCAATGCTGCCATCAACCTGGCCTTCATCAGCACGGGCAATGGCGTGATCGTGCTCGACATCAAAAATCCCGGCAGTCCCCGCATCATCGCACAGATCAACAACCTCGGCGCAAGTCCGTCACTCTTCGAAAAAGACGGGTGGGTTTATGTCGCAAGCCCGCAGGACGGGCTGGTGATCCTGAATTTCGATCCCACCCTGTTGAAATTCGTTTGTACCGATCCGGCGTATCCGAGAGCTGTGCTCAACTGCCGCGATTACTATCCCGCGCTGGGATGGAGAACGATTGCCATCGAGGGCAGGGACGAAGCTATGAAGCTGCTCAATGATCCGGCGCGGCTGTATTTCGTCGGAGAACTTCCCCAGGGTGTATCGGTTTCGTCCGGTGAGCCGGGCAGTCAGTACAGCGCGAAGTTCGTAGACGGCTATGCGAAATTCAAGGTCAAGGCCGACCCAACCTACACGGGCCAGACGATGCCGCTGTCGTTCCGGGCCGTGGTTCAAACGCAGCAATTGATCAATACGTCGGCATCAAACGCCAACAAACTGGGCGTGACGCTCAGGGTGCGGAACAATTCCAATGTGAATCTGGCGGAGGTACTGGCAGGGGAGGCGGTGTTTACCTATGATTCCATATGCGATGACAATCATAAGGGAAAGACGAGTGGCCCAACAAATGATAAGAGACAGATGGATTTTGCCCAGCAGTTGATTAATCACATTATCGTTCCGCTAAGGACACCCGTGACGGAAGCAAACATAAAAAACACATTGACAGTAGACGGGTGCTATGGAATTAAGTGGACCCCTCTGTCAAGACAATAAAGAGTCGAGTTTAAGAGGGTAACCG
>CAYILT010000333.1:0-3043 GCA_964364055.1 uncultured Nitrospiraceae bacterium | reverse complement strand
ATAGGAACATGATTTTAGCTCGTATAACACTTGGGTAAGGAGGATCTTGTTATGAAAAAGCTATCATTGCTTACGGTAGTGCTGCTGCTGGTCTTGTTCGCCGCAGTTGCAGGACTTACGGCCGGCATCGCCATGGCCGAGGAAGCTGTGGCCCCTGTCGCGGCGGCGGCACCGGCGGTGCCAGCGCCGCTGAAGATCGATACGGGCGACACGGCATGGATGATCGTCGCCACGGCGTTCGTGATGCTCATGTCCATCCCGGGCCTGGCGCTCTTTTACGGCGGCCTGGCGAAGACCAAGGACGCCCTGAACACCATGGCGATGACCTTTGTCACGTTCTGCATCGCCAGTCTGCTCTGGGTCCTGTACGGGTATTCCTTCTCCTTCGCCGGCAGCGGCAACATCATCGGCGACGCGTCGAAGGTCCTCCTGAAGGGGATCGGGCCGGACAGCATCTCGGACCTGGCCAAGACCATCCCCGAGTATATCTTCATTGTGTACCAGCTCACCTTCGCGGCCATTACCGTTGCGCTGGCGAGCGGCGCCTACATCGAGCGCATGAAGTTCTCGGCCTGGATCCTCTTCTCGGTGCTCTGGATGAGCCTGGTGTATGTCCCCGTGGCCCACTGGGTCTGGGGCGGCGGGTTTTTGGCCAAGATGGGTGCGCTTGATTTCGCCGGCGGAACAGTCGTCCATGTCAACGCGGGTATCGCGGCGCTCGTGGGAGCCCTGCTGCTCGGCAAGCGGAAAACCAAGGCGATCATCCCGGGCAACCTGACGCTGGTCGTGACCGGCGCGGGCCTCCTGTGGTTCGGGTGGTTCGGGTTTAACGCGGGCTCGGCGCTGGCGGCGAACGGCCTGGCAGGCGCGGCCTTCATCAACACCAACACGGCGGCAGCGGTCGCGGCGCTCGCCTGGATGTTCGTCGAGTGGATGCATTCCGGGAAGCCCACGGTCCTGGGCCTCGCTTCGGGCGCGGTGGGCGGACTGGTCGCCATCACCCCGGCTGCCGGCTTCGTGAACATCACCGGTGCCATCATCATCGGCATCGCTGCGGGCGTGGTGCCCTTCTACGCCGTGGCGAAGCTGAAACCCCTGCTCGGCTATGACGACACGCTCGACGCTTTCGGCATCCACGGCATCGGCGGAACCCTGGGAGCGATCCTTACCGGCATATTCGCCGACCCGGCGATTAATTCAGCGGGGAAGGGGCTCCTGTACGGGAATCCCGGCCAGCTCTGGATTCAGATCGTCGCAGTCCTGGCAACGCTGGCGTACAGCGCGGTCGCCACGCTGGTCATCTTCCTGATCATCAAGGTGACTGTCGGCCTCCGGGTCGACTCGGACGAGGAGACCGTCGGGCTCGACGAGGCATCGCATGGCGAGCGGGCGTACAATCTTTAACGAAAATCACGAAGGTGAGAAGGTGGGAAGTTGGGAAGTTACGAGGTTTGTGCTCAACTTCTTAACTTCTCATCATCGCAACCTCGGAAGTGAACAAGGAGGCATCATGAAAAAGATAGAGGCAGTCATCAAACCGTTCAAACTCGATGACGTGAAGGACGCGCTGAACGCCCTAGGCATCCAGGGAATGACCGTGACCGAGGTGAAGGGCTTCGGCAGGCAGAAGGGCCATGTGGAACTCTACCGCGGCGCGGAATACGACATCGCCTTCATCCCCAAGGTGAAGCTCGAGATCGTCGTGGCGGACGCGATCGCCGAGAAGGTCGTGGCGACCATCATGGAGAAAGCCAGGACCGGCAAGATCGGCGACGGCAAGATCTTCATCTCCAAGGTCGAGGACGTGGTCCGCATCCGCACCGGCGAGAAGGGCGAGTCGGCCATCTAGCGAAGCAGTACTGGTACCGTTGATGAGCATCCTCCAGGCGGCCGGAAAGGTCAGACCTCCCGGCAGCCTGGAGGAACATGTTTTGCTCAATATTTGAACAAATGCCCAAAAGTATATCAGCGAATCCCGTTCTTTTTCTGCTCTCCTGATCCCCGCCTCGGAATATCACAATCAAATCAACAGGTTTAATTCTTGCCGTTGTTTTCAGCATCATGGCACATGCCTTGCTTAATAATCAGCGATCTGTATACATGATGCTCAATTCATTTCGGGGAGAAATTCGTATGACGACGGGGATGAACAAGAATTTGGTGCTGGTTTTCCTGCTGGTTCTAATGATGGTTTTCGTGCCGCAGGCGGCTCTGGCGGAAGTTCTGCCGGCGGCACACACGATCGACACCGGCGACACGGCGTGGATCCTGATGTCAACGGCGCTGGTGATGCTGATGACCCCGGGTCTCGCCCTGTTCTACGGCGGCATGGTCCGTCGGAAGAACGTGCTGGGCACCATCATGCACAGCTTCATCGCCATCGCGCTGGTGAGCGTCCAGTGGATACTGTTCGGCTACTCGCTGGCTTTCGGTCCCGACATCAAGGGCTGGATCGGAAACCTTGACTGGGCCGGCCTCTCGGGTGTCGGACCAGCGCCGAACGCTGATTATGCGGCCACGGTGCCGCACCTGGCGTTCATGGCCTACCAGATGATGTTCGCCGTCATCACGCCCGCGCTCATCAGCGGGGCTTTCGCGGAGAGAATGAAATTCTCGGCATTCCTCGTGTTCACGCTGCTCTGGACAACGGTGGTGTACGATCCCGTTGCGCATTGGGTCTGGGGCGCGGGCGGATGGATGAAACAGATGGGCGTGCTCGACTTTGCCGGGGGGATCGTCGTGCATGCCACGTCGGGGTTCTCGGCGCTCGCCGCGGCTCTCTATATCGGAAAGCGCAGGGGCTTCCTGCACGAAGCCATGCCGCCCCATGACCTTCCCATGACCGTTCTCGGCGCGGGTCTGCTGTGGTTCGGCTGGTTCGGATTCAACGCGGGAAGCGCCCTTGCTTCGGGCGAACTGGCTACCATGGCTTTCGTAACGACCCACACCGCCGCTGTTTCCGCCACACTCACCTGGACGGCCGCCGAATGGGTCCATCGCGGGAAACCGACCATGTTCGGCGCGGCCACCGGCGCGATCGCGG
>CAYILT010000332.1:0-3044 GCA_964364055.1 uncultured Nitrospiraceae bacterium | reverse complement strand
TTAATCCACCGCCGTAACGATGGCCAGGACGACAAGCTTCTCTCCCTGGTCGGCGGCAAACCCGTGGAGCACGTTGGGGTCGCAGGGGATGCAGGTTTTCTCGTCGGCCACGATCTTCTCGTCGCCCACGGTGAAGGTGCCCTTGCCTTCGACCACGTACATGAGCAGCCGCATCGGGGCCTTGTGGGGATCAAGCTTCTGGCCCGGGTTCAGGCACATGAGGGCGATGCGCATCTCGGGGCTGTCCTTGAGCATCTCGCGCGAGATGCGGTCGGGGTAGAACTTTGCTACTTTCTTGAGGTCGATGGTTTCCATATTGTCTCCTTAAGATGTGGAATGGTAGCCGGTAACGAGGCCCGTATCGGGGAGCGGTGTCGTGTAACGTCAAAGACGAACAACATAACCGAACGACGAAACGGGCATCGTAACCGTGACTGTATGACGCAGCCGGCGCTTATTATGTTTTCACCGTCTCCGGTGCCAGGCTCCTGCAGTTCTCCTCCGGCAGGGCACAGCCCCTGCCGAAGCCGAGGTGGAACAGGCCCTTGCCGGTTCCCAGCTCCTTATTGCACGCCACGATGCAGGCCCCGCAGTTCACGCACGAGATGTCCCGCTTGTTCTTGCGCGGAGTGACGTTCATGAAGCAGGCCTTGTCGCAGCCTTTACAGTCCGTGCAGTCCGCTGTCCGGGCGCTGTCCATCTTGATCCTGAGAGAGACCGGGCTGATCCATCCAAAGAGCAGCTGCATGAGCCCCGCGGCGCAGACGTACCGGCACAGGACGTGGCGCACGAGGACCGAAGTGATGAGCATGTAGACGGCCACGCCGATGATCCCTGCCTTCACGCCGAAGGTGAAGTCCCCGGTCACGATCTGGTGCCAGATGGTCTTCGGCGCGACGATGTACCCGGTAAGCGCCACGCCGCCAGCCAATGGTATGAGTATAGCACTCAGGACCGCGATGGCGCCGTACAAGAGTCTCTTTTCCTTCGCGTTGTCGGGATCGTTCGGCCCTTTGCCGTACAGGTTTCGCCTGCCCAGCAGTTTCAGCGTGAGGAAGTCCGACAGCTCGAACAGCGCGCCTTCGGGACAGAGCCAGCCGCAGAAGAGCCTTCCCGTGAGCCAACCGAGAAGCGGAAAAATGGCCAGGAAGACCACCCAGGGAAGGATGCCCTTGAGAAGGAACTGGCCGGCTATCCGCAGGCCGCCCAAGGCGCTCTGGTCGGCGTAATATTCAGGCTGGATGCCGAAGCTCCAGGAGGCGCCGAAGATGATCAGCTCATGGGTGTCCGAGTCGATCCGCAGGATGTTCAGCACCGGCATCAGAAAAATGAACAGGATGAAGGCGATCTGCGAGACGCGGCGCCAGGTTGTCAATGTGGCGATCTGCATGTTAATTTTATACCACGGAAGAAGGGGGAAGGGATATGACCTGCATCATAACGATTGAAAAGACGGCAGATTCAGGAAGAAAAGACCTGTTTAACCACGGAGGCACGGAGAGACGGATGATGAATGGACCAAATAACTCCGCACTCCGAACGGCTCGACTGAGTGGTTCGACCCTGAGTGGGCTCACCACCGAAGGGCTCGTCGAAGTCTCCGCATTCCGCACTGCAGTAATCACCACCATCTCCACAGCGAAATGACGAAAATGATGACGAAGACGAGGGCGAGGTTCATGTAGGCGAAGAAGTAGAAAACCTTCTCATAAAGGGGCCTTTCTGGTTTACGGTCCGGCTCAACGCACATGCCCACCTGCGGCATGGCGAGGACCTTGTCGTCGCCGTGGGGCGCCTGCTTGAGCGTATCGGACAGGTCGGCGCCCGCATGGTGCTTCATCATGTGCTGGCCGTTCTTCCCGCGCCGGCTATTGGTTTTGTCGTAGCTGATGCCCTTGTAGGCGGTGCAGGCGGGCCGTCCCTCTTTGCCGTCGAAGGACGACAGCTGCTCAGGCGTGAGCTCGCGGGAGAGGCATAACGCTACCGGACTTTTGAGACGCTGGCGCATCTTCGGCCCGATGAATACCGTTACAACCAGGGCGCTCGACAGCATGACGAGGTACAGGAATATCTTCACGCTCAGGAGGATTCCGAAGCGTGTCGCAGTAAATGCCTCGAGGTTCGGCATGCGGGCGATGGTCAGGAGCGTGCCGGTCACGAGGAGCGTGATCATGGACAGCCAGCCGAGGCGGAGCTCGCCCTTTGGAAGGCCTTTCGACGCGTAGGCGGGCTTCAGCAGAATATGGACGTACATGATGGCGCCGAACCAGACGATGGCGGCGACCATGTGGAGATAGCCGACAATGAGACGAACGATGTGCTGGGTCGTCGAAAGCCGGCGGTATTGGCCCTTCGCTTTCAGGTTCGTCAGGAAAGCTTCTCCCGTTGTCGTGAGCTTCCCGCCGCCGATGACATCAACGTGGCATATCCCGCACTCGTAGCCGGTCTGCTTGGCGTAGTCGGGAGTGGCAAAGGAAAGGGCAGGGATGATGATCAGCATCAGAGAGATGCTCAGAAAATTTATGGTTAATCGAGAGGTTTTTTTCATAGGATTATTTTAACGCGCGCCTGACGCGCCGCATTTGGCGCGTCGCTGTCGAGGCGCTGGTTAATTTCCGTTTTATTTCTTTCTGCTAATTGCCCGAATAAAGGAGCGAATTGCTTGTACTAAGGCCAGTGCTAATATTGCATACAGAACTGTACGAATTATTCGTTCTCTAGTCTTTATTCGGGCAAGTTTTTCATCTTCCTGAGCCCATTGAAGACGTTGCCGTTCTTCCGCCTCTTTCCATTGACGCTCTTTCTCTTTAAGCTGCTCTTCTGAAGGCGGCCTAGTGATAATTCTTCTGTCCTTGAATAAAGGGAGCGCACGCTCTATGCGCTCTTGAATTTTGGCATAATTAGGCATCATGACATCGCTATCATTTTCAGCAGGTGGATATTGTTGACAGGCCTCTGGATCAGAAATCATTCCATCGTCTTTGTCCGTGAAAACGGTGTTCCTCTTAATCATGTGGAATTGCGTATCAAAATAGTAGCGGGTC
>CAYILT010000331.1:0-3044 GCA_964364055.1 uncultured Nitrospiraceae bacterium | reverse complement strand
AGTGCCTGATGGTCTGCCGCGGTTCGATAAAGGTCCTCCCGATATAATGGTTCCGGATCAACCCCAGACCGAAGGGGATCCCCGCTTCCTCGGCATACCCGAGCGCCGCCGGAACCCCGGAATCCGGTACCGGGATCACCACGTCGGCCTGGATTCCGGTCTCTCTTGCGAGTTGCCTGCCGAATTCCTTCCGGGTGGTGTAGACGTTCTGTCCGAATACATAGCTGTCCGGACGGGCAAAGTAGATGAACTCGAAGATACAGTGCGAAGGATTCGCGCGTTTGAACGGGAAGGTCGAGTGGATGCCCGATCCGTTGATCACTACCATTTCGCCGGGTTCGATCTCCCGGATGTACGTGGCCTCGATCAGGTCCAGGGCGCAGGACTCCGAGGCGAGCACGTAGGCGCCGCCCAGCTCGCCCAGGACCAGCGGCCGGAAGCCGTGTGGATCGCGCAGTCCGATGATCTCGTCCTCGGCAAGGAGGAGCAGGCTGTAGGACCCCTGCACGTGCTGCAGGGCGTCCACGATCCGCTCATGCAGGTTAGACATGCGGGACTGGGCGATGAGATGGATGATCACCTCGCTGTCCATGGTCGACTGAAAGATGGAGCCGTATGCCTCCAGCTCAGCCTTCAATATGCCGGCGTTGACCAGGTTGCCGTTGTGCGCGATGGCTAGGCTGCCCATGGCGAAATTAACGAGGATGGGCTGGATATTGATGCTGATGCTGTCGCCCGTCGTTGAATAGCGGTTGTGGCCTATGGCTGCATGGCCGGGAAGCTTCTTGATGCGTTCCTCGGTAAAGATATCCGCAACAAGCCCCATGGACTTTTCGCAATAGAGCTTCTTGCTGTCCGTGGACACGATTCCGGCAGACTCCTGTCCCCGGTGCTGCAGGGCGTAGAGTCCCAGATAGGTCATGTTTGCCGCATCAGGATGTCCGTAGATCCCGAATACGCCGCATTCTTCATGGAACGTATCGAACATGGCTTGCCGCGATTACGCAGAGCAGATGACCGAAGCGGTCATTTCCTGATCTGCGGAATCATCTCCCCTTCTTGTTAAAGACCCGTTTGAATATATAGTCCACTTTTTTGATCGTATGCCTGAGCGAGAAGCACGTTTCGATCTCCTTCGCGGTCAGGTGCTTCCGGACATCGGGATCGTTCATCAGCCGCGCTGAGAAGTCTCCTCCCTGTTTCCAAACTTCCATTGCGTTCCGCTGTACGTACCGGTATGCCGTTTCCCGGGAAAGGCCCTTCCCCACCAGCGCAAGCATCACCGTTTCGGAATGGAACAGACCTCGTGAAAGTTCCATGTTCCGCGCCATGTTCTTGGGATAGACGAACAATTTATCAACAAGGTTCGTGAACCGCGCAAGCATATAGTCAAGAAGGATGGTGCTGTCGGGAATGATGATGCGCTCCACCGAGGAGTGGCTTATGTCCCGTTCGTGCCATAATGCAACGTTCTCCATTGCCGCGAGCGAGTTGGCTCTCACCACACGGGCAAGTCCCGTGAGATTCTCGGCGGAGATGGGGTTCCGCTTGTGGGGCATGGCGGAGGACCCTTTCTGACCTTCGGAAAAATATTCCTCCGCCTCGAGTACTTCGGTCCGCTGCAGATGCCGCAGTTCCACGGAGAACTTCTCGATCGAAGAGGCGATGAGCGCGAGCGCAGTGAGGAATTCGGCGTGCCGGTCACGCTGGACCACCTGCGTCGCCACCGGTTCCGGCGTGAGCCTGAGTTTCTTGCAGACGTACCGTTCCACGAAGGGATCGATGTTGGCAAAGGTCCCCACGGCGCCCGAGACCTTCCCTACGCTGACCGCGGCCCGCGCCCTTTCCATGCGGTCCAGCGCCCTTCCCATCTCCTCGTACCACAGCGCCATCTTGAGCCCGAAGGTCACCGGTTCAGCATGAATGCCGTGGGAACGGCCGATCATGACCGTATCTTTGTGGGCAAACGCCTTTTTCTTCAGGACCGCCCGGAGGTCCCTGATGTCGTCGAGAATGATGTCCGCGGCCTTCTGCATGAGATACGCCAGGGCGGTGTCGAGGACGTCCGAAGACGTGAGCCCCAGGTGGATGAAACGCGAATCCGGCCCGACGTTCTCTCCGACGGCGGTAAGGAACGCGATGACGTCGTGTTTCACGATCTTTTCAAGAGCGTCGATCCGCTTGACGTCGAAGGCCGCCTTTTTCTTGATCGTGGAAAGCGCCCGTGCGGGGATCAGCCCCAGTTTTGCGTTAGCCTCACACGCCAGAATCTCCACGAGGAGCCATGCATGGTAGCGGTTCTCCGGTTCCCACAAGCGGGTCATTTCCGGCCTGCTATAGCGAGGTATCATCAGGTTCTCCTGTTAGTGATCGATCATGCCCGGACGAACCGGGACATCCGCTCAAAAGACGCGGCATCCGGGGCGAGCAAAGCGATGTCCAGCGCATGGTCGCCGGCCCCTTCTCCAAGTCCTTGCCGGACCGCGGCGAGATCCTCCTCGCTCTGTCCGGTCCAGAGCGGAAAACAGTCCAGTGCCGCACGCATGACCCCGGCGCCGACGATGATGGTCGCCGCTATTCGGGAGGCCTCGCGCAGCGTCTCGGGAGTCATCCGCGACCGGGGTCCGAGCCCGACCATGAATACCTTGGGTGCGGGTATCTTTCCATTCGTGGTCAGCAGGGCGGCTTCCCCGAGGGCGCCGCGTATTTTTTTATGAATGATAAGATGGGAAAGGGAGCCGCACAGGATCCAGTCCAATGCTCCGGCAACCCCTTTCAGGGGTCGGATATCTTCAAAAAAACCGACGGCCACGGCATCGGTTTCCAATTTCTTGATATCGTGCATGAGTACTTTCAGAACCAAGCCATTACCTTTTCATTTCAGCGAAGGTCTTTTGCGTCCACCTTACCCGCCATGCGGGCCACGCTGTCGAGAATACCGTTGACAAATGCGCCCGAATCGTCAGTCCCGTACTTCTTGGCGAGTTCGATGGCCTCGTTGATCGTAACACTCAGGGGAATATCCATCCGATAAAGGATCTCGT
>CAYILT010000330.1:0-3053 GCA_964364055.1 uncultured Nitrospiraceae bacterium | reverse complement strand
GCGCGAAATGAGAACAATTGTCCAGCACTATTTAAGGGTAAAGGGCAGGGCTAGCGGCCCTCCCCCGGCCAAGCCCCAGTTAAGCGGCACCGTGGCGAGCGGCGTAGCGCTTGCCGGCGCAACGATCACGATGAAGGACAGCGCAGGCACCCTCCGCACGGCTACGACGGATAGTAACGGGACGTACTCGATCGATACGACCGGCCTCAAGTCTCCCTTTCTGCTGCTCGCAACCACCCCCACGATGACATTCTACAGCGTGAGCGCAGATGCAAACACCACGTCGACGGTCAACATCACTCCGTTCACGGACCTCATCATCCGGACCTGGTATGAGGTGCAGGGCGTTTCCGTGGATGCTGCATTTACCAATCCGGTATCGAACCCGCCCCCGACACCCACGGTGGTAGCGGTGATCAGCTCGGTCGTCAAGAACCTGGTCCAGCTTTGGCTGAACCTGGCCGGCGTGGCCGCAGACAGCTTCAATCTTATTTCCACGCCCTTCACTGCTAACGGCAGC
Organism: uncultured Nitrospiraceae bacterium; assembly: GCA_964364055.1. Lineage (GTDB taxonomy): Bacteria > Nitrospirota > UBA9217 > UBA9217 > UBA9217 > JAAXXJ01. The sequence goes on along the minus strand of CAYILT010000330.1, from coordinate 2,533 downwards.
GGATTCGACAAGGTGCTCGATCAAACTACCGTTAACCCCGTGACGGGCCAGGTAATCATCTCCAGCGGGACCGTTACGCAAGACTCCCTGCTGACCGCCGCCTCGGGGTCGATGACCGTCGTTACATTGACAACAGGCACCAGCGGAACCACTACGAGTACCAATGGTACGGTAGTGCCGGTCCAGACGGCAGAGCAGGCAGCGCTGGACGGGATAACAACGACGGTCAATAATTTTGCCGCTGCCGTGAACTTGAAGAGCGCGGCGACGCTGACGGCAAGCGACATTCTGCCGTTCCTGGATCCCAGTGGGCTTTGGGGCGGCCTTGATCAGGCGCATACTGCTAAGCAGATCGCTTTTTTCTTTAATGGGTCGACCATATCCTTCTCGAATATCGCGATCAAGTCGTTCGTTACACCAACGACGGCAGACACGGTATTCAAGCTTTCCCAGACCGCGGGAGGCCAGACCAGCACAGAGCCGATTGAGTTTTTCTTCACGAATCCGAGCAGCACCTGGTTCATGTCCGGAGACAATCGCATTGCAGAGGTCGAGGTGAGGACCGCCATGGTCAGGAGCCAGGGTTCGGGGACCGGCAGCCCGTATCTGGCCCTGGAAGTTAATGTCAGCGCTCCCCGTTCCGAGCCGACAACAACGAGCCTGCTTGGTGCAACCATCTCCGGCGGGCCGTGGAGCAGTGTGTCGCTGTCTTATCATGGACAGAAGGCTGCGCCCTGGGACGGCTCCCTTATGGCCGACGCATTTGGGACCTACACCTTCAACCCGACCATTTCCGGGGGCGAGCTGTTTACGATCGGGATAACGCCGGCGAGCGGACCCACCGTGACATACACGCAAATACTGAATGCGGTCACGACCGAGTCTATCCTGATAACCAATCTGTCAGGGACGAGCATAGCATGGGCCACATCGGTTCCCCAGACCGTAGAATGGACACTTCCGAAGACCTTCCCGATCGCGTTTATACGGCTTGGAACCTCAGTGATCAGCAACATCGGCGGGATCGATCATAAGTGTGATGACGGGGGATCGCAAGTGGTCCTTGGTATCACGGCAACCCAGGCAACAAACATCGTAGTGCCTTCGCAGTGCGATAGCACTAATATAAACTGGGGAGAGATCTATCTCCAGGTGTATGGCATCAACGGCGAACTTACCCAGGTGTATTACACATTCCAGTAATCGGTCCGGGATGTGCAGATGTTGAATGCTAAGAGGCCCGCGGGTTGCCGCGGGCCTTCTTTTTGCGCAGTAAGGGCATCTTGTTCATTGTGCTTGTGCCCGCAGCTGTCCGCATGCCGCGGAGATGTCCCTACCCGTGCTGTTCCTGACCACGGCCACGTGGCCGCTCCTGAGCAGCAGGTTCCGGAAGGCATAGGCCCGTTCCTCGTCGGGCCGTTCGTACGGGCAGCCGGGAAAGGGATTGAACAGGAGGATGTTGATCATGCACGCCACCCCACGGAGCAGTTCCCCGAGCCTGGCCGCGTCTTCGTCGGAATCATTCAATCCCTTGAATAGCACATATTCGATCGTTACGGACCGACCGGTCTTTTCTCCGTAATACCGCACGGCTTCCATGAGCCGCCCGATGGGATATGCCTTGTTCACCGGCATGATCCGGTCCCGCATCGCGTCGGTCGTCGCGTTCAGCGATACTGCGAGGCTTACGTTGACGCCGTCATCGGCCAGACGTTCGATCATGGGCGCCAGACCGCAGGTGGACAGGGTCACCTTCTTCGGCGAAAAACCGAATCCGCAACGGTCGGTAGCCGTCCCGACGAACTTCTTCACCGCGTCATAATTGCTGAGCGGTTCGCCCGTGCCCATGAGAACGATATTGGTGACCGGCCGTTTTCCGGCGAACCTCGCCGTTGCAAAGAACTGGTTCACGATCTCCCCGGGCGTCAGGTTCCGTACCAGTCCGCCGCTTCCGGTGAGGCAGAACCCGCAGCCTGATGCACAGCCGACCTGGGTCGAAACGCAGAGGGTGAGCCGGTCCGGCCCGGGGATGAGGACCCCTTCAATGGAGTTGCCGTCACCCAGCCGGTAGAGCAGCTTCATGGTCCCGTCGCCGGCGCTGTCGCTTCGCTCAATGGCGAGTCTTGATATCGTGCAGTGTCCCTTCAGAAGCTCCCGGAACGGCCTGTTCAAATCGGTCATCGCGTCGAAGTCTTCCACGCGCTTCCTGAAGAGCTGTATTGCAACGCGGTGACCCTGTCCGCGCTTCTGTCGGAGCTTGTCAACGCAGAGCCGGTCTATTTCGTCGGGAGTGAGTTCTTTGAGGTCGATCATGGTAGTTGGTTCATTCGTACTAAAGTTGAAAAAGCAAGGTATGTCCACAGAAGCAAAGGCTCGGATGAAAAGCTTGTCCGCAGATTACGCAGATTACACAGATTAAAAAACGACCGTCCTGATTCGTGTTTAAAAGATTAAATCTGCGTTAATCTGCGAAATCTGCGGACGAATCTTAGCCTTTCTCGGTTTCTGGTTTGTACAGCGTCTCCCTGTCTAT
>CAYILT010000329.1:0-3073 GCA_964364055.1 uncultured Nitrospiraceae bacterium | reverse complement strand
CATGGCCAGGGACCAGAGGATGTCGGTGGGGGCCTGAAGTTCTCCGGTGGAATCGAGGAGGAGGTCGGCACGGGCGGGGAATTCGTCATCGGCGATCCAGTGCATCAGGGTGACGGGGACCCTCGGAAGGGGATAAAGCCGGAGCGAAGCGTCTGCCATCGTCAGGACCTCTCCCCCCCATGCAAGACCCCGATCCAGGAAGCCGGCCTTATCGTTCCCGAACTTTTGCGCTACTTTTTCCAGCGGCAGGACATGGGACCCTTTCGTGAAAATGTCCCCTCCGCGGATGTTCTGGAGTTTTACCAGCCTGCCTGTTGCATTAATTTCCTTCGCATTCACCAGATACCACAGGACCGAGACCCGGAAAAAATCCCCTTGTCGATCGAGCAGGATATCGCTTTCCGGGACGCGGCTGGTGATCGTTCGCTCTTTCTCCGAAATCGAGAAATCCATTCCGAAGGACCTTATGGTATAGCAGGCTGACGCCGGATCAAACGTCACCCTTGCAGTCCTGACGACATCTTCCGTCCTGAGCGAAGCCAGCAGTTCCCAGGCCTTCTGTTCTCCCGCAGCGGGTGGTCCTGCCATCTATTCTCCTGTTAATAGTGTCTCCATTCTGGAAGGCTGTCCCTATAGTATCAGAACAGGATACTGTTGAAAAGCGGCAAGATGATTTCTGTGCCGTAAAGGGACCGCGATAGACACGAAAGGGTGAACCTCACATTGCAATCTTCTGTTCGCTATGATACAGTTCATCGTAAGAAAAGGCTGTTCCACGATAATAATATAGAGGGATGGATATGAGCAAGTTCGATATCGCGAGCAAGGTGTCCCTGTCCGGAGAGTACATCCTCGGCGCCGAGCAGACGGGAAGTCATGCCTGTTATCTTATCTACGGGGTTCTCAAGGCAGGTGAGCGGGGGAGAGAGCTCAAGCCCGGGAGAGGGCACGAGGAGATCGTCCTTGTCCTCCGGGGAGATCTTACCATGCGCGGGCACTATGCGGGCTCGCTCAAGCAGGGGCAAGCGCTCCATCTCCGGGCCGATGAGACCTGCCTGCTTGATAATCCGGGTGATGGTGAATCCATCTATGTCATTGCCGGAGGTCACGCTGAAGGAGGACACCCCAGATGACCCGGAAGAATGCCGTCCAGAATCATGAATGGCTCGATACATACAAGAAGAAGATAATCCTCGGCATCGTTTCTCTTATGACGCTCTGCATCGCCGTCACGATGATCTTTATCGCATGCACCATGCGTTCCCGGCTCATGGAGGAGCGCGGGGTCCAGGCGGAAGAGCTCGGGCTCATCCTGCATTCGAGCCTCAACCACCTCATGGAGGCCCGCGATCCGGGAAAAATGCAGAACACGCTCGTCGTCATCGGGAAAGAGAACCCGGCCATCGTCAGGACGTTCATCCTTGATAACGGGGGGAAGGTGGCATACTCCTCGCGCGAAAAGGACATCGGCGCCACCATTGACCGTTTCACCGATGTTTCCTGCAAGGGTTGCCACAGTGGTCCGGTCACCGTGCCCCATGACAAGACCATGACCGTGACCGTTGATGGCAAGCGGGTCTTACGACACGTCCATATCATTGAGAATCAGCCATTCTGCCACCGGTGCCATCCGGCCGAGGTGCGGATAAACGGGAAGCTCATCATTGATAGTTCCCTGGAGCCTACGGATTCCCTGATCAGGAAGGTCATCCTGATCATCCTCGGTTCTTCGCTGGCATGCCTGGCCATCCTTATCCCGTTCCTGTGGTGGGCCCTGTCGAAGGGCGTCAATACGTACATCAATGAGATACGCATGAGATCGGCGGAACTCCTGATCCTCTATAGCATCGTCGACCGGTTGAGCGCGACGATAGACTTCGAGGAGCTCAAACACATCATCATCGAGATCATCAGTGATGCCCTGGGAGCGGACGAGATCGACATGGTCCTCCCGAACGAATACCGCGAGCTCGGCGTCATCGTATGGACGAAGAACAAGAGTGCCCTGCTCAGGAAGAAGGTTGAGGTCGCATCAGCGCAGCATGATATCATCTATGCGTGGGTGGAAGGCAGGATCACGGAACACACTATCGTCAACGAGGGAAAAGAGATCCATATGCCGGTTTCCAAAGGAGAGCATCGTCTTGCCCTCCTTATTATACGGCGCACGTCAGGCGTGTTCGATCCGAACCAGCTGACCCTTGTCCGGGGAATGGCGAACCACATCTCCGTGGCCTTTGAGAATGCCCTGTTATATCGCATGGCCATTACGGACGAACTGACGGGCCTCTACTCGGTCCGTCACTTCCGGCAGGCGATCGGAAAAAGATTCTCCCTGTTCCATGAATTCGGGGAAAAGATGACGCTCCTTATGATCGACATAGACAATTTCAAGAAGATCAATGATACGTATGGTCATCCCGCCGGCGATGCGATCCTGAAGGAAGTGAGCAAGTGCATTTTAAGCTCGATCCGGGATCCGGACCTGGGATTTCGGTATGGCGGAGAGGAGTTCGCCGTGATCCTGCCCGCTTCCGACATTCCCGCCGGGAACGTGGTCGCAGAACGGATGCGTGCCTTGATCGAACACTACCCGTTCAAGATAGATCAGCATGTCCTGCAGGTGACGGTGAGCATCGGTGTGGCTTCCTGGCCGGCAAGCGCAGAGAGCATCAAGGAGCTCATCTCCGAGGCTGATAAGGGCCTTTACGAGGCGAAGCACGCTGGGAAGAACCGGGTCATGGTGCGGGAAGGGAGTAAGAAGTAAGAACTGATCACCATTGGCTACAGCGGCAGCTTCTTTGTTTCCTCGATGGCAGGTGATGCCTCGCTCAGGGACTGGAGCTTGTCGTCGAATTTCGCGAGCTTCTTGTCTGCCTCGTCATATCTCGATTTCGTGTTCGTCAGGTGTTTTCCTACCAGTTCGAACTCTTCCTGGAACTTCCGGAAATCCCCTGATAACCTCGCGAGATTGGTCAGGATGTCCTGGGCGCGCTCCTCGATGTGCATGCCCTTGAGGCCGAGCAGGATGGTTTGCAGGTAAGCGTAGAAGCTGTTGGGTGAGACCGGGATG
>CAYILT010000328.1:1385-3094 GCA_964364055.1 uncultured Nitrospiraceae bacterium | reverse complement strand
CAGAGTGCTCATCGCCTGTGCGGCGGCCGGAAGCACCTGTGCCTTGGCATGGACATGCTTGATGAGATTGTCCGCCGAAGCGTGTATGACCTGGAATGCGGCGTTCGGGTAAAGCCCGATGTAAAATACGAGGATGACCAGCGGCAGCGCCGCGGCGATCTCACGCAGGTTCATGTCCGTCAGGTGCTCGTTGTGAGGGTTCGTGACGGTCCCGAAAATGATCCGCTGGTAGAGCCAGAGCATGTACCCGGCGCCCAGGATGATGCCGATGGACGCGATCACCGCGTAGACCGCCTTGAACTGGAACGCGCCCAGAAGAATGGCGAACTCGCCGATGAACCCGTTCGTTCCCGGCAGGCCGATGGACGAAAGCGTTATGATCATCAGGAACGCGGCGTACACCGGGACCTTGGACGCGAGGCCGCCGTAATCGGCGATCACCCGCGTGTGGGTCCGCTCATAGATCACGCCGACGGCGAGGAACAGCGCGCCGGTGGACACGCCGTGGTTGATCATCTGGAGGATGCCGCCCTCAAGGCCCTGGCTGTTCATCGAGAAGATCCCCAAGGTGACAAAGCCCATGTGGCTGACGCTGGAATAGGCAATGAGCTTTTTGAAATCCGTCTGTGCAAAAGCCATATAGGCCCCGTAAATGATCGCGATCACGGACAGGACCATGATGGCGGGCGTATATGCCATCGTCGCGTCCGGGAAGAACGGGAGCGAGAACCGCAGGAAGCCGTAAGCCCCCATCTTGATCAGGATACCCGCCAGGATGATGCTGCCCGCGGTCGGCGCCTCCACATGGGCATCAGGAAGCCAGGTATGGAACGGGAACATGGGCACCTTCACGGCGAAGGCCGCGAAGAACGCCGCGAAGGCCCACATCTGGAAGGAATGACCGAACTTGTGGTTCATGAGCGAAAGGACATCAAAGGTCCCGCCCGCCGTGAAGTACACGGCCAGGATAGCGACGAGCATCAGCACGCTGCCGACGAGGGTGTACAGGAAGAACTTTACCGCGGCATACAACCGGTTCGGCCCGCCCCAGACCCCGATGAGCAGGTACATGGGGATGAGCATGGCCTCCCAGAAGATATAGAAGAGAAAGAGGTCAAGTGCGGCGAACACACCCACCATCCCCGCCTCGAGAAAGAGCAGGGCGGCCATGAACTCACGCACGCGGTCCGTTATCGCCGTCCAGGAGACCATGATGGAGATGACCGTGAGGAGCGCCGTCAGGCCCACGAACAGCACGCTGATGCCGTCCACGCCGAGCTTGTAGTGGATGTTCCAGGCGCTGATCCAGGGCATGGACTCGCCGAACTGCATGTGCGCCAGCGAGCTGTCAAAATTCGCGAGGAGCGGAACGCAGAGTCCAAGCTCCACGACCGAGAACGCGAGCGCGATCCACCGTGCCGCCCGGGCGTCCCGCACGGCGAGGAGAACGACCGCGCCGATGACCGGTACGAAGATCAGGAGGCTCAGCAGGGGAAATCCGAGCTGGTTCGGTATGAGTTCGAGCATGAAAAGCTCCTTTGTAAAATCAGCGGTTAGGAAGTCCTTCCCACCTTCTTACCTTCGGAATTGGTTCTTTATTTCAGCACGTAGTATAATCCCATGAGCACCACAAATCCCAAACCCATGATAAAGGCATATTCCTGAACAAAGCCGGTCTGGAGTTTTCGCCCCTGCTCGCTCGTCCTGCC
>CAYILT010000328.1:0-1285 GCA_964364055.1 uncultured Nitrospiraceae bacterium | reverse complement strand
ATCACGCTGCCCGAGGCGAGGAACAGGAGTCCCTTGAAGAAGGCGTGGGTCGTGAGATGGAAGATGCCCGCGGCGAAGGCCCCCACCCCGAGTCCCAGGAACATGTAGCCAAGCTGGCTGATGGTCGAGTACGCGATCACGCGCTTGATATCGTTCTGGACCAGGCCGATGGTGGCCGCGAAGATTGCGGTCACGCCTCCGACGATGGCCACAACGTTCATCGCCGTGTCGGACAGGACGAACAGGGGAGCGCACCGGGCCACCATGAACACCCCTGCGGTGACCATGGTCGCCGCGTGGATCAGCGCGCTGACCGGTGTCGGGCCTTCCATGGCGTCCGGCAGCCACACGTAGAGCGGGAGCTGGGCGGATTTTCCGGTGGCGCCGACAAAAAGCAGCAGGCAGATGAGCGTGATGACGCTCATTTCGATACCGAGCAGATCGATGGTCTGGGCCGCGGCGGGCGCGGACACCGCCTTGAACAGATCGGTGAAGTCCAGGGTCCCGAAGGTCACGAAGATGAGCATCATGCCCAGGACGAACCCGAAATCACCTACCCGGTTCACCACAAAGGCCTTGATGCCGGCGTCGGACGCTGATTTTTTCTCATACCAGAAACCGATGAGCAGATAGGAGCACAGGCCCACGCCCTCCCAGCCCACGAACATGAGCAGGAAGTTATTGGCCATGACCAGGACCAGCATGAAGAAGGTGAACAGTTCCAGGTAGGCGAAGAACCGGGCGAAGCCCTTGTCCCCGTGCATGTACCCGATGGAGTAGATGTGAATGAGGGTGCTGAGCGTCGTGACCACCAGGAGCATCACCGCGGTCAGCTGGTCGATCTGGAACCCGACATTGATGTTGAGGCTTCCAATGTCGATCCAGGAATAGAGATTCTCATCAATAAGGGCGCCGTTCAGCACGTCGATGAATGCGCTCACGGAGAAGACGAAAGAACCGAAGACGCCGGCGACGGCGACTATGGCGGCGCGCTCCTTGAGGTACTTCCCGAACAGTCCCGCGATCAGGAAGCCGGTGAACGGCAGGAGCGGTATGAGTATGTATTTGAGCATAAACACCTCGGTGAGGTAAATTCCAAATATCAAATCACAAATCACAAATAAACGCCAAAATCAAAACTGATGGTCTCGTAAAAAGTCGGAATACGCCCTATTTCGTCATACCGGCGAAAAGAGCCTGCCCCGGCATGACTGAAGCCGGGGGTACCCGGTCTTTTCAATGAGTTCGATGTTTACTGGACCCCGGTTTTCACCGGGGAGACGTC
>CAYILT010000327.1:0-3154 GCA_964364055.1 uncultured Nitrospiraceae bacterium | reverse complement strand
GAAGCTTGGGACTTGTATTACAGCATAAAAATGCGGCTGGCAGAGGAGATCAAACAGCATAGAAAAAAATATTTTTACGGCGATGGCATCTCGTTTCCGGATGGCGTAGGTGCGCGTGATATTGCCATAGCCACTGTTTGGTATCTATCGGAAATGGCCCAAACGCGGATTGAGAAATTTTATGGAGCCAGCCGAAGCGATCTAAAGCTATCTATCACGATGGGCATCCCGATGAGCTTTTTTAGTGACACGGTGCTGCGAGAGGGTTTTCTCGAAGTGATCCGCAGCGCGTATTGGCTGCTCAAACATCACGATGGTAAAAGCATACGCGAAGGGCGTCTGCCTCTTGACCAACTTCAAAAACTGTCGGAATTGGCGAGAAATGAGGTGCGAAAGATTCCCGTGCCGGATGCCAATACAGTGCGTGATTGGCTGAGGACAGAGGCCGAATCCGCGCTTGTATGGGCTTTCACTTCGCCTAACATCAAGCAGGGGCTTTATGCGAAAGCCGATGTCGGCGCCGGTACAACCAACGCCAGCCTCTTCCGCATCACCGAGCGGTATAATGCAGCAACAGGTCAATGGCAGAAAGATGGTTTTGCCTTCTTCGGGGCCACTTCCGATGCCGTTGGAATGGACTGTATCGACGAAATTATGGAAAAACACGGGCTGCAAGATTTCCGGGGTAATGAGGATAGCCTGTTGAGAAAACAACCAGGTCTTTGCAAGGAGTGCGAGAAATATATTGATCAAATGCATGAGGCGGTGGAGGAAGCATGGGGCATCGCTTTTTCCAAGCAGAGAGATGTCAGTCAGTGGAAGGCCCTCGATATCTTCGTAATCGGAGGAGGCAGTCAGGTGGCGCAGGTGAGGAGTAAGATGACTGTGCATCCCTATGTGAACAGACACTGCCTTTCTGCTGCAGAGCAGGTGATTACAATTAAGGAATTGGATAAGCCGAGTGACTTGCAGACAGCATCGGGTATGCCGATGATGGATAAGGACCTGCCTTTCTTGCTCGTCGCCTATGGTCTGTCAAACAATAGGCTATCGATTAGGGAAGTTGTGACCCCAAGCGAGATCAAAACAATACCTCCGCCGGTCCGGATGGAAAGGTTGTTTGTGCCTTTTGAAGAATTGTAGGTGTTGAAGCATCGGGTCGGCCATCGTAGGAAGATATAAATGTCAGGATGGCCGAATTGTCTTTAGTTAAGGAACCCCTGAATGAAGGCTTGGGGCATGTTTCAGTTCATGGGACCAGGACTATATTATTGGACTGCGGGCGTTATCGGTTTGTTTCCTTGCCTGTAACAAGTCCACAATGGGGGCATAGTTTCCCAAGTTGACTATGAATGGATAGCTGGTATTCGCAAGCAACGCGATTCGGGTTTGAACACCAAGCATTAAGAGGAATTTCACCATGCCAAAAAACTTCAATCCCCATCTGCAAGCCGCAGTCCTCGAAGTCGTCGAGAACCAACTCGTCGAGCAACAAGCCGTCGCAGTTTTCATCAACAAAAAGAACACTGAGCGTCACACTCTCTGCGCGCAGTTTCGTAGGTCTGGTAGAGCAGAGCGAAACCCGACACAATTGCAGCTAGCATCGATGATCCTGACGAGGAATCATACAATTCCGGGAAGCGCCGCGAAAAAAGTCCTTGTTGTTTCGGTCGAGACTCTCAGGGCTGCATAGGTACTGCGTCAGGGCATTGCTCTTTTCTCTTGAACGTTTAGCTCTGATTGGGATATACTGAATTATTAAGAAAGGGCTTGCCTATGAAAACGCTCAATCAAATCCAGCTGACACAAGAACAGCGCCAGGGGCTGTCGGAACTGCACAACGCGCTCTTGGGAACGTTCGCTGTCGTATCCATAACGCTATTCGGCTCGGCTGCTCGCGGCGAAGCAGAGCCGGAATCGGACACGGACCTTCTTATTGTAACAGAATACGCTCTGCCCCGTTCCGTGAGACACCAGATTACGGACATCGTTTTTGATATCAATTTGCGCCACGGAACGAATTTCAGCACGCTCGTCGTTGACCGCGCATCATGGGATGCCGGCCTTTATTCCGTGCTGCCTCTTCATGAAGAAATAGAGAAAGAGGGCGTGCTTGTATGAGCCTTGACGAGCAGCGAACGCTGGTTGTCCGTTATTGGTGGACCAAAGCACAAGAAAGTCTGGCCTCGGCGCGCCGCGAAGTGGAAGCCGGGGCTTTTGCTTTTGCCATGAACCGCGTCTACTACGCTGCATTCTACGCTGTCAGCGCCGCGCTGTTCGAGCGTCGCTTGTCCTTTAAGAAACATTCCGGCGTTCGCGCTACCTTCCACCGTGAGTTGATCAAGACAGGGCTTCTGGACGTTGCTTGGGGCAGGTTTTATGACCGGCTTTTTGAAGACCGTCAGGAAGGCGATTATATAGCCCTCGTCGATTTTGACCGGGAGTATGTTGAAAACCAACTTGACCGGTGCAGGGCTTTTCACGACCAACTCAAGCCGCTGATTTCCTCTGTCAAGTAGGCCGTTCTCAGGCAGGACGATTATGTCCGCTACAACCCTGTGAATCATGGCCTTGTGAAGTCACTCAATGCATGGCCGCTTCCCCCCCCAGCTTTCATCGAGTCCACGGGGCCAGGTCCATATTGTTGGACTACGAGCGTTATTGGTTTGTTTCCTCGCCTGTAACAAGTCCACAATGGGGGCATAGTTTCCCAAGTTGACTATGAATGGATAGCCGGTACTCTCAAGCGACGCTGACCCAGGTTTGGACGCCAAGCATTAAGAGGAAACTCACCATGCCAAAAAACTTCAATCCCCATCCGCAAGCCGCGATGCTCGAAGTCGTCGAGAACCGGACCAGTCGCCGACCATGAACACGGAGGATTTGTTATGAATGAACCCGACGGCAATCCTACAGCCCACGTTGCGCTGTTTCAGAAGCGCGAAATCCGCCGCACGATGCACAACAACGAGTGGTGGTTTGTCATCACGGACATCATCGCCGCCCTGACGGATGCCGCGGATCCTTCCGATTATTGGAAGAAAATGCGCAAACGGGATCCGGATTTGGGCAAAGCTTTCAAAGGGGGGGGTCAATTTGTCCCCCCCCTTGCCTTGGAGTTCGCGACGGCCGGCGGGCCTCAGAAACTCCAGTG
>CAYILT010000326.1:0-3160 GCA_964364055.1 uncultured Nitrospiraceae bacterium | reverse complement strand
ATCGGCCGCTGCGAGGATGCCTCCCAGGTTGTCGGAGGGTTGGCCCCATTCCGCGGCAAGCCAGGTATCGTTGAAATCAAGCCAGCGGATCATAGCGCCGATGTTGAAGGCCGCCTGGACCGGATCGAGCTGGAACTGCGTGCCGGGGACCTTCGCGCCGTTGGGGACGACCGTGCCCGGGACGATCGGTCCGAGCAGCTTCGTGCAGGCGGGATACCCGAGCGCTTCAAGCCCGCAGCCCAGGGTGTCGATCAGGCAGTGCCGGGCCGTATCATAGGCCTCCTGCGAGGTGACCGTGTAATTGCAGACGTAGTCGGCGATATCGGCGAGGACCTTGTCAGGATCGGGCCGGACGTTGGAAATGTGAGAGCTCATTATTGAAATTTCCTTTCGCAACGGGTAAATGATATTTTACCGCAGAGGACGCAGAGTAACGACAAAGGTGCGAAGTCAGGAAGAACAGAAAGTAAGAAAAATTCTGGTTCATTCGTAATAAAGTTGAAAAGGCAAGGTATGACCACAGAAACAAAGGTTCGAAGGAAAAACTTATCCACAGATTTCGCAGATTGACGCAGATTTGGTCTTTAAAGACGGTCGTTTTTAATCTGTGGAATCTGCGGACGAATCTTAGCCTTTCTCGGTTTCTGGTTTGTACAGCTTTTTTCAACTAAAATACGAAAGACCCAAAATTCTCATTACCAGGTTAACCCATCTTCTTTTCTTACTCACCTTCCTACCTTCTTACTTTCGCTCCCTGATCGGTATGTACTTCCGGTCCTCCTCGCCGATATAATTGGCGGAGGGCCTGATGATCTTGTTATCGAGGCGCTGTTCGATGATATGCGCGCCCCAGCCGGTGGTCCGTGATATGACGAAGATGGGCGTGAACATGGGGGTGGGCACACCCATCATGTGGTACGATACCGCGGAATACCAGTCCAGGTTGGCGAACATGTTCTTCTCCCGCTTCATGACCGCCTCGATGCGATCGGCGACGGAGAAGAGCTTCATATTGCCGCCGTCGCTGCAAAGGCTCTTCGCGAGCTCTTTGATGATGGGATTTCGCGGATCGCTCACCGTGTAGACGGGATGTCCGAAGCCGATAATGATCTCCTTGTTGGCAACGCGGATCTTGATGTCGTTCTCCGCTTCGTCGGCGTTGCGGTAGCGCCTCTGGATCTCATGGGCCGCTTCGTTGGCGCCGCCGTGCTTGGGTCCCCGGAGGGCGCCGATAGCGCCGGTGATGGAGGAGTGAACATCGGAAAGCGTTCCGGTGATCACGCGGGCGGCAAAGGTCGACGCGGTGAACTCATGTTCCGCATAGAGGATCAGCGACTGGTCGAGCGCTTTCTCATGGAGCGAAGACGGCTTCTTTCCGTGCAGGATATGAAGAAAATGTCCGGCCACGGTCTCGTCGTCCGTTTCAACGTCGATCCGGATGCCGCTCTGGCTGTAGTGCCACCAGTAGATGAGCATGGAGCCGAACGACGCCACCAACCGGTCGATGATGTCCCGCGTGCCCTGGATATTGCGGTCCTCTTTCTCGGGAAGCACGGTGCCGAGGATGGAGCAGCCGGTGCGCAGCACGTCCATGGGATGGGCCGCCGCCGGGATGTGCTCCAGCACCGTTTTCACCTGGACCGGCAGGCCGCGCAGGCTTTTCAGCTTCTTGCGGTAATCCTTCAGGTCCGACTCTGACGGCAGGTCGCCGTGAATGAGCAGAAAGGCCACTTCTTCGAACGTTGACTGCCGCGCGAGCTCAACGATGTCATAGCCCCGGTAATGGAGGTCGTTCCCGGTACGGCCCACCGAACAGACGGCGGTGTTGCCCGCCATCACGCCGGAAAGCGCGACTGATTTCTTTACTTTGGTCGTTATTACATCAGTCCCATTGCTCATTTTATTTCCTCCTTGGAAAAGATCGCGTCAAGCTTCTGCTCGAAAGCATGGTAGTCAAGGTAATCGTAGAGTTCCGCCCGGGTCTGCATCAGGCCGATCACATTCTTCTGGGATTCCTCTTTGCGGATCGTGCCATAGACGGCAAGCGCTGCCTTGCTCATGGCCCGGAACGCGGAAAGAGGGTACAGGATGAGGGAAACGTCGGCGCTGCGCAGTTCTTCCACCGTATAGAGGGGTGTCGAGCCGAACTCGGTGATATTGGCGAGTATCGGGACCTTCACTGCCTGGGCGAATTTCTTGTATTGGGAGAGATCGGTGATCGCTTCGGGAAAGATCATGTCCGCGCCGGCCTCGACGCAGGCGCAGGCCCGGTCGATCGCGGCGTCAAGTCCCTCGACGGCGAGGGCGTCGGTTCGTGCCATGATGACAAAGTCGGAATCGGTCTTTGCGTCGACGGCTGCCTTGATCCGGTCCACCATCTCTTCCTTGCTGACAATGGCCTTGCCGGGCCTATGGCCGCAGCGCTTCGCCTGGACCTGGTCCTCGATATGCACGGCAGCCGCTCCGTGCTTGATCATGGACCTGATCGCGCGGGCGATGTTGAAAGCGCCGCCCCATCCCGTATCGATGTCCACCAGCACCGGCAGATCGGTAATATCGGTGATGCGCCGGACATCGGTCAGCACATCTTCCATCGTGGTGATGCCGAGGTCGGGAACGCCCAGCGAACCGGCGGCAACGCCGCCGCCGGAAACGTAGAGGGCCTTGAATCCCGAGCGCTCAGCAAGGCGCGCCGCAAAGGCGTTGATCGCGCCTACGACCTGGAGCGGCTTTTCTTCACGCACAGCAGCCCGAAAACGGGTGCCCGGCGAGATAGGTCTTGTCATTTCAAAATCCTCCTTGACGATTGGAGAGTTTCACCTCAGCCTTACACTTCTACTATAAGAGCAAAACCCGAGCCAATATCCAGTGATTCTATTTATTGTTCTGGAAATATGTAAACAATTGTTATTATGGGAAATAAAATAGACAGGTGCTTATGTTTTAGCTATATGTTGTTTATTATAGCGCAAAAATTAGCAATAAATGAAAAATATTGCAGGCAGGATGCTGCATTACTTCAATGTCACGATACCGTACTTCTTTATCTTATAGTAGAAATTCCTCAGAGCAACATCCAGGAGCTTGGCTGCTTTTTCCCGATTCCCTCCCGATTCCGTGAGTGCCCGCGTGATCGCCGCCCGTTCCGCGTCGGCAACAA
>CAYILT010000325.1:0-3167 GCA_964364055.1 uncultured Nitrospiraceae bacterium | reverse complement strand
GGTTCATCGTCAACCATCAGGATCATGATCTTCATGGAACAGGGCTCTCCTGGAGAGGAAAGATAAGCGGACTCGGGGACGTTGGTTCTCAGGATGCTTTCATCTTTTACCGGTACCGGCTACCTCGGTCTGACGCGCCAGCGCCCGATTAATGCTCGATGTGTTCACGCCGAGATGACGCGCAATCTCAGCGCCTGACAGGCCAAGCTCGTTCCGACTCCGACGCGCGATGGTCATTCGGGCCTCACTCACTTTGCAACGCTTGTTTCCACTTGTTAGCTCTTCTGCACTGACCTTGCTTTGCTTGCATTCCTCCCTGATAATGTCGGAAATCGTGCGGCCGCTGCGCCGGAGTTTCAGTTGTCGTATCTGCTTTTCCTCGGCCTCTTTGAAAATGGCCGTGACGAAGTCGCCGCTTCCGAGGATTCGTTCGTCGTATTCGGTCTTCCGCCCTTTTCTCTGCGCTGATTGGACCTGGGACCAGCCTCCAAGGCTGCGGACAAGCCCTCCGCCGATCAGCTGCGGCTGGTGACCCATGCCGATCCCCTCTTGCACGAATCGTCGGTATGCGTTCCGCGCTCTTCGAGTTGTTTCGTTGAATTGGAGCAGTACATAATCAATATCCATCCATGGGCATTCTCTTTTGTTCATCACTGCGCTGTGGCCGCTCCAGGGGTAGAGGTCAAGCTCTTCTATGCTCTTTACCATCCCGGCCCGCATGGGATTGAGATGGATGTAGCGTATCAGGGCTAAAAGATAGTTATCCTCATCGCAGAGGATGGATTTGTAGCGGTTCTCGAAAAGATGGCCGGTGCGGCGGTGGCGGCGATTGAAATACAGGGCATACCAGGTGAGGAGTTTTCGCATGACGGTGGAGATGCCCACTTTGCCGCTCTTGAAAAGGATGTGGACGTGATTGTCCATAAGGACCCAGGCGTAGACTGTGCATTTCCCCTCCGTGACGGTCTGGCCGAGTCGTTCGAGAAACCGGGCCTTATCTTCGTCGTCTCGGAAGATGTTCGTCTTGTCGATTCCCCGCACCATGATGTGGTGCAGGGCGCCGGGGACATCTAAGCGGGCTTGGCGGAGCATGACTGGATTTTATCGAATACTCTCTGCACTGTCAAGCTGAAAGCACTCTGAGAACCAACGTCCCTAAAATGCTACTAAAATGCTACTAAAATGTTAATTGTCCGTCGATAGTCGCTCTTCTTCACATCTCGCACACGACGTTGCTCAATTCCTGCGAAAAGGTCTCATAGTTCACCGAGTAGTCCACCGGGCACTCGACGACAACGGGTCTTTTCAACGAGAAGGCCTCCCGCAATACAGCGGAAAGGTCGTCCCCTTCCTTCACCTTCATGCCGACCGCCCCGAAGCTCTCGGCATACCGGACAAAATCGGGGTTCCCGTAGTCCAGACCGAAGCTTCCGAACTCCTTGGCCTTCTGCTCCCACTTGATGAACCCGAAAGCGTTGTCATTGATGATCAGCGTCACGAGAGGTATGTTCTCCCGCAATGCCGTCTCCAGCTCCTGGGAGTTCATCATGAACCCTCCGTCCCCCACCACCGCCAGCACGTTCCTGCCGGGATTGATCATTTTGGCGGCAATGCCCGAGGGGAGGCCCGCGCCCATAGTCGCCAGGGCGTTGTCGAGGATAAAGGTGTTGGGCCGGTAGGTCTTGTAGAGCCGGGAGAACCAGAGCTTGTAGATCCCGTTGTCCAGCGTCAGTATGTCGTCGGGAGCAAGCACGTTCCGCACATGCCGCACGATCTCGCGGGGTGTCGGGGGATACTGCTTCCCGATCTCGACATCGATCTTTTTCTCAACGAACGACCTGATCTTCCTGAAGAGCTCGCCGTCCTTTTTGCCCGTGATCTTCGGCCCGAGGAGGCGGAGCGTGGTCGCAATGTCGCCGATGACCTCGATGTTCGGGTTGTAGTATTTGTCCGTCTCCGCCTCGACAAAATCGACATTGATGATGTTCTTGTCCAGGTCCCGGTTCCAGACATAGGGCGGGTATTCCACGATGTTGTAGCCAACGGTGATGATGAGGTCGGCGCGGTCGATCCCGCAGTTCACGTAATCGCGCTTGTGGATGCCCGTGGCGAACAGGCTGTATTCAGAGTCGTCCGGAAGCACGCCCTTCCCCATCTGCGTATGCACCACGAAGAGGCCGGTCCTCTCGGCAAAATCGCGGATCTCCCGGGAGATCAGGCTCCGGTTCGCTCCTGCGGAAAGGACCAGCAGCGGATGCTTCGCCGCGTTGATCATGGCGGCGGCGGCATCGATCGCCTTGAGGTCCGGCGCGGGCCTGCGGACAAGCCCCTTCTTCTGGACCGCCGCTTTTGTCTGGGCCCCGGCCACGTCCTCCGGCAGTTCCACATGCACCGCGCCCGGCCGCTCGGCCTGCGCAAGCTTAAAGGCGTTCCGGAGGACGGTGGGGATGGTGCTCGGGTCGGCGATCGACTCGGCGCTCTTGGTGATGGGCTTCATCAGGCTAACGACGTCGATGAGCTGGAAGCAGGCCTGCCAGTTGTCGCGGACGGCCTTCTGGCCGGTGATGGCCACGAGCGGCGCGCCGATGAGCTGAGCGTGGGCAATGCCGGTCACCAGGTTCATGGCGCCCGGACCGAGCGTGGAGAAGCAGACCCCCGCCTTGCCGGTGAGCCTTCCGTAGGTGGCCGCCATGAACGCCGCCGCCTGCTCGTGCCGGGTGAGAACAAACTTGATGTGCGACGTGCGCAGCGATTCGAGGAAATCGAGGTTCTCCTCGCCCGGCAGGCCGAAGATATACTCCACGCCTTCTTCTTCCAGCTGATTGACGAACAGGTCCGATGCTTTCATAGATTCCTTTCACCACAAAGACACGAAGTCACAAAGAACGGCACGAGAACAACCTTTGACACTGATATACACGGATAACGGCTATGATAACGGCGGATAGATCATGTAGGGGCAAACCCTATGTGGTTGCCCTGAATAAAGGGCGGCCACGCAGGGCCGCCCCTGCAAATATTTAAATCCGTCCTCGCCCAGAGGCGCCTACTTCTAGTCATCCGTGGTTCATTGGCCTTCATTCCGCACTCCGCATTCCGCATTCCGCACTTGTACGCTACTCCTTCACAACGACCGTCTTGATGTTCACGACCTCCATCAGCCCGTT
>CAYILT010000324.1:0-3202 GCA_964364055.1 uncultured Nitrospiraceae bacterium | reverse complement strand
ATCGAGGGTGGGGTGATTTCAGTTGAATTGCATAGGTAAAGTAATTTACGACTCATTACACTACTGTGCTTTGACCGCGTAGTCCTTGAAACTCTCCCGGGTGTACACGCCCGGCGCTGCGTGGTCGCCCGCCGCAAACAGGAAGTCGACCCCCCGGACGCCCGGCGTTTCGGTGAGCGAGTAGGTCGATGCGGCCAGGTAGTTCTGCGCCCCCGACGTTCCCATGCGCTGGGTCAGATACTCGGCATTGATGATCTCGACATGGGCTATGCCCTCCGCGACGCTCTGCAGGCGTATCCTCGGCGGCTCAAGCGGGACCCCTTCCCCCCCGGCAGTGGAGGCTTCCGCTTCGGAGGTCGTCTTGTTCAGAGCAAGGATCACCTTGTTGATGTCGTCCCTGATGCTTTTGATCTCACTGCCGCGCACCAGCAGGTCCTTTTCGGTCCCGGCATCATACTCGACATACCAGGTATTGTCCCGGTTGAGAACGGTGAGATCGTTTTTCTTCAGGGCAATGATGCCGGCGATAAGCGCGGCGATCATCACTGCGCCCAGCAGAGAGATCATGACGATCTTCTTTTCCATAGATTCTCATTCTCCTTCGTCATCATATTACAACAACTGCATCTGCCATTTTGCCTCGTTCCTCTCCGTATCCACAAAGGTCCTGACCTTCCCGTACTCGCCGTCGTAACCGGGAACGATGCGGACGTTCCCGGCACGCATGCGGGCAACGGCCTTGCGGAGCAAAGGCGATCCGGCGCGTTCGATATCATCGAGCGGAGAATCCATGAGGATGGTGTGCTCGTTCCCGAGCTGTTCCAGGAGCGCTCGATAGGCCTTGCCCACTTTTTTGCTGCCCGCGCCCACCCTCAGAGTTTCAGCGATAAGCTCCTGCAGGGGGATGAGGGAATGAAAGATCGGCGCCCCGTCCGGGCGGTACCCCTCCTCCCGGTCAGCAAGCTCCCCGACGCGGTGCATCACGCCGACGGTCACCTTTTTTCGGCACAGCGGACAGGTGTCGCCGTGCTGCCGCGTCTCGGCCGGTGAGAGACTGACGCCGCAGGCCTTGTGGCCGTCGAAATGGTACTTCCCCTCTTCCGGGAAGAACTCGACGGTCCCGAGAAACCCTTTTCTTGTTCTGATGGCATCCGTCATCGCGCCGTAGGCGATCTCCGTTTCGAAGATCGTGGCCTCGCGGCCGATCTTTGACGGAGAGTGGGCGTCGGAATTGGAAATGAGCGTGATCCGGTCGAGGGCCGAGAGCCTCCAGT
This sequence comes from uncultured Nitrospiraceae bacterium, assembly GCA_964364055.1. Lineage (GTDB taxonomy): Bacteria > Nitrospirota > UBA9217 > UBA9217 > UBA9217 > JAAXXJ01. The sequence continues at coordinate 1,928 of CAYILT010000324.1, read as the reverse complement.
TCATGGGAGGATCGGACGAGAGGCCGGTCTCGATGGCGTGGACGTGCGGCGTCAGCTCCTCGAAACATTCCTCCAGCGAATCGAAACCCGAGGCCGATCCGAACACGGAAAAATGCGGGGTCCACGCATGGGCCGGGATGAACAGCGCGTCATGCGACGCGTCCAGCACGATCCGGAGAAGCTCTTTCGTATCGAGCCCGAGGATCGGCCTGCCGTCGGAGGAAAGGTTGCCGATCTTCGCGAGCGCCGCGTTGATCCGGCGCGCAGCGTCGAAGTCAGGTGCCAGGACGAGGGCATGGACCTTCCGCGTCCTGCCGCCTTTGCTGTAGATGCAGCTGATCTCAGCGGTAAGGAGAAAAGAAACATCCGCTTTGCAGGGGTCAGGGACGTCGGTGGCAGGGAATTCCTTTTTGAGCGTGAACAGCCCGGTCCCGGTCGGTTCGAGCTTCTCCCCCAGCTCCTGGATCCACTGGGGATGGGTGAAGTCGCCGGTGCCGATGACCCTGATGCCCTTGAGCTGGGCCCACTTCCCGATGCCTTCGGGCGACATGTCCTTGCTGGTTGCGCGGGAGTAGCGGGAATGAATGTGGAGGTCGGCGAGGAAACGCATGGTTTGAATTATAGCATTAACGGGACGGGGGATAAACAGAATTTGCGGTCAGAAATCGAGGGGGCTCTTCACTTCTTTTCCCGCCCTGGCGGGGATGCAGTGCAGATAGACCATCGTCGTCCTGATGTCCGCGTGGCCAAGCAGCGTCTGGATCGTGCGAAGGTCGTAGCCGGCCTGCAAAAGGTGTGTGGCGTAAGAATGGCGGAAGATGTGTGAGGTGACGCGCTTCGTGAGCCTCGCTTTTCGGACCGCCTCGTACAGCGCCTCCTGAACATCTTTTTCCTGCAGATGGTAACGCCTGCTTTCCTTCGCCTGCGCCAGGAAGGTCAATGTTTGCTGCGGAAATAACCACAGCCAATAGAGCCAATAGGAGCCAATAGGGTCAGGTCTTTTGTGTTGACATTTCGCGGCGTCTATGTTACATTCGCACAATGACCCGTCCTCTTCGCATAGAATACCCCGGCGCTGTATATCATATTACCTCTCGCGGCAACGAAAAGAAGGCCGTCTTCAAAGACGATCAAGACCGCGGGAATTTCCTCAACACCCTTCAGCACGTCAACAAGCGTTATAACTGGCTGTGCCACGCCTACTGCCTCATGACCAACCACTATCATCTTTTGATCGAAACACCCGACGGCAACCTTTCCCTCGGCATGAGACAGCTTAACGGCGTCTACACCCAGCTATTTAACAAGCGACATAAAAGAAATGGTCACCTTTTCCAGGGCAGGTTCAAGGGCATTCTTATTCAGAAAGAGAGCCATCTCCTCGAAGTCTGCCGGTACGTTGTATTAAATCCCCTTAGGGCAGGAATGGTAGAAAGCCCAGAGCAGTGGAAATGGAGCAGCTACCGCGCCACCGCAGGCAAAGAAAAACCCCACCCCAGCCTCACAACGGATTGGGTCCTCGGCCAATTCAGCGGGAAGAGAAACAAGGCAGAACAGGAATACCGCCAGTTTGTTAAATGGGGCATCGGTGAAAAATCCATCATGCTCGATGTTAAGGGGCAGGTCATCTTGGGCGAAGACGAATTCGTAGACAGCCTCGCCGATCATCTGAAGAAACACAAGCATGTGCCCGAGATACCGCGGAGCCAGCGGTACGCAACCCGACCGACACTTGAAAATATATTCCAGGAGAGTATACTCAAGGACAGAATAAAACGAGACAGGAAGATGGCTGAGGCTGTCGAAAAACACGGGTATCGGCAAAGTGAAATAGCTCGCTATTTGGGACTTCACACCTCGACGGTGAGCAACCTTGTGCGGAATAGGACATGATACCATAACAAAGGACCTGACCCTATGGGCTTCTC
>CAYILT010000323.1:0-3277 GCA_964364055.1 uncultured Nitrospiraceae bacterium | reverse complement strand
GCCATCAAGCCGTTCGCTAGCTGGTTTGTGTGGGAGGTGCAGATCCTGCCGCTCGCCCACGAGGCCGACTTCGCGAATCTGTCCGCGGACGATGCCGCCGACCTGGGCAGGGTCTTCAGGAGGACCATGGCGCGGATCAATGCGGTGCTCGGCGGCGCGCAGTACAACTTTTTCATCCACTCGCTGCCGCACGGACCCGACGCCGATGGCCGGCGGCTTTCCTATCACTGGCACATCGAGATCTGTCCCCGCACCAGCGTACCCACGGGGTTCGAGCTTGGCTCGGGGCTCTTCATGAACACGGTCAGCCCCGAGGACGCTGCTGCCCGGCTCAGGAGCGTGGAAATTGTCTGACATCAAGCTCAAGGCAGTCATTGTCGGGCCAATTGTCGACAACGTCGGGACCATTGCCGTCATGCTTCTCCTGATGTCCGCGCTGGCTTCACAGGGCATATCGCAGGAAGAGGTCGTCGCCCGGATGAAGAGTCCCAGCGGCCTGCTGTTGAACCTGATCCTGGGACTGGGATGCACGTTCCTCGGAGCATACGTCGCGGGCCGGATTGCGCGCGGGTCCGAGGTCCTGCACGGCGCGCTGGTCGCGGGGGCCGGCATGGTCCTGGCGCTGCTCTATCGCGAGAGCGGTCTCCCACCCTGGTACGACATCATTGGATTCGCCGGCATGCTGCCGGCCGGGATGGGTGGCGGCTATGTGGCACGCCAGCGGCTGAAGTCCGGGGACGGTGTGAACGGACAAGATTGAGGGATCAGAATGCCCTCTGGATGGTTCTCGGGCGCATTATTACAAACGCACTTACTATTGTGTCATTGCGAGGAGCGTAGCGACGAAGCAATCTTTTACTTTACGACGAGATTGCCGCGCTCCCTTCGGCCGCTCGCAAAGACAACGCAACAAACATGATGCGTTTGTATTAGCGCGCAACCTTCCCGCGCGGTACCGGCGTTCCATAAAGCGCTTGTCTCATACACACGAATCTGATATGGTTGGTGTATGCGATCCAGGAGGTCCTTATGGCACGAACAAACATTGATATAGACGATAAGCTGGTAAAAGAAGGACTCAAGGTCACCCACCTGCGGACAAAAAAAGAATTGGTGAACCATGCTCTTGAAGAACTGCTCAAGAGGGCGAAAAGAAAGCGCATCTTGAAGTTCGAAGGCAAGATCCAATGGGAGGGAGACTTGCGGCAGATGAGGGCAAGCAGGGCATGATCCTTGTCGCTGGTCTTAAGACGTTGCAAATAAAAAGGGTGTGATAGTAAAAGCATGTTAAAAAGAGCGTTCGACGAAAAATACATGACTATGGCCCTTCGCCTTGCCGAGAAGGCAGCGGGTCAGACGAGCCCGAACCCCATGGTCGGGGCCGTGGTCGTCAAGAACGGCCGTGTGGTGGCACGCGGCTGGCATAAGAAAGCAGGCGAGCCCCATGCAGAAGCGATCGCGCTTGCGAAGGCGGGCGCGGCCGCCAGGGGCGCCACGCTCTACGTGACGCTCGAACCCTGTTCCCACACGTACAAGCGGACGCCTCCCTGCAGCCCCCTCGTCATCCAGAGCGGCGTGAAGCGAGTGGTCATCGCCATGATAGACCCGAACCCGAAGGTCTCGGGCGGCGGGATCCGGGCCATCCGAAAGGCGGGCATCGAGGTTGTCACGGGCGTCCTGGAAACGGAGGCACGGCTTCTGAACGAGGCCTTCATCAAGCACGTCACGAAGAAGGTCCCCTTTGTCACGCTCAAGATCGCCCAGACCCTGGACGGCAAGATCGCGACGGCAACGGGAGAATCGAAGTGGATCACCGGGAAAGAGGCGAGAGAGGAAGGCCATAAGCTCCGCAGTTGGAACGATGCCATCCTCGCCGGGATCAACACGGTCCTCAGGGACAATCCATCGTTGACAACACGCATAGCCGGCGGCAGGGACCCCATCCGGGTGATCGTGGACAGCAAGCTGCGGATACCGGTCAAGGCCAGGGTGCTGACCGGGAAATCCGCCGCAAGCACCGTTATCGCCACGCTCGCCGGCGCGCCGAAAGACAAGATCAAGAGACTTGAGGCCGCCGGCGCTGAGGTCCTGTTCGTGAAAAGCGACAAGGGCCGCGTCGACCTTCGCGACCTCATGCGAAAGCTCGGGAAGATGGATATCCTGTCCGTCCTGATCGAGGGCGGGGCGGAGATACATGCATCGTCGCTCAAAGCAGGCATTGTTGACAAGGTGGTGCTGTTCGTGGCGCCGACGCTCATGACCGGCAAAGATTCTCTCTGCTCCATCGGCGGGACATCACCGAAGAAGCTTGATCAAGCCATCAGGCTTGCCGGCGTCACTGCGCGCTTTGTCGGACCAGATCTGAAGATAGAAGGGTATATTCGGTGAGTTCATTCCGACCTGTCTTTCCCGCTATCGTCATTCCCATGAAAATGGGAATCCAGTTCTATCAATATAATCCTGGATTCCCGCGTCCGCGGGAATGACGGCTGAAGAAAAGTTCATCCCATGCATATCGCAGTCCACGACATCAAAGAGGCCCTGCGCGGCCCCGACATCACCCATGTCCTTCTCGACATGGACGGCACCCTTTTGGACAAATATTTCGATGACTATTTCTGGGAGCATCTGGTTCCCGAGCACTACGCGGACAAGCACAACATCACGTTCGGAAAAGCAAAGGAAGAACTTCTCAAAAAGTACAAATCCCACGAAGAGACGCTCAACTGGACGAACATCGACTTCTGGTCACGAGAACTGGGCCTTGATATCCTGGCGCTCAAGGAACAGATCCGGCACCTCATCGAGGTCCATCCTCATGTCGAGGATTTTCTCCAACTGATGCGGTCGCACGGGAAAAAGGTATATATCGCCACGAATGCCCATGATAAGGTGCTGGCCCTGAAGCTCAGGAAGACGGAGATCGGAAAATACCTGACCGGGGCGATAACGTCCGCGGAGATGGGGTTCCCGAAGGAGAAGCCGGAATTCTGGAAGCGGGCTGAGAAAAAGCTCGGCTTTCACCGGGAGAACACCCTGTTCGTCGACGACACCCTGGCCGTGCTCAGGACGGCGAAGCAGTACGGCATCAGATATATCGTTTATAAAGCGAAGGGAAATTCGAAGGTCCCGCCCGGTCACAGCCCGGATTTTGCGACCGTCATGGATTTCAACGAATTGATGTAGAACTAGCGCAGTGCGTCCAACGCTTTACTTAAGCAATCTCTCTTCTTGAAAAGAGGGGTCTTGCAGTCCTTCCCGAGCATTAGGTTCGAAC
>CAYILT010000322.1:1259-3279 GCA_964364055.1 uncultured Nitrospiraceae bacterium | reverse complement strand
CCGTGTGAAAACCATAATGCCTCTTCTTTCCCTCATCATCTGTCTCCTCTCGCTCTCCCTCTTCTCCGCACCGTCATCCCTTGCGGCGGCGGCAACCACACTCCGCAAGCCCGTGGCGGAGGTCCTCGGCAGGCCCGTGTACGAAGACGACCTTGTGCCTCCAAAGACGGACGCCGAACAGAAGGCGAAGCTTTCTCCTCAGGACCATCGGGCATGGTACGATCGCTCGCGGGAAGAGGCGCTGCGGAACCTGGTATGGTCCGCGGTCTTCGCGGATTTCGCGCAGAAGCGGAACATCGAGCCCACACCGGCGGAGATCGATTCGCAGATCAGGGAGCAGAAGAAGTTCATGGCCGTGGACAAGGTCCGCCGCGAGAAGCAGCGGGAAGAGTTGATCGCCGAGCTCAAGTCAACCGGCCTCACCGACGCGCGGCGAAAACAGGCGCAGCAGCACCTGGATACCCTGAACAGCCTTCGCGACCACGATGCCCGGATGGAGAAGGAGCGGAGCGATCCCACCCGTGAGAAGATGTGGCAGGATTCGGAGCGGAGGGTCGCCGTGGTGTGGGTGAAGCAGTGGAAGGTGAACCAGGCGCTCTTTCGTGAGTTTGGCGGCCGTATCATCTTTCAGCAGGCGGGGTGGGAGCCGATCGACGCGTATCGATCGCTCCTGGACCGGCACAAGGCGGAAAAGCGATTCGTCGTCCATGATCCGTTGCTGCAGGAGGCTGTCTACCGCTACTTCCGGCACAAATTCGTGTATGCCGACGAGAAGAAGGCGAAATTCTATTTCGAGAGACCGTACTGGGAGCGGACGCTGGAGGAAATGAAGGCAGCAGGATTCTAAAGGGACAGGCTGCGTGTAGTTAGATATATTAAGAACCGATTGAGCAAAGTTTTCACCCTTGACATTGGCCACCTGGCCGTATCACCAACAGCATCCTCAATATCCGCATGGAGGCTACGTATGAAGACCTGGGCGAACATTCTTCTCGGCATCTGGCTGGTCCTGACGGGCCTGGTCCATCTCGGCGGCGTATCCTTCTCGAAAAGCGGCATGATCCTAGCGTTACTCGGGATCGTGACCGGCATCTTGTTCTTTATCGCCGATAGAAGCGAAAAGATCGGTACGCAGACAGGAAGCATCCTTCTGGGGACCTGGCTGGTCGCGGGCAGCCTGATGTCGCTCTTCCATGTCCGCTTCACCGGAAGCAGCGTCATTCTCGCGGTCCTTGCCGTTGCCGCGGGCGTCATGGTCCTGATCAACCGCCGCTAGAGCACAGGCCGTGAACATTCGCATGAATCCAGGAGCGAGCGCATTCCCCGTAACTTGCTGCGGGGAGCTTCAATTATTTTCGTATATTCCGCTTCGACACAGAGTTGCATGTAATTTCAATGTGTAGCTTTTGCGAAAATCCGTAATCAGCGATGTACAGCCGGCTGCGATTTTGCTATATCTATCCTCGTCAGCATATACGCAAAGTTACGGTTTACGAGGAGGTTCTACGGACATCTGAGGATCACCCATGTAATGGGCACCGTATAGGAGGGAACTATGGCTCAGAGTCATCGTCATATCATTCTTACCGGTTGTTTTTTATTTCTGATGCAACTGCTCGTATCGTGCGGGGGAGGCGGCGGGGGTTCCTCTTCCAACAATAACGGTCTGAACTCCTCGGTCCCCAATGTCACCTCCCTTGCAGCTACGGCGGGCGACACCTGGGTTTCGCTCAGTTGGGTGAACCCGTCCTCAAATTTTGCCGGCGCAATGCTGCGACGTGGTGTAACGTGTCCCGCCACTCCGTCTTCGGGAACACTGGTTTCCGATACGACGGGAATCACCGCCCTCGATCCCGGTCTCACGAACGGCACGAACTATTGTTACGCGGCATTCGTTCATGACAGCAGCAACAACTATTCTTCGGGCGCCACGACGTACGCCAGGCCCGTCGCTTCGTATGTGGCTGTCTCGGCGGGCGGTATACACACGCTGGCGATCAAGTCAGACGGGACCCTCTGG
>CAYILT010000322.1:0-1159 GCA_964364055.1 uncultured Nitrospiraceae bacterium | reverse complement strand
CTCTGGTCCTGGGGAGACAACTCCTCGGGCCAGATCGGAACCGGGTGCAGCGACAGCAGCTGCTTCTACCTTTCCACTCTGACCCAGGTTACCACTGACACGGACTGGGCTTCGACCTCGGCAGGAGGTTTTTTCACCACAGCAATCAAGATTGATGGGACGCTGTGGGGATGGGGGGACAACTACGCAGGCCAGCTTGGCGACGGGTGCTCGCCGATGTCCTCCTGCGTCAGCAAAGCGACGCCCACGAAGATTGGCACGGACGCAGACTGGGCCTCGGTGGCCGCTGGAGCGAATCATGTCATCGCGCTCAAGACGAACGGGACCCTCTGGTCGTGGGGAATCAACGACTATGGACAGCTCGGCAATGGAACGAACAGCCCCACGGCGTATGGCTCGGTCCCGGTCCAGATCGGGACGGACACGGATTGGAAGACGATTACCGTGGGTGATATGCACTCCCTGGCGATCAAAACGAACGGCACGCTCTGGGCGTGGGGAGACAACGACAGCGGGCAGCTCGGCATCACGTGCCAGGCCCTCTGTTCAACAGTAGTAAACCAGCCGACACAGGTCGGCACTGACGCGAACTGGAAGGGTGTGGACGGCGGATTCGACCTTACCATTGCAGTCAAAACGGACGGGTCGATCTGGGCCTGGGGCGACTTCTCATCATCGACCGGCACATCTTCAAGCGTGCCACTGCGGGTAGAAACGGGGACAGCATGGTCCAAAGTCTCGGCGGGCGGTGGCGGGGGCCTCAGCGGCATAGGCGGAGGCCATTTCCTGGCACTGGAAAGCATGAGTCCCAGCGGATACAAGCTGATGAGCTGGGGAACGAACATGAAAGGTCAGCTCGGCATCGGCACCGCATCCCCTGTCTGGAGCCCGACACGGGTTTACTGATCTCTACAGGTCGGGATCGTCCGGGGTAAGGCTTGCCTTGTTGAGTTGTTGCCCCTCGATGTCAGACGGCATGAGTGGGATGTACTAAGAAACGGTTCAGTTACGAACGATCAAAGGCCGCAGAGAGCAATTCTCTACGGCCTTTCATATTTATACCTTGAGCAGCTTGACCATTCTGTTTAAGTAGAGTATTCTTTTCCTATTGCCAGAACAGCTACGATGATTTGTCCATCACGTAAGAGCGCCTACATAG
>CAYILT010000321.1:0-3295 GCA_964364055.1 uncultured Nitrospiraceae bacterium | reverse complement strand
GATGTTCATGAACGGATTCGTGACGTTCAGGACAATACCGCCGCCGAAGACCTTGGCGCGAAGATTGCGCTTGTCCGAGCCAAGCTGCAGCAGCTTTTCGATCAGCTTCGCGATGGCAATGTTTCCGTATTTCGGCGAAGCCAGCCCCTCGCCGTTCCAAAAAGGCAGCATGTAATGATTGATGCCGCCCCGGCTCCGGACGCAGTCCCAGAGACAGACCGAAACGCAGGAGCCGAGAACGGTCGTGACGAAATGCCGCTCCTCGTGTACGAAGAGGCTGCCGGCAAGGAGGTAATGGCTGTTCTCGTCTTGATTATAAAGCATTGCGGAATTTCCCCGCGGAGCCGCGACCACGAGGGCATTGCGGCGAAAACTCGCCTAAAACCGCGTTCCGTCCCCGAATATGAACTCGTTCCCGTCCCCCGATGTTACATCGACAGGCCGTCCTGTTTCCATCTCGGCCAGGGACACGGTGAACACGCACCCGTTGCCCTTATTGCCGGCCAGCACAATGCTCCCGTTCAGCATCTCCGCCAGCGCCTTCGCAATACTGAGGCCAAGCCCGTGACCCTTGTGGCGCTTGCGCATCCCGGTGTCCAGCTGGGCGAACCGGTCAAACACCTTCTTCCGGTCCGCCTCGGGAATACCGGGGCCTTCATCGGCTATGGCAATGTGCAAGCGGACACCCTCCCGCCATACGCGGAGGGTCACGCTCTTTCCCTCGTGGCAGAACTCGATGGCATTGGCGAGGAGGTTGGATATGACCTTCTGGAGCCACTCCGGGTCAGTCTTGAACGTGATCCCGTCACCGTCCGGGCAGACGCTCGGGAAGTCCAGGGAAACCTTTTTCTCAGCGGCCTTATGAGCGAACGCCGCGAGCAGATTCCGGACAAGAGCGGCTACATCCACCAGGGCCACACTGGGGGTCGCCTCTCCCGCCTCGAGTTCGGCGGCGGCAAAAATGTTCCTGAGCTGGAAGTCAAGATCGAAAGCCTCGTGGTAGATCATGCCGGCGATCTCGCTAGCCCTGTCAGCGTCGGCTTTTTTATCGACGATCTGCTTTGTCAGTCCCATGATGGAGGCCAGGGGATTGTTGATCTCGTTTCGGATGTTCGACAGAAAATCGGTTTTGAGCGACTCTGACTGCCGGAGCTTCTCGTTCACCGTCTCGAGGTTCTGGGTCATGGTCCGGAGATCGGCTACGGCGATCCGGTTCTCCTCCAGCCTTTTCTTGAGTTCATCAAGGAGCATCTCATCATCTATTTTTTCCATGGCTTTCTCCTCCGGGACCTTCCTGCCGCATCGACCGCTATCGTATCCCTCTAACAGGATCGCCACCCCGCAGCGGCGCATCCCGCATTCCTTACTTAGTAGTATGATAGCCTTGCTCTTTCGTACATGATAGCTGAATTTATTGAGGAACGGCGGGAAAAAAGCGGGGCGATCAATCACACTTTGCGTCTTCCTTGCATATGCCGGTGTCCGGCAGGGGACTGAAGATAAAGTTCGACCCGCCTCCGGGCGAAAAGGGGGTGAGCGACCCGGCGCCCTGCTCAGAAGTCGTCTGTGTTTTTCCCGGTCGGGGCGCGGTTCGGGACGCCTGTTTTTTCTGCGGGGCGGGCCGGGCTTGCTCGCAGGTGAGGAGATGGCGTCGTATGGCATCGGTGCCGGTAAGGAAGACCTTTTCCCGGGGCCCGTTCACCATCAGGGTCGGGACGTGCTCGATCCCCAGGTTCTTGAGCGTCGCGGCATATTCTTTTATCTCAACATGCCGTACATCGATCTTCTTTTCGTCAAGCTCCTTGCGGATCTCGGAGCAGTACTTGCAGTCGGCGCTGTAGAACAGGATATATTTCGAGTCCCGGGGGAGCGCCGTGCCGCCTGCGGGCAGGATGAGGTAGAAGAGGCCCAGGACCGCGAGGAGCGCACCGAACCCGGCGATGACCTCTCGCTGGCCGGAGAGAATGCGGAATCCCCCGAGCACGACAAAGATGCCGAATACTCCCAGGCAGAAGACACAAACCGCGTCGAGGCGAAAGAGCTGGTATCCCACGAAGAAACCTTCACCGGCCAGGGAAACGACAAGAAGGAAGTTGATGGTCCGCTCGCTGCGCACGCTCACCGACCGCAGCTCCTGTATCGCCAGGACGGTGATCAGCGCGACCGTGCCAAGTCCCAGCAAGACCATCGTGAGGTCGCCGAAACGCGTATACTGCGCCACGACCTTGCATCCCTCGGTAGCGCAGATGCTCTTTCCGAAGAACTGCAGCACGCTCTCGACGAGCAGGGTAAGCGTGCTGAGTACGCTTACAGCGAGGAAAAGGAGCGCCGACAGGTACTTACCATTCATAGGATCGCTCCGGTGATAAGATGGGCAGACAGATCATGACGCGATCAGCCTTTTCGCAACGGCATCGATGAACTCTTCGGTATGCGCGTAGCTGCCGGGGCGGGGCTCGGCAATGGCCGCAAGGTCCTTGGTCATGACGCCGCCTTCGATGGTTTCGATCACCACGGACTCGAGCTTCCTGGCAAAGGCTGCGACGTCCGGGGTGCCGTCGAGCTCACCGCGGCGGCCGATCGCTCCGGTCCAGGCAAAGATGGACGCCACGGCATTGGTCGAGGTGGGGTTGCCCTTCAGGTGCTCGTAGTAGTGGCGCGTCACCGTTCCGTGGGCGGCCTCATACTCATAGTTGCCGTCAGGCGAGACCAGCACGGACGTCATGAGTCCGAGGCTCCCGAAGCCGCTGGCCACCATGTCGCTCATCACATCACCATCGTAGTTCATGCATGCCCAGAGCATGCCGCCCTCGGACTTGATCACTTGCGCCACGGCATCATCGATCAGCATGTAGCGGTACCGGAGGCCCGCCTTCTCGAAGCCGGCCTTTGCCTTCGCTGCTTCGTCGGCGAAGATATCGCGGAACACACCGTGATACTTCTTGGAAATGGTGTCCTTGGCGCCGAACCAGAGGTCCGCTTTCTCAGCAACGGCATACTGGAAGCAGGACCTGGCGAAGCTCCGGATGGACCTCTCCGTGTTATGGTAACCCATGACTACGCCCGGCCCCTTGAACTCGTGGATCGCAACGGTCTGGACCGCGCCGCCGTCAGCGGGCGTAAATACGAGCTCGGCTTTTCCCGGGCCGCTCACGGCGAGCTCGCTGTTCTTGTAGATATCGCCGTACGCGTGCCTGCCGATGATGATCGGCTTTTTCCAGCTCCGCACCGCGGGCACGACATTCTTCACGATGATGGGCTTGCGAAAGACCGTGCCGTCGAGGATCGAGCGGAT
>CAYILT010000320.1:0-3303 GCA_964364055.1 uncultured Nitrospiraceae bacterium | reverse complement strand
CATGAGCATGTCGAATGATTGAGTTCAAGGCTTACGGGACCCCGGTTTTTACCCCGTTAGACCTATCAGGCTAATGGAACGAATCCACGGAAATCCAAGCCTCCTCGCTATGCAAGAAGGTCTAACGGGGTGAACCGGGGAGACGACTTTTTACGAGACGATCAACACTTCCCTTCTCTCTTTATATCATGGTATATTGGAGAATCGGGAACTGGTGATATGTCCAAAGTCCTTATTGGGTGCTCTTTACATGGGGACCGACCGTCGTCAGGACCATCCCGGCTGCCGAGGCCTTCACGCCCTCCCTCTTTTACCAGGGATTCAGGACCCACCTGCCCCCCGGCCGGCTCAACGCCTTCCTTAAGGAAAAAGGGCCTCTCTACGTCATCAAGACCGCTGAATTATATGAGAATACCAGAACCATCTTGCTGATGATCTTCCGGGGTCAACGCTGTTCGATCTCATCAACGGCGAATCGACCTGCTCCGGCATCGTAAGCACCTTTTCCCCGCTGCACTACAACCGTATCCCTTAAGCCTGACCCCGGCCTTCCCATGGTAAATCCGTAGAAGAATGTCCCATCAATGGCACAACCAATACTATTACTTCCTTTCTTCGCAGTAAACTGGAATGACAGGAGCGGTGTCTAATATGCGTTATAATTCCTAACCCGGACAAGCCGGAACCAAAACCCTGGAACCGCGAAGGCGCAACCAAAAGTAGGCGCTTCTAAGCGAGGTCGCGAAGGAAATCTTGTAGCTCTTGAAGTAAAACAAAATTCTATTTGTTTTTGACGTCCTTCGCGTCCTTCGCGCCTTCGCGGTAAATATTCTTGCCATTGTGCGTAGAATTTGATTCTTTAGTAACTAATATGTCCGGGAGGCCTTATATGCGATCGACTAAATACCTGATGATCATGGTTTTCCTGATGTTTCCCGCGGCGGTCCATGCCGGCGACATGGGCCTGATGCGTGTGAGCCTCATCGAGGGAGACGCGCAGGTCCTGATCAAGGACACCACGGACTGGACCGACGCCACGGCCAACATCCCCCTGAACGAAGGGGATCGGCTGTGGGTCCCCGACGGAGGCAAGGCGGGGCTCCAGATCCGCGGCGGGGTGTTCGTGCGGGGCGACGGCAATACGGCGCTGGACATCCTGAGCACGGACCAGAAATCGGCGCAGTTCTATCTTGACCGCGGCCACACCTACATCAACAACCGGCGGGGCGGGATCAAGACCGTCCAGATAGATACGCCGCTGTCGTCGGTCCGCAGCTACGACAACTCCGTCATGATGCTCGACATCTCCGAGGACGGCGTCACCGAGCTCTCGGTACTCAAGGGCTACGTGACCGTCGAGAGCAGGGCTGGGACCACACGTGTGGGCGCGGGGAAAACTCGGTGTTCAGGCAGCAGGCGCCTGAGAACCTTCCGGTGAAACGGTCGAACGAGCCCAGGGTCATCATCAGGAATCCAGCCAAGCAGCATGGCGAACAGAAGCCGAAGAAGGAGCATGGCGAAAAACGGGACGGGCGATAGGAGCGGATCGGAATCGAAGATGCTCTTTCAGACAATGTTCAAGCAACATCTCGCGTCCTGGCACTGATGCCGCAAAAACAAAGGCCGGCAGGAAATCAGACCTGCCGGCCTTTTCGTTTTAGTAAACCAGATAAATCATTTTCCCGAACAACTCAGGACAAGCGCACGAGGGGAACCTTGATGATCCTGATCCGGGGTATTCCCCTTCACGGGGTTATTTCTTCTTGCTCTTCGGTTTCTTCACTTCCTTTTTTGCACCCTGCCGTGAAGCTGCCATGTGTCATCACCTCTTTCGTTTGTTCGTCTCGATCGCTCATGGTTTCTTCGGCCTGAACGTTGCTGTCCTTGCCTCAACCTTCGTTGCTATTTCGTCTCTTCCTCTGCCGGAGGTTGAGGCTGGACCTGGTCCTCTGCGGGCTTCGTGGTGTTTTTTTCCAGTTTGCGCTGCTTTTTTTCCTCATTCTTCTTTTGCTTTGCTATTTCTCTCTGCCGCTTTTGAAAATTGAAATTCGGTTTTGCCAAGGGACTGCTCCTTATCGTAAGATTTTTCCGAGCCGGTGGTCACGTATGATCCGGACACGTTTTTCCGCCCGGCTCGTGCCTGGACGACTATTACATTATACTCGGATGCGGGCATGAAGTACACACTTTTGATCGAAGGATCCAAAGTATCCAGGAAGTTTCCACGTTCTGCGAATATTAAAAAACCGTGCGCAGATCATGTTCGCGTGAGCATCGCGAAGGCCACCCGTTATTCATTGAGCGGACAAATACCGCATCTTTCCTTTTGCCGTAAGGGCGAACCCGGGGAACAGGCCCCCGGGCGTTCTTACGGTTCCTCCCCATTTCCGCCCACCTCCACCTGCCGGACCTGGAGCCGTTTATAGTAGAAGTTCTGGCCGTACAGCACGCTCACCGGGTTGTGTCCCGTCACCCGGTCCTTCACCACGATCGTCGTCACCGGCGCGCCGGAATATTTCGTGAACAGCATGTCGTGTCCCACGCAGAGGCCGACGATGACGTTCATGTCGGTCTTCGCGGCGTTCGGGAGCTTTGCCTGCGCCACGGGATTGCACGCGGGCTCGAAGGTCTTGGGCCTCACCTTGTCGGTCTCCTTCAGGCCGAGCTCCAGCTTGTCGATGCTGCCGGTCTTGCAGCACACGCTGAGCGGCGTGAACCCCTGGGACTTCAGGATAAGGGCGAGCCGGTTCGTCTCGTCCAGAAGCCCGGTGCACGTGGCGATCCTGATCTTGTGATAGCCCATGAGCTTCGCGAAGGCGATCGTGTCCTCGACGTGCGACCACCGGGCGTTCACCGCGTCGCTGCCCGGGACCTGCTGATAGCAAAGGCCCTCGACCTTTGCCGCCACCTTCGCCATCTTCGCGTCCTGGCTGTCTCCCCGGTACAGGTCGAAGCATTCCCGGATCACTTCCTCGTGGTCCTGGGTCGGGCAGTATGCGGGCTTTGCCGGCCGCTTCGACGGATCAGCGCTCCAGCAGTTCGTCGCCCCCGCCTTCTGCCATACACCGCCGCAGAGTCCGCAAGAAAACTCTGTCTTGTTCGTCATCAGTTCATCCCTCCCTCAATGATGATCAGGGTCTTGGTCGCCACGTACACCTTGTCGCGCCTGCCTTTCAGCGCCTTGGCCACGATCTCCTCGTTCTTGCCGTCCATGTACTTCCGCGCCGTGTCCACGTAGTTCACGCCGTTGTCGAAGGCGATCTTGAGCACCTCCGGCTCGGGCGTCAGCATGGCGCCGAAGCT
>CAYILT010000319.1:0-3329 GCA_964364055.1 uncultured Nitrospiraceae bacterium | reverse complement strand
TTATGCCGACTTCAATATTGCTTCAAGGAAGGATTCGTTTTTGCGGGATTCCAGCTCTTCCTGCGTATAGCCAAGTGCCTCAATGGGTTCAAAGACCCTGCCTGCCGCAATGCCGAGAAGTTCAAGCCGCTCTCTCAGGTTCATGTCCTTGAAATCATCAGAGACCACGATCACATCGATATCGCTGTCTTCTCTCGGCGTGCCGCCGGCATAAGAGCCGAAAAGGTGCATCCTCCCGGGTTTAATACCAAGCTTTTCTATTTCGGCCTGAAACTTTCCGATTATTTCTTTAATTTCTCGTTCTGTTTTAACCATGAGATAACGTCCTTAATGTATCTGCCGGTTTTCAGCATGTGCTCAGCGGTGCCGAGGTCATAATCTGCAGAAATGATGAAGTTTTCCGCGTCTTTTCTCATATTCAAATAATATAGTAACGTTGCCGGGATGTAAAGGTAAAAAGCTGAAGTTGCTCTATGCACACTTTGACGGGTGAGTTGTTTGTGCTGTCTGAAACAACCTGTGCGTAACAGGATGCGGCTATATCTTCAAACTTTCCTTATATACTTCCTTCTTCGACAACCCCAGCTCCTCCGCCGCAACGGCTACTGCTTCCTTCTTGGACATTCCCCGGTGCAGCATGAGGTTCTTGAGATATTCAAGCGTGTCGACCGGTTTCATGGGCTCTTCTATCGCGGCCTGGAGGATGATCGTGAATTCGCCCTTCATGCTTCCTGCTTCCAGTTGTTTCTTTACCTCTGAAAGGCTGCCGCGGAGGACCTGTTCGTGGATCTTGGTAAGCTCGCGGGTGAGGACTGTCTTCCGGTCGCCCAGGACTGTTTGCATATCGTCCAATGTCTGCAGAATGCGATGGGGTGCTTCATAGAAGATCAGTGTCCGATCTTCCTTGGTCAGTTCTTCGAGCCGCTTCAACCGCGCAGTATGCTTGCTCGGGAGGAATCCCTCGAACACGAACCGGTCCGTCGGCAGGCCAGAGACCGAAAGAGCGGCAATGGCAGCGGTCGGCCCGGGGATGGGGACCACGGGGACCTTCTGGTCTATGGCGAGGTTGATGAGAAAGTAGCCGGGATCGGAGATGCCGGGCGTTCCCGCGTCGGACACGAGGGCCACGTTCCTTCCTTCGAGCAGGCGGGATACGAGGACCGGCGCTTTTTCTTCCTTGTTGTGATCGTGGTAGCTGGTGAGCGGCGTGTGGATGTCGAACTTGTTGAGCAGCTTCTGGGTATGGCGCGTGTCCTCGGCGGCGATGGCATTCACTTCCTTCAGGATGCGGACCGCACGGAGGGTGATGTCCTCGAGGTTGCCGATGGGAGTGGAGACGATGTAGAGAGTGCCGGTAGTCATAATGGGTCAGGGGTCAGGGGTCAGGGGTCAGGGTACAATCGCATTGACTTGACCCTTGCCCCATGCCCCTTGACCCAGCAGTATCAGTAGCTTTTATACCGATTCGTGATCGGGAACCTTCTGTCCTTGCCCAGCCCGCGGGGCGTGATCTTGACGCCGGGAGGCGCCTGTCTTCGCTTGTACTCGCTGGAATCGACGAGATGGATCACCTTTTTCACGGTCTTCCGGTCAAAGCCCATTTTCAGTATTTCCCGGAACTCCTTGTCGTCCTCGACGTAGGCCTTCAGGATCGGGTCGAGGATGTCATACTCGGGCAGGGAATCGCTGTCCTTCTGGTTCGGCCGCAGCTCGGCGGTCGGCGCCTTGGTCATGACCCGCTTCGGGATGAGGGCCGTTCCCGCGAGCTTGTTGATGCAGCGGCAGAGGTCGTACACCAGGGTCTTGGGCACGTCCTTGATGACGGCGAACCCGCCCGCCATGTCGCCGTAGAGCGTGGCATAGCCAACGGACATCTCGCTCTTGTTCCCGGTGGTGAGCACGAGCCAGCCGAACTTGTTCGAAAGCGCCATGAGGATGTTCCCCCGGATGCGCGCCTGGAGGTTCTCCTCGGTCACGTCCTGCTTCGTCCTCGAAAATTCGCAGCGAAGGGTATTGAGGTAGGCATCGAAGGCCTGCAGGATGGGGATCTCCAGGAACTTTATCCCAAGGTTCTTAGCGAGCCCCAGGGCATCTTCGCGGCTCTCGTTCGAACTGTACTGGGACGGCATGAACACGCCGACAACATTCTCTTTTCCCAGGGCGGTGACTGCAATTGCGGCCACGAGCGATGAGTCGATGCCTCCGGACAGGCCGATCACCGCTGACCGGAACCCTGTCTTTCGGACATAGTCCCTGGTGCCCAGTACGAGCGCCTGGTAGACCTCCTTGCAGACGGGAAGTGAAGGAATGGTTCTCCGGCCGGTGAGGGGCTCTTTTTTCGGCCCCGGCCGTTCCGAAAGGACGATGCGGTCGATGGATTCGAAGTGCTGTGACCCCGCGCCGCGTGAGGCCGGCTTCCTGTCGGGAACCCGGACATCGGTGATCAGAAGCTCTTCCGCAAATTGGCTTCCCGACGCCAGCAGTTTTCCCTTCCCGTCGATGACCATGCTCTGGCCGTCGAAGACCAGTTCATCCTGTCCGCCGACCGCGTTGGTGTAGGAGACGATGACGTTGTTCTCCCGGGCGCGGCTGGCGAGCATCTTCAGGCGCTCCCTGCCCTTGCCCTTGTGGTAGGGCGAGGCGTTGATGTTGATGATCACCTCGGCGCCCGCCAGCGCCTGGGAGCGCGTGGGGCCTTCGCTGAACCAGATGTCCTCGCAGATGTTCACGCCGAGCGTGACGCCCCTGAGCGTGAGAAGGGGATACCGGTTCCCGGGGCGGAAATAGCGGTACTCGTCAAAGACGCCGTAGTTCGGCAGCAGGATCTTATGATACACATACGCGAGCTTCCCGTTGTGCATGATCGCGGCTGCGTTGTACAGCAGGTCCTTCCTGTCGACGAATCCAACGACGGCGGTGATGCCGGTGGTCGCCCGTTGGATCTCCTTGAGCGCCTTCAGGTTGTCCTTCACGAACTGCGGCTTGAGCAGCAGGTCTTCGGGCGGGTAGCCGGTCACGGCAAGTTCGGGGAAGGCCACGATGTCGGCCCCGGCCTTTCGGGCGCGGCCGATGCTGTCGATGATCCTGTCCCGGTTGCCGGCAAGGTCGCCGACCGTGGGGTTGATCTGGGCCATGGCGATACGAAGGGTGCGCATGGAATCCTCTCAGTACATTTCGTCGTCCGTCATGCGGTTACGATGCCCGTTTCGTCGTTAGGCGGCGTTGTTCGTCTTTAAGACGTCGCCGCAAGACGTTCACCGATACGGGCCTCGTCACCGTTCTCCTTTATCGAACGCTCTTCTTGCCTCTTCCATGACCTGTTTCAGCGG
>CAYILT010000318.1:0-3383 GCA_964364055.1 uncultured Nitrospiraceae bacterium | reverse complement strand
TCGTGCGGATATCGTAGTTGGCCTGCAGCAGATGGGTGGCAAAGGAATGGCGGAAGGTGTGCGAGGTGACGCGCTTCGTTAGCTTCGCTTTACGGACCGCCTCATACAGCGCTTCCTGTACCTGGGTTTCATGCAGATGATACCGGCGCAGCTCCTTTGCCTCAGCGAGGTAGGTCAACGATTCCTGCGGGAAGAACCATTGCCAGATAAAATCCCTGGCCGCATTCCGGTATTTTTTATCCAGCGAGTCGTCAAGAAACACTCCCGCATAGCCCGCGATCAGGTCTTCGTCATGAAGTTTTTTTACCGCTTCTATCTGCGTCAGCAACTCCAGCATGATCGTCTGCGGAATGGGCACGGTGCGCACCTTGTTTCCTTTTCCGCGCACGGTCAGCACACCACCGTCGAAATTAAAATCCTGAATCCGCAATTTCACGCCCTCGAAGAGCCGCAGGCCGCAGCCATACAGAAGTTTGACAAGCAGATGATGCGGATGGCCCAGGTGTTTCAGCACCGCTTCGATCTCCTCACGCGAAAGGACGATCGGGATGTAGTTCGACTTCTTCGCCCGCGGAGTGTCCTTGTGGTCGCCGAAATCCTTTTTCAGAATATGCCGGAAGAGGAACAGCAACGCCTTGAATGCCTGGTTCTGTGTCGACGCAGAAACCTTGCATTTCACTGCAAGTAGGTGAGATAGTCTTTCACATTCGATGCCGACAGTTCGACCGGCGGCTTGTTGAACTAAGCCGCTACGCGGCGGTGCACTTCACTCGCCACTGAATTTTCTCTGTGATTTCTTCTCGTTTTTCCCGGCCAAAACTTCGCGCTTCAACACCTTGCCTCTCAATCCCGATCGCTCTACAATCTTCTTCCGTATCACCAGCGGCGTCATGCCGTTGGAATTTCAGTACACGGAAGGAGATTGTACAATGGAGACCTATGGCGAACAGATGCAAAGGGATATGGTGCTCAGGAACCTGAGCCCGAAGACGCAATTGATGTATCACCGGGCGGCGCGGGACCTGGAGACCCGTTTCAACAAGCCCCCCGACCAGTTGAATGAGGGCGACGTTAAATCGTTCCTGCACTCCATCGTAACGGACAGAAAACTTTCCCAATCATCGCTCAAAATACATTACAGCGCGCTCCGGTTTCTCTACGAGACCACCTTGGGCAAAGGCTGGGTGATCGATAAGATCCCTTATCCCAAGACCACAAGAATGATCCCTCATGTCCTGAGTAAGGGAGAGATACAGAGAATCTTTGACGCCACGGCGACGCGCAAGCAGAAGGCGATGCTGATGGTGACCTACTCGGCGGGACTTCGGGCGGGCGAAACGGCCCGGCTCAAGATCACGGACATCGACAGCAGCCGCATGCTGATCCGCGTGGACCAGAGTAAAGGGAACAAGGACCGTCACACCCTGTTGTCGCAGGTGGCGCTGGAAACGCTCCGGGAGTACTGGAAAGAGTATCGGCCCAAGGAGTGGCTTTTCCCGAGGGACACCAACCCGGCCGAGCACGTTCCGGTCGCCACTATCCAGGCAGCATTCAAACGCGCGAGAAAACAGGCCAATCTCAGAAAGCCCGCAAGCTGCCACACCCTTCGCCACAGCTTCGCCACCCACCTTCTGGAGGCCGGCGTCGATCTGCACACGATTCAGCTCCTTCTCGGCCACTCCTCGATCAGGACGACCACGGTATACCTCCATGTCAGTAACAAGAGTCTCGCCAAGATCGTGAGCCCCTTGGATCTGGACCGGCCCGGAAAACAGCGGAAAAAATCGAAGCCCCTCTGACTGTCGCTTCGCCATGGGAGCGCGGGAAGCCGGGCAGCTCGAAGTCGCGGACATCTTCCGCCGGTACGGTCCTCTTTACCGGAACGCTCATCCTATGCCCGTAAATCGTCTTCGCGCCATGCGGGCGATTGAAACCTGCCGCACCGCGGCTCAGGGCGGCCACGTGGATGAGTGCGATCACTGCGGTACGAAGGTGGTCTCGTACAACTCCTGCAGAAACCGGCACTGTCCCAAGTGCCAGTTCCTGAAGAAAGAGCAGTGGATCGAGGCCCGGGAAAAGGACCTGCTTCCCATACCCTACTTCCACGTCGTCTTCACTATCCCCGACGCACTGAATCCGCTCGTTCTCAGGAACCAGGAGGCTCTCTACGGGATACTGTTCAAGTCCGTCTCGGAAACCCTGACAGAGCTTGCCGCGAACCCGAAGCACCTGGGAGCTACGATCGGGTTTATTTCCATCCTGCATACCTGGGGACAGAACCTCATGGACCATCCCCATATCCACTGTATCGTGACCGGCGGTGGATTGGCCGCTGACCGGCATAGCTGGAGGGCGTGCAAAAACAGCTTCTTCATGCCGGTCAAAGTCATGTCGCGGCTCTTTCGGGGCAAGTTTCTCGATCACCTGAAGAAAAGCCGTGAGGCGAACGAACTCGTGTACCCCGGCGCCGTAAGCCATCTTGCGCAGCCTGCGGCCTTCAATGCCTTGATCACCGACCTGTACGATAAGGACTGGGTCGTTTACTGCAAGCCTCCCTTTGATGGGACAAAAGGCGTTCTTGAGTATCTCGGCAGATATACCCACCGGATCGCGATCAGCAATCATCGAATCGCGAGGATGGAGGACGACAAGGTCTCCTTCCGGTGGCGCGACTATGCAGACAACAACAAAAGCAAGGTCATGACCGTTGACGTCAACGAGTTCATCAGGCGTTTCCTGCTTCACGTGCTGCCGGACCGGTTCGTGAAGATTCGTCATTACGGCCTGTTGGGCAACAGATGCCGCAAGATAAAACTTGCCGTCTGCCGCGGACTTCTTGCCTGTACTCACAAAGAGAACCGCAACATCAAGGAGACCTGGCAGGAGGCACTACTCAAATTCACCGGCATCGACGTCACCAAATGCCCCGTCTGCAAAGAAGGCAAGATGCGGACTCGGGAACTGCTGCGGCCAGCGCGATGCAACGGACCTTGATATCGGAGACGGATAAACCTACATGAGCGATCAAGATGCCATAGTCCCATCCCTGACCGAAAACAACCTTGTTCTTCGCAACGATACCCTATTGCCCAAGAGCCCCGTTTCCTGTATAGTCGTGCCAAATAGGGGCTTGCGGAACAGTCCGGAAACGCCGCTTTTGACTCTAACACATCCCGCAACAGGCCACACGCCCCTCACGCAGTCATCAACACAATCATAAAACATCAGGAAGAATCGTTTGAAATCCCATAGCCGGTGGCGCGTACCGGCTTAGTCCAACCAGCTAAGTCGGAGTGCCTCACCCTGCCGCTTCGCGTCAGGGGAACCAGGCACTCAAGATCGTCCCCCTGCGGGGGGCGACTTAGCGCCGCATTATTCAGAAA
>CAYILT010000317.1:0-3407 GCA_964364055.1 uncultured Nitrospiraceae bacterium | reverse complement strand
GAACAGGTGCCTGAATTGCAGCGGAATGGTGGCCTGAATTGGAGCGGAATACGCACATTGGTAATAAAGTTGAAAAGGCACGGTATAACCACAGGAGCAGAGGCTCGGAATAAAAACTTATCCGCAGATTTCGCAGATTGACGCAGATTTAGACATAAAACACGATTCAGAACGGTTTTTTAAATCTGTGGAATCTGTGTCGCTTAGAAGCGCCTACTTTTGGAATCTGCGGACAATTATTAGCCTTTCTCGCTTTCTTGTTTGTACAGCTTTTTTCAATTAAAATACGAAAGACCATATATTTCTACAGAAATGACTGCTAATATATTCATTGTATATAATGCAATATTTGCTTGAAATTATATAATGCATTGCATATAATGCATACATGTTGCTGGATATAGGAAGAGAAATACGGGCAGCCCGTAAACTTCGAAAGTTATCTCAGACGGAACTTGCGAAGGGATTGGGTATGAGCCGTTCGACGATCAGCCAGATAGAGTCCGGTACCGTACAGGAGATCGGGGTTAGGAGACTGATCCGCATCCTGGATTCGCTTGGACTGGAACTTCGGGTGCGCCCTGCTGCTTCTCCGCCAACACTTGAGGAACTGCAGGAGGAGCAGAAGTGACGACAGGATCTGAAACCCTTGATGTCTGGGTGGCTGGAGACCGGGCCGGGTTGCTTCGTCGTGAGGGCGGCTTGCGCCATGTTTTTGCCTACGATCCTTCAACGCCGGAATCTACCCAGGTGTCGCTTACCATGCCGGTTCGACTCGAAAGCTGGGTCAGCCGGGAGCTTCATCCTGTGTTCCAAATGAACCTGCCGGAGGGGGCGCTGCTGGAAGCAATACGGCGTGTCGTTGCCAAGGTGGCCGGCGCCGACGATCTCACCGTATTACGGGTCACCGGCGGCAACCAGATCGGACGCAACCGCTTTTCCCTCGTTGGCGATGAGGCCCCGGGCCTCCCTGAATCTCCGGAATCTCTTGAAAAACTCCTGACGTACCCCGATACTGCGGAGCTGTTTCAAGAGCTTATGACTCGCTACTCTCTGCGGTCAGGTATTTCCGGCGTACAACCGAAAGTCATGCTTGATGCAAAGGACCGGGCTGCCCTCACCACCGCGGGATATATCGTCAAAGCCTGGGGAAATGACTATCCGCAGTTGGCGGCCAATGAGTTTTTCTGCATGACTGCTGCAAAGCGGGCTGGTTTGCCGGTACCGGAGTTCCATCTTGCTGAAAACGGCGGTCTCTTTGTGATGAAGCGCTTTGATCTTGGGCCGGGCGGAGCGTCTCTGGGATTTGAGGATATGTGCAGCCTGCAGGGGGTTGGAACTTCCCAGAAGTACAGCAGCAGTTACGAACGGATCGCGCGAAGCATCAGGGATTTTGTTTCCGGCGAATACCAGGCGCAGGCGCGGCAGCAGTTTTTCGAAATGCTGGCGCTGTCCCTCATGGTGCGAAATGGCGACGCTCATTTGAAAAATTTCGGGGTATTGTACGAAGCGCCGGGGTCCGTGTGGCTGGCGCCGCTCTATGATGTGGTGACCACGACTGCTTATATCCGAAATGATGTACCGGCGCTTTCCCTTGCCGGAACAAAGAAATGGTGGTCACGCAAGATCTTGGAGCAATTTGGGATAACTCATCTCTCTCTGACCCCCGGTGCCATCCGGCAGGCCATTGAACGGAGTGCTGATGCTATCGCTGAAACCCGTAAAGAAGTTCGTGCGTATATCAGCGACCATCCCGAATTCAGGAAGACAGGTGATCTTATGCTTGCGGCGTGGGAGAGCGGTGTTCAGCTCGCGTAATTGAGGGGTAGCGTAACGATAAACCGTATTGGAGTTTTTCATGGTCATCGCCAGGATGCTGGAAAAGGGTCGGATCGTCATCCCGAAAGAGGCGAGGGAAAAGGCCCACATCGGTCCCGGAGACAAGGTTGAGGTCAGGGTGACAGATGAGGGGATCATTATTTCACCGCTCAGCAAGAGCCACACGGAAAGCTTCACGGGGATCGTTAAGGGCAGACTGTCGCTGCGGGAGTTAGAGCGTTTATATGCCGGGAAGTCTTAAAAAATTTCATGGAGCGGAAGGGGATAAAACATATGGCTCTTTCGTATCTTAGTTGAAATTACTTTATTGTCTTGCATGGACAAAGAACGGCGATTCCTCAATGAAATACCTTTTTTGCGCAACCAAAAGTAGGCGCTTCTAAACGAGACGCAAAGGCGCAAAGAAAGGATAAACCTCTCATATAATCGGCAAGCCGTTAATACAGGGCGTAATAACAGAAACTTGATTTAAGGTCTTCGCATCCAAAACTAGCGGTCTTTCTCAAGTTTCTGTCATTGATTTTCTTTGCGAGCTTGGCGGCTTTGCGTGAGACAGAAGTCCGTAGTTGCTTTTCAACTTATTTACGAATGAAATAAACATATTGTTTCCAGTGATCAGGATTTCGGAACGCTGGAAGACATAACACTGTGGTCTCCGGTATAAACTGATCATCAAGCATGTCGTGCTGTTCTTGGTTTCCGGCCTCGGGACCTGGTGGCAGTATTCAATGGCCTTTTCCCGGTAGCGATGCCAGGCCGGACATCAGCATAATTCTTTTGACTTTCCAGTAGTTATTGATTAATATAACGAATTGTTATGAAAAAACACAAAAAAATACTCCTCATAACCCCGCCCTACCACGCGGGAGTCGTCGAATCGGCTGGCGTCTGGCTGAACGTTGCCTTTGTCTATCTTGCGGGGAGCCTGCGGCAAGCGGGCCACGAACCCGTGATCTACGACGCCATGAGCGCGTGGCACACCTACGATGACATCCGGAAGCGGATCGAGGCGGAGAAGCCCGATGTGGTAGGTACGACCGCATTTACCGCCGAGATCGTGGACGGCCTCAAGGTCCTGCGGCTCGCCAAGGAGGTCGACCCCCGCATCACCACCATCATCGGGAACGTCCATCCCACCTACTGCTATGACGAGATCCTGACGGATCCGGACAATCCCGTCGATTACATCGTCATGGGGGAGGGCGAACAGACCGTTGTTGAGCTCATGGACTGCCTGGCGGGCGATGGAGACCCGGCCAAGGTCCGGTCGATCGCTTTCTCCCGGGACGGCATGGTCACGGTCACGCCGCCCCGTCCCTTCATCCACGACCTGGACAGCCTGCCCATGGCCTGGGACCTCGTGGACTGGCCGCTCTACACCTACAAACCGATGAAGGATTCGGTCCTCGCTATCGTCAGCACTTCGCGCGGATGCAGCCAGAAGTGCAGCTTCTGCTCGCAGCAGCTATTTTGGAAACGTCAGTGGCGGGGCAGGAGCGCCGAGAACGTGGTGGCGGAGCTGGAACACCTGCGGGACACCTACGGCGTGAACGTGGTCATGTTCGCCG
>CAYILT010000316.1:0-3410 GCA_964364055.1 uncultured Nitrospiraceae bacterium | reverse complement strand
CGAACCTAATGCTCGGGAAGGACTGCAAGACCCCTCTTTTCAAGAAGAGAGACTGCTTATGTTAAAGAAGCGTTGGAAGCACTACACTCGCGAAACGACAGATTGACTCGGTACTCCGGAGGGGACGCATGGCAGCCATCCAGTTCGAACGACACGGATCAACCTTCAGGATCCTGAATCCCTTCAACGATTTCGCCGAGGAAGAACACCGGGTCGAGGTCCGGAAGGACCCGCTCCTCGGGGACACGAGCGTCTACAACCCCTATCTCAAGGACAAGGCGAAGGCCTTCTTCGGCCAGAACGACCCCGAGCTCATCGAGCGGCTTGTCGCGGAGACCGCCAAGACCTGCATTTTCTGCGGCGACAGCGTCCGCCGGAAGACGGCCCGCTATCCCGACGACATCGTGCCCGGCGGCCGGATCGAAGTGGGCGAGGCGGTCCTCTTCGCCAACCTGTTCTCCCTTGCGACCTATCATCCCGTCATCGCCCTTTCGAAGGCGCACTTCCTGAAGCTCTCGGAGTTCGGACCGCGTATGCTCAGCGACGGGTTCCGGGCGGCCAAGCTGTTCCTGCGGGACCTCTATCAGCGCGACGTGACCGCTTCCTTCGCGACGGTCAACGCCAACTACCTCCTGCCCGCGGGCGCGAGCCTCGTCCATCCTCACCTGCAGATGCTCGTGGGAGATGTTCCCTATTCCTACCACGCAAGGCTTCTGCAGGCCTCGGGCAACTATCTGGTCGAGAACGGGACCGAGTATTTTGCCGACCTCATCACCGAGGAGAAAAGGGCCGGTGAGCGATATATCGCCCAGCAGGGCCGATGGCATTGGATCGCTTCATTCTCGCCGCTGGGGAGCAACGAGATCATGGGGGTCCACGAGGAGGAGAGCGACTTCGCGAAGCTTACGGAACGGGACCTCCGGGACCTCTGCGACGGGATCTCGAAGGTCCTTGCCCTGTTCGAGTCCCTCGGACACCTGAGCTTCAATTATTCCCTCTATTCGGCGAAAGGCGGCGAGACCGTCGGTTTTCACTGCCTTATCAAGATCGTGAACCGCCAGAACCTCTCTCCCAACTACCGGAACGACGACTTTTTCCTGCAGAAGCTGCTCCAGTCCGAGTTGATCCTGAATCTTCCCGAGGACCTGGCGGAAGAGGCAAGAAAGCACTTTGTCACCGGCGAAGCGAAAGGGATTGACCCCGGAACAGCATGAAGATCTCCATCATTCTCGGACATCCGAAGAAGGGCAGCTTCAACCACTCGATAGCCGGGGCCGCTGTCCAGACCTTGATGAACAACGGTCACGCAGTCATGTATCATGACCTTTACGAGGAGTCTTTCGATCCGGTGCTTTCGGAAAACGAGATGCCCAGGGATGCCGTCCTGTCACCCCTCATCAAGGGTCACTGCGAGGAGATCGCCGGTGCGGACGGCATCATCATCGTCCACCCCAACTGGTGGGGACAGCCGCCGGCGATCATGAAAGGATGGATCGACCGGGTGATACGCCCCGGCGTGGCCTACGAGTTCCGGGAAGGCGACACGGGCGAAGGTGTGCCGGCCGGGCTGCTGAAGGCAAAAGCGGCGCTGGTGTTCAATACGTCGAACACGCGACCAGACCGGGAACAGGAAGTGTTCGGCGATCCCCTTGAAACGATCTGGCGAAATTGCATTTTCGGTCTTTGCGGAACAACGAATGTCCACCGCAGGACGTTCGGGGTGATGGTCACGAGTTCGGGGCGTCAACGGGAAGCCTGGCTGCAGGAAGTCCGTGAAACCGTGAAAAGATATTTTCCCTGATGCCGATACGAGGGGAAAGAGACGTGTTATTCCAAGGATCGGGATCTTGACCTGCTCGAACGCCACGCAGGATAGAAGACGGCCGCTGTGATGCGATCTCTTCGATACCGCGCGGCCGGGCTTCTCGTCCTGGCCATGGCCCAGCATGGATTCGCTGAAACCGACCTCGTTCCCGACCGCCGGAAACCCCAGTTCATGAACGACATGGGCTACTATGTCTTCCCCATGCCCTACAGCATCCCTGGCGTGGGCGAGGGCGGCGGCATCATGGGCATCGGCATGAACCTGGGCGGGAGCTATACCGATGTCTTCGGGTTCGTACTGGCGGGGGGCTGAAGGGCGAAGGGGGAGGTGTCACCGATATCCATCTCGTCCCCCGGACGCTCATCCTGGACATCACGGGCATGAACTTCGGGAAGTCCGTAATCACAAGCTTCAAACAACGCGGCATGGAGACCGATAAGCACGATTTCTCCTATCTCCAGTTCAACAACTATTACTTCGCCGGGGGCAGGCTCACGGCAACGTTCGCCGACCGGCTGTTCGAGGTCTACGGGGGCGGCTACCGTATCGGCTCTGAGCTGGACAAGGTCCTGGACCAGAACCGGAACACGATCCTGGAGATCCAGGATTCCCCGAAGTGGCGGTCGAAGGTCTACGGGCTGGGCGTGCGGGGAGACCTGACCGACGATTACTATGATCCGCGCCGGGGCGTCAGGCTGGATGTAAGCAGGTGGTGGTCGCCGCCGACAAGATCGAGCGATCCCGACTTCTTCCGCATCGAATACAAGGCGGCAGCCTATCTTCCTCTCGGAAAGCGGAGCACCTGGGTGTTCAACTATTTCCGGTCCGACGCGCACGTCCTGCGGAAGGGGGAGACGGACCGGGCGGCCGTGGAGCAGCAGCAGGGACTGAACTGCAGCACCATCACCGACCAGCGGCAGCAGGAGGACTGCGTGCATGTCGTCGACAACATCATCGCTGCGAACACCTTCGGGACCGCGACGGGCCTCGGCGGGACGAGCCGCATGCGGTCCTACCCGAACGAGCGGTTTTCCGGCGCCCACACGCTCTTCTACGGGACCGAGGTCCGGTGGACCCTGACCGAGGAGGCGTGTCCCTTCGACATCTTCATCGCCAAGGACGTGCGAACGCTCCTGCAGGTGGCGGCCTTCTACGAGATCGGCAGCGCCGCCGACCTGAGGGAAAACCTCGGGGATACCTACCGCTCGTCCTATGTATGGCGCCGGTTTCAGGATGGTGACGGCCTCCGGACTGGTGATCCGGGCGGACGTTGCGACGGGAAGAGAGGGCATCGAGACGACGATCATCATCGGGTATCCCTGGGAGTCGTTCTGATGGAGAAGAATCCCGGTAGTATGGCAACCTGGACATGCCAGAATGACAGTAATCCTCGAAAAAATATTTGGACACTGAAGAAGCGGATCAACGTATGATAAAGGCGGATAAAATAAAAAATCGAATTATTCTAACCCGGACAAGCAGGAACCAAAGCGTTATTTTGACGGGATTACAGGATAACGGCGGATAAAAGCTTTAGAAAATCCTGTCAATCCTGTTATCCTGTCAAGGTCTTGTCCTGCTTTAG
>CAYILT010000315.1:0-3449 GCA_964364055.1 uncultured Nitrospiraceae bacterium | reverse complement strand
AACGGCTCTAGAAGATGGGCAAGCTGATCGTCGCCGGTTCGCTTTGCGGCCTCGGGAACAGCGCGCCGAACCCCGTGCTCTCCACCATCAAGTATTTCCGCGAGGAATACGAGGAACACGTACGCGACAAGTTCTGCCGCGCCAAGCAGTGCCAGGGCCTGGGCATATTCCGCATCCGGCCCGAGCACTGCATCCTCTGCGGGCTATGCAAGACGGCCTGCGCCTTCGACGCGGTCGTTGAGCTCCGCGACCGGTTCTACATCGACCAGGACTACTGCACCAAGTGCAAGGCGTGTTACGGCGTCTGCCCCACGCAGGCCATTGTCGTCGAAAAAGGAGGGGCCCATGTCAAAGCAGGAAAGTAAGTGCCCCGTAAACAGCACCCGGCTCAAGCTCGCGTTCTTCTATAATGATCCCTCCAAGGACGGCATGTGCTCCAAATGCCACCCGTGCAAGATCGGCGTCTTCGATGCCATCAAGATCATCGAGGCCATCCAGGCCGGCCAGGGCGCTCCGAAGCATGTCGCGCTCCTGGAGCGCATCGCCAGGGACGTGAAGGACGGCGGCATGTGCAAGAAGGGCAAGGACCACGCCGACATCCTGGCCGCATTCCTCACCCAGCATAAGGACGACCTGCACCGCCATGTTTCGGGCATCTGCTCGCACCGCGAGTGCCCGGCCCTCGTGACCTACGATATCGAGCCGTCCAGATGCACCATGTGCGACAAGTGCCGCGAGGTTTGCAAGGATTTTGCCATCGAAGGCCAGAAGGCGGTGGCATACAAGGGAGGGTTCACGCCCTACCGCATCCGGCAGCGCCGCTGCACGCATTGCGGAGAATGCATCAAGGTCTGCCCCGAGGGGGCGGTCATCGTGGTGGAGAAGGAGCGCGAACCGGCTGCGAAGGAGCCTGTGCGGACTCTGGTCTGCACCTGCGATGTCAACGGCAGGCCGACCGGCAAGGCCCCGGTCTGCTCCATTCATGACATGGCCGAGACGATATCGCCGGGGAAGTAGTTACGGTTATGAGAGGAGTTCGGTAACGAGGCCCGTATCGTAAAACGGTAACGTGGAGCGGCAAGCACGAATGACGCAGGACGAACAACGAAACGGGCATCGTAACCGTTAGACGGAATTTCTACGAATTTAGTTGTTATACCGGAGGCTGCTATGACGACGAAGATGGTGAACATGGAATTCGACGGTAAGGCGTACCAGGTGCCCGAGGGCATGACGCTGGTGGACGCCGGGGCGACGGTGGGGGTCCACATCCCGAACCTCTGCCATATCAAGGAGCTTCGCGGCGTGGGCGCCTGCCGCATGTGCATGGTGGAGATCGAGGGTTTGAAGACCCCGGTCACCGGCTGCACGACCCGCACCAAGGAGGGCATGAAGGTCCAGACCAAGACCCCCAAGGTGGAGGAGATCCGGAAGTTCGTGACCGACCTGGTCCTGTCCTTCCATCCCCTGGACTGCATGACCTGCCCCAAGGCCGGAACTTGCGACCTCCAGCGCTATGCCGCCGATCTGAAGATCCAGGAATCCTCGTTCGGCAGGAAGAGCTTCAACTACCCGCTGAACGACCGGAGCCCTTTCATCACCATCGACAACAACTACTGCATTCTCTGCGGCCGGTGCGTCCGGGTCTGCAAGGAGCAGAACACGAACGTGCTCGACTTCATGGGCCGCGGCATCACCTCCAAGGTCTCGACGGCCCTGGACAGGCCGCTTCACGAGTCCGGCTGCACCTTCTGCGGAAGCTGCATCGACGCCTGTCCCGTGAACACCATCATGGAGCGCGACCGCTGGCAGCACGGCCGGGAGTGGGACCTCGCAAAGTTCGAGTCGGTCTGCACCGCCTGCGGCTCCGGCTGCAGCGTGGTGGTGAGCAAGAAGGACGGCAAGATCGTCAAGGTGAACACGAAGGAAGATAACGGCTACATCTGCGTGATCGGCCGGTTCGGCTTCGACGCGCACCGCTCGGCGAACCGCGTCACGACCCCGATGAAGCGGGAAGGCAAGAAGCTCGTGCCCGCGACGTGGAGCGAAGCCCTCAAGATCGCGGCCGACGGCTTGAAGAAGGCCGGCGCCAACGCAGGGTTCATTGCCTCGGGCTCGCTCACGAACGAGGAAGCCATGGCGGTGCAGTCCCTCGCACGCGACGTGACCGGGAGCGCCAACATCGACACGACGGCCTCGGCTTACGCGGGCGGTCTGATCAGCGCCCTGCGCGCGGTGTACGGAGATGCCGGAATCGGCATTGCGTCCCAGGCCGACCTGAACACGGCTGACGCCGTGGTCGTCATCGGCGCCGACCCGTCTCAGAAGAAGCAGACCATGCAGGAAGCGGATGTGATGATCCGGCGCCGTGCCCAGGCAGGGGCCAAGGTGATCGTGGTGAGCACGGAAAAGACGGACCTCGCCCATCACGCGAACGCCATCCTGCTTCAGCTCAAGGCCGGGACCGACACGGCGCTGCTCGCGGGCCTCATGTCCGCGGCGCTTGCCGAAGGCGCTGCCCCGTCGGCGAAAGGCCTCGATGCCCTGAAGAAGTCGCTCGTGACCGTTGACGCGGCCGCTTCTGCGTCGGGCGTTCCTGCAGAGCAGATCACTCTTGCCGCCAAGGTATATGCCGCGGCGAAGAACCCCGTTGTCGTCATCGGCACGGGCATCTCGGCCAGCGAAGAGGCGTCGCTCCAGGCCCTGAACCTCGCGCTGCTGAAAAACGCCGGCGTGCTTCCGCTCATGCCCGAGGCCAACGCCCTGGGCGTGATGCAGATGGGATGCCTGTCCGACCTGGGACCGGGATTCGCCACGATCAAGAAGACCGGCAAGGGCTACGCGGACATGCGGTCCGGCATGAAGGCGCTCTTTGTCGCGGGTAACGTTCCCGATGCGGACCTGAAATCAGACTTCCTCGTCGTCCAGACGAGCCACCTGACGCCGCTTGCCGAAAAGGCCGATGTGGTGCTGCCCATGGCGGCGCTGTACGAGCGGGGAGGAACGATCGTTACGACCTACGGCAGCCAGAAGACCTTTGCCCCGGCGCAGGACCCTGAGGGCGTGGCCAAGGACGGCGCGGACATCGCAGCCGAGCTTTCTCTTGTGTTGAGCAAGGCCAAGGGATTCACGGTGAAGGACGTGACAGCAGCCGCGAAGAAGGCCAAGGCCGCGAAGCCCGCGGCGGCGGCATTCAAGCCGGTTACGGCGAAGGCCGGGAAGCCCGTTTCGGAGTCCACGACCGCAATCCTGATGGCGCTGAACGCCGGGTTGCTGGCGCAGTCTGCGGTCAAGAAGGTGCTCGTGGTGCAGGAAACAGTGGCGAAGCGGTAGTTGGCCAGCCTCAAGCCGCCGCGGCAGAACTCCTTCACCCAGGATTTTATCCGCTGAAGGGTGATGGGTTCGTAAAAAGTCGTCTCCCCGGTGACAACCGGGGTCCAGTAAGCATT
>CAYILT010000314.1:0-3496 GCA_964364055.1 uncultured Nitrospiraceae bacterium | reverse complement strand
CCCCATGACCTGCCGATGACGGTGCTCGGCGCCGGCATCCTGTGGTTCGGGTGGTTCGGGTTCAACGCGGGAAGCGCTTTGTCATCGGGAGCGCTCGCCGCCATGGCCTTCGTCACCACCCATACCGCCGCGGTCGCGGCTACCCTTACCTGGACAGCGGTGGAGTGGTATCACCGCGGGAAACCGACGATGTTCGGCGCGGCAACAGGCGCCATAGCCGGCCTGGCAACGATCACTCCCGCGGCCGGATTCGTGGGCCCCATGCCCGCGCTCGTGATAGGCATCGCGGCGGGCCTGCTGTGCTACACGGCCCTGAACGCCAAGGTGAAGTTCCGCTATGATGACTCTCTGGACGCTTTCGGTGTTCACGGGGTGGGAGGGACCCTGGGCACCATCATGGCCGGGGTATTCGCTTCCACGGCGATCAATTCCGGCGGGGCGAACGGCCTGCTGTTCGGGAACCCGCGGCAGCTCGCCGTCCAGGCGGGCGGGGTCCTGCTGATCGCCGCGTACTCGTTCACGGTGAGCATGGTCCTGTTCAAAGTCCTTGATGCGACGATGGGACTGAGGGTCACGAACGATGAAGAGACCGAGGGACTGGACCTCACCCAGCACGGCGAGGCGGGGTATACGCATTAAGATAGTGCGGAATGCGGAGTGTGGAGTTCGGAGTAAAGGTCAGGAGGGAAAGAGTAATTTCGTACCTTCCTACCTTCTTACGTTCCTACCTTCTGATCTTTCTGCTGCACCGTGTAGACGCCCCCGATGATGGCGCAGCCGCCGGCGACCTGGAGCAGCGTGATGCGCTCGCCCAGGAAAAGGACTGCGAACACGACGGCTACAAAGGGGACCAGATAGTGATAGGCGATAGTGCGTGTGACACCGATCCTTCTCACGCCCTGGTACCAGAGGCTGAAGGCGATGCCTGCCGAGACGATCGCGGAGAAGCCGAAGGCCGCCCATGACTGGGGGGAAACGGAGGTCCACGACTGCCTGAGGAGTTCGTGGAGGCCGATGGGAAGAAGGAGGACGCTTCCGGCAGCCATGCTGCAGGCCGTGATCTTGATCGCGGAATACTTTTCCAGAAGCGGTTTCGCCTTCAGGGTATAGAGCGCCCACAGCACCGAGGCGCACAGCGTCAAGAGGTCGCCGGTGAGGCCTGATGCGGTGAAGCTGAGGCCGCCATGGCGGCCGCTGATGACAAGGTACACGCCGGTCGAGGCAAGGAGCAGTCCGAGCGCGAGGCCCCGCGTGAGACGTTCTTTTCCCGTCCTTGCCTGGAGCAGCACGGCGAACAGGGGGGACAACGAGATGAACAGCGCCGAGTGGGAAGCCGTGGTGTACTTGATGCCGTACATAAAGAAAATATTGTAGAGGGTGATGCCGATAAAGCCGAGCTTCACGATCGCAAGACGGTCCCGCCGTTCGATCGCGAAAGGCTCCCTTGTCGCGAACATGACGCCGATAAGGAACAGCGCGGCAACAAAGAAACGCACGATGGTGAAGCTGAGCGGGAGAAAGTCGGTGAGCGCGAATTTCACGAAGGCGAAATTGACGCCCCAGACCACGGTGACGAATAGTAGGCGAGTATCAAGCATAGGTAATTGCGGAGCAATTTAAGTGCGGAGTGGCGAGTGCGGAGTGCGGAGTAACTTCTTAAGCAGGTCAACAAGCGAACTGATTTTGATTTCATTCCGCACTCCGAACTCCGCATTCCGCACTGTTATATCATAAATTACCTTGAATACTCAAATATATTGTGCTATCAATAGGTTATGCATCGTCTGAGTCCTCAGTTCAACGATCTTACCGCCGATATCCTCTCCGGGATCGTCGACGGCGTGGCAGTGACCGATGAAAGCGGGAACATCATCATTTGGAACCGTGCCATCGAGGAAATGACCGGCATCACCGCCGCCGACGCGATCGGCCAGGTCAGCCGGAACGTGTTTGCCGAGAATCCCGCGGTCGTGTCCCAGATCGAAAAGACCCTGGCAACGGGAAGATCCCATTCGGATTATGAGGCCGGGCTTTCGGCCAGGCATCGGCAGCCCCTGCCGGTCGGACTGGTGAGCAGCGTTCTTCCCGATGCGGAAGGCCGGCCCCAGGGCGTGATTCTTACGGTGCGTGACCAGAGCGGTGTCCAGGACCTGAAGGACCGCGTACGAAGGGCGGACCGGCTGGCCGCCATCGGCCAGATCGCCGCCGGCATCGCCCACGAGATCAAGAACCCCCTGGTCGGGATACGCGGCGCGGCCCAGCTTCTGAAGTCCGAGCTCAGGACCGCCCCTATTGCCGGTGGGGGGCTCACCGAGTATCTTGACGTGATTCTGAAGGAGGCGGACCGGCTGAACGGCGTGCTCGAGGGGATACTGGACTTTACCCGGGTGAAACCCCGTGAGACGGGCACTTTTAATATCCACAGCATCCTGGACAGGGCGCTCCTGCTGTACGAAGAGCCTGCCCGGCTGAATACTATCGTGCTTGCACGGGAGTATGATCCGAGCCTGCCGGAGGTGATCGGGAACCGGGACCAGCTCATTCAGGTGTTCCTGAACCTCATCAAGAACGCTGTCGAGGTCATGCCGTCGGGCGGCAAGCTCACGGTGGTGACGCGCATGTCCGATATGTTCACGAGCGTCCAGGCTGACGGCAGAAAACACCGGCTCATGATGGTGAAGGTCAGTGACACCGGCCCGGGGATCAAGCAGGAGCACCTGCAGGACATCTTCGCTCCCTTCTTCACGACCAAGGACAAGGGCGTGGGGCTGGGATTGGCGCTCTCGTACCAGATCGTGCAGGAGCACCTCGGGACCATCCGGGTGGACAGCCGCGAGGGAGAGGGGACGACCTTCAGCGTGTATCTTCCGCTGGGGGGATGAAGCGAGTGACGAGTGCGGAATGCGGAGTGCGGAGTGCGGAAAGCCGAGTGTGGAATGCGGAGTGCGGAGTGCGGAATAAAGATGAAATACGATAACCTCAAAGATCGTACAAAGAAATTCGCACTGAGGGTCATTCGGCTGGTTGAAGCGCTCCCAAAGGGAAAGACTTCTGACGTGATAGGCAGGCAGTTGCTGCGCTCCGGGACATCTGTAGCGGCAAATTATCGTTCTGCCTGCAGGGCGAGATCAACAGCAGACTTTGTTGCAAAAATGGGTGTGGTAGAGGAAGAGGCGGACGAGACAATATTCTGGATGGAACTTCTTATTGAAGCACATGTTGTGGATCAAGAAAAATTGAAGGCTTTAATGACAGAGGCTGACGAGATACTGGCGATCGTTGTTTCATCGATCAAAACAGCAAGAAAAAAGTAACAATGGATGCCAGGCATTGTTTTATTACTCCGCATTTGACCGAATGCGGAAAATGACTATCGCTAATGCACAAGGCAAAGAATAATCATGAGTGAACGAATTCTCATAGTAGATGACGAAGAAAGCGGCCGGTGGGTGCTGAAGAAGGCCCTGGAGAAGGAGGGCTTCGAAGCGGTGCTCGC